>NZ_WHOR01000020.1:0-39028 GCF_013340925.1 Azospirillum formosense
CCCCACCCCATGAGAACATATTAAGAACGCACAAGCAGCGTGGGATGGGACGATGGACGACGCATTGATCGAGAAGCTCGGCATTCTGGCCGACGCGGCGAAATACGACGCCTCCTGCGCCTCGTCCGGCGCCAAGCCGCGCCGCGGCGGCAAGGAGGGGCTGGGCTCGACCACCGGGGCCGGCATCTGCCACGCCTACACGCCGGACGGGCGCTGCGTTTCGCTCCTGAAGATCCTGCTGACCAACCACTGCCTGTTCGACTGCGTGTACTGCATCAACCGACGCTCCTCCAACGTCCGCCGCGCCCGTTTCACGGTGGAGGAGGTGGTGGAACTGACTCTCGGTTTCTACAAGCGCAACTGCATCGAGGGGCTGTTCCTGTCCTCCGGCATCATCCGCTCGCCGGACCACACGATGGAGCAGATGATGCTGGTGGCGCGGACCCTGCGGCGCGACCACGGCTTTGCCGGCTACATCCACCTGAAGACCATCCCCGAAGCCAGCCCCTGGCTGATCGAGCAGGCCGGGCTGTGGGCGGACCGCCTGTCGATCAACCTCGAACTGCCCACCGACCAGAGCCTGAAGGCCTTCGCGCCGGAGAAGAACGGCGGGACCATCAAGGCGGTGATGGGTCAAGTCAACGAACGCATCGTCGAGGCCAAGGAGGAACGCCGCCGCTTCTCCCCCGCCGGCCAGAGCACCCAGTTGATCGTCGGCGCCGACGACGCCACCGACCGTTCGGTCCTGGAGACCAGCGGCACGCTCTACCAGCGCTACGGGCTGCGCCGCGTCTACTACTCCGCCTTCAGCCCGATCCCGGAGGCCAGCTCGGTCCTGCCGGTCAAGCCGCCGCCCTTGCAGCGGGAAAACCGGCTGTATCAGGCCGATTGGCTGCTGCGCTATTACGGCTTCACCGTGGAGGAGATCGCGTCCGGCGGCGAGGCCGGGATGCTCGACCTCGGCATCGACCCGAAGCTGGCCTGGGCGCTGAAGAACCGCGAGCGTTTCCCAGTGGACGTCAACTGCGCCGACCGCGAGATGCTGCTGCGGGTGCCGGGGCTGGGTGCGCGCGCCGTCGACAAGATCCTGTCGGCGCGCCGCCACACCCGTCTGCGCATGGAGGATCTGGGGCGGCTGTCGAACGGTCTGCGGCGCGCCCGCCCCTTTCTGATCGCCGCCGACTACCACCCCGTGGGCGGACTGACCGACCGGCTGGACCTGCGCCAGCGCTTGGTCACGCCGTCCAGCCAGCTCAGCCTGTTCTGACGATGCACACGTTCACCTTGCGGGAGGGGGCGGACCTCGACGGCTTCCGCCGGGCGGTGCGCCGCCTCGCCGCCGCCCGGACGGCGCCCGACAAGGTGCTGTGGACCGTCGGCGCGCCGTCGCTGTTCGACGACGACGCGGCGCCGGCTTCCGAGAACGGCCCGCCGGTCTTCCTGCCCCAGGCGGTTGGGCAACTGATCGAAACCGTCGTCTGCCACGGCGATCCGGAACGCTACGCCCTGCTGTACCGGCTGGTCTGGCGGGTGCTGAACGGGGAGCGGGCTCTGCTCGACCAGCACGCCGACCCGCTGGTGCACCGGCTGGAGCGGCTCGACAAGGCGGTGCGCCGGGACATCCACAAGATGCACGCCTTCCTGCGCTTCCGCGCCCTGCCCCCGGCTCCGCCCGGCCCGGACGGCGGGGAACGCTACGTCGCGTGGTTCGAGCCCGACCACCACATCGTCGAGGCCGTCGCCCCCTTCTTCGTCGAGCGCTTCGAAAGCATGGTGTGGACGATCCTGACACCGAAGGGATCGCTGCACTGGGACCGCCACCGCCTGATGACCGGGCCGCCCGCCGAGCGTCCGGACTCCTTGGCCGACGACCGCTTCGCCGAGGGCTGGCTGCGCTATTACGAGAGCACCTTCAACCCGGCGCGGGTCAACCCGACGGCCATGCGGGCGGAGATGCCGCGGAAATACTGGAGCAACATGCCGGAGACGGCGGCCATCCCGGCCATGGTCCGCGCCGCCCCCGCCCGAGTCCAGGCGATGCTGGAGGCGGAGGCCGCCATCCCGCGCCGCCGCATGCCGGAGAAGGCGGTGGCGGCGATGGCCCGGCAGGCCCCGGAAAGCCTCGCCGAACTGAACCGCCTGATCCAACGCTCCGAACCGCTGGTGCCGGGCGCGACGCAGGCGGTGCTGGGCGAAGGGCCGGAGGGCGCGGCCATCGCCATCGTCGGCGAGCAGCCGGGCGACCATGAGGACCGCGAGGGCCGCCCCTTCGTCGGCCCCGCCGGCCAGTTGCTGACCGCCGCGCTGGAGGAAGCCGGCGTCGACCGCGGCGGCCTCTACCTGACAAACGCCGTCAAGCATTTCAAATTCGTCCAGCGCGGCAAGCGGCGCATCCACCAGTCCCCCACCGCCGGCGAGGTCAAGCATTACCGCTGGTGGCTGATGACGGAGTTGGGCTTCGTCCGCCCCCGCCTCGTTGTCGCGCTGGGAGCCACCGCGGCCCTGGCGCTGAGCGGCCGGCCCGTTTCGGTGCTGCGTGAGCGCGGGCCGATGGCCTTCGACGGGTGGAACGGCTTCGTCACCGTCCACCCCTCTTACCTGCTGAGACTTCCGGGAGACGAGGAGCGGCGGCGGGCGCAGGCGGAGTTCGTGGCAGACCTGCGCCGGGCCGCGGCGCTGGCGTGAGACGGCACCGGACCGTCTCCCGTCAAACCCTCACGGTCAAACCCTCACGCGCCCTGCTGCTTGAACCGCTTGCCCACCGTGCATTGGATGCGCTGAAGCTCGTACTTCGGGTGGTCGTTGATCCACTTGGCACTCTCGATCTGACCGGCGATCGGACAGCTCGACATGGTCAGGGGTTCGGTGTCGGGAACCATCGGGTTGATGGTCCGACACTGGGTCGGATCGGACGCCAGGCAGAAGATCATCGACAGGGTAACAAACATCGGGCGCTCCAAAACGCAACGGCACAGCTGTGCCAACATCGTGTGGATCAGCGAGAGCAAGCCGCATGCCATGCCCAGGACGAGGACAGGATTGCGGGATTCCGGCTGCTCGGAAATGAGCCAAGCCACAGGGCGCCGAATCATTAGGCATCGAAGGTTAACCAATGCCTAAAGGTTGGGAGTTTGCGAAGCCGTTGGTGCAGCGGATGAAGCAGAACAGGCCGCGAGGTCCAGAGAAGCCTTCGCGCAAGTCTGGAGTCGGCGCGCCGCAGATCAACGGAACGTTGAGAGACGTGCTTTCTATCCTTGAAGCGACCTGCGCTGGCGTCAGGCCCCGGGCTGCTCGCACCGCCATTGGCGGACGTTCCAGTTGGGATGTTCCATGAGCCAATGCACGACGTGGACGTAGCTGTTGCGCGTGCATTCGACCGCGGTCGGGTACCGTTCAAAGGAGAGTGGACGCTCGATGGCGCATTGGTCCGGCCGCATGGCCAGACAGATCACCAGAACCAGTTCAAACATGGTTCGCGTTTCCTGTACGAAAACTCGATGAGCCGGCGCCTTCAACACGTCATCCAAGGGGACGAAGGCCGGAACACATCCATCAACAGCCGGCGCCGCGGATCGGGTCGCGCTGCTATGCAGCAAATATTGCTGCTCTGCACAAACATCTCTTCGGAAACTGCAAATAAATAAATTACAAAATCATCTTTTGAAGGATTAATTGCTTACTACCAATTTGCGGTCAGTTCCGGATAAATCTGGCGCAAGGCAATTGTTTGGCGTTTTCTATTCGGCAGAGCCTTGACGAGAAGATGGTCCCAATATAGCATTAAGTGCCAATTTGGCGTCAGCTTTTCTGAATATTGAATTCAGAACAAAACATACCGCGCGACGACATCCGCGCGACAACGCCCTTTTGCACTCAGCGCTGCGCTCATAAGCAAGAAGCCCATTGGTTTTTGGGTAAACAATAAGCGCCATCACGGGAGGGATCGTCATGAAGGTATTGTCTCGCTGGCTTCTGGCGTCTGTCGCTGTCGTCGCAGCCGGCTCGGTTTCTGCGAACGACAGTATTCTCAAGAATGAAGCGAACCCCAACAACTGGGCGTCCCAACTCGGCAATTATGCCGGGCAGCGGTACAGCCCGCTCAACCAGATCACCACCGACAATGTGAAAAATCTCCAGGTCGCGTGGTCGTTCTCAACCGGGGTTCTGCGTGGCCATGAAGGCGGGCCGATCGTCGTCGGCGACGTGATGTACATTCACACGCCGTTCCCCAACAAGGTCTTCGCACTCGACCTCAACAACCCGGGGCGGGTCATCTGGAAATATGAATCGGTCCAGGACCCGACCGTCATCCCGGTGATGTGCTGCGACACCGTCAACCGCGGCGTCGCGGTCGCCGACGGCAAGGTCTTCCTGGCCCAGGCGGACAACACGCTGGTCGCGCTCGACGCCAAGACCGGCAAGGAGATGTGGAAGGCAAAGAATGGCGACCACACCAAGGGCGAGACCCTGACGGCGGCCCCGCTGGTGGTCAAGGACAAGGTCTTCGTCGGCATCAGCGGCGGCGAGTTCGGGGTGCGCGGCCATCTGACGGCCTACGACACCAACAGCGGCAAGATGGTCTGGCGGGCTTTCTCGACCGGTCCGGACGCCGACGTGAAGATCGATCCGTCGAAGACGATGATGATGGGCAAGCCGATCGGGCAGAAGGACCTCGGCGTCTCGACCTGGCCGGGCGACGAATGGAAGCGCGGCGGCGGGACCACCTGGGGCTGGTACACCTACGACCCGGCGCTCAACCTGATCTATTACGGCACCGGCAACCCCGGCACCTGGAACCCGACGCAGCGGGCTGTCGACAAGGACCGGGCCAAGAGCGACAACAAATGGTCGATGACCATCTTCGCCCGCGATCCCGACACCGGGGAGGCGAAGTGGGTCTACCAGAAGACGCCCTTCGACGAATGGGACTTCGACGGCGTCAACGAGAACATCCTGGCCGACATCAACATGAACGGCCAGCAGCGCAAGGTCCTGGTCAACTTCGACCGCAACGGCTTCGCCTACACGCTGGACCGGGCGACCGGCGAGTTGCTCGTCGCGCAGAAATATGACCCGACGGTCAATTGGGCGACCGACGTCGACATGAAGACCGGGCGGCCGAACGTCGTCGACAAATACAGCACCTTCGCCAATGGCGAGGACAAGAACACCTCCGCCGTGTGCCCGGCGGCGCTCGGCACCAAGGACCAGCAGCCGGCCTCCTTCTCGCCGGACACCGGCCTGTTCTATGTCCCGACCAACCACATCTGCATGGACTACGAGCCGTTCTCCGTCTCCTACACGGCGGGGCAGGCCTATGTCGGCTCGACCGTGTCCATGTACCCGACGCCGAACTCGCACGGCGGCATGGGCAACTTCATCGCCTGGGACGCGGCGGCCGGCAAGATCGTCTGGTCGCGGCCGGAGCGCTTCGCGGTGTGGAGCGGCGCCCTGTCCACCAAGGGCGGCGTCGCCTATTACGGGACGCTCGAAGGCTACCTCGTCGCCGTCGACATGAAGGACGGCAAGGAGCTGTGGCGGTTCAAGACCCCGTCCGGAATCATCGGCAACATCAACACCTACACCCACAACGGTAAGCAGTATGTGGCCGTGCTGTCGGGCGTCGGCGGCTGGGCCGGCATCGGCCTTGCCGCGGGCCTGACCCAGGAGGCCGGGGCGCAGGCGTGGCACAACGCCGTCCATCCCGGCCACACCGAGGGTGGAGGCGTGGCGACCGCCGGCCTCGGCGCGGTCGGCGCCCACCAGTCGCTGGGCGAATACACCCAGCTCGGTGGCGTCCTGACGGTGTTCCACATCCCGGACCAGAAGTGATCGGCAGACCTGCCCCCGGTGCCGCAACGCACCGGGGGTTTTGCTTTAGAGCCTTCGGCATTTACTGGGACCCGGCTTCCGGGCAAGGATCTCGACATCCATGAAACGCAGACTTGGCTTGCTGACCGGTGCGCTGACGGTGGGCACCGTCGCCTGTTTCGCCGCCCTGGCGCAGGACGCGCCGACGACCCCCGACGGAACACCGACCTACATCGTCAAGGACGGTCAGGTGGACAAGGGAACCTACAACGGCTACCGCCGCTTCCACGCGACCTGCCACACCTGCCACGGCTTCGACGCGTCGGGGTCGTCCTTCGCCCCCAGCCTCGCGGACTCGCTCAAGCGCCTCAGCTACGACGAGTTCAAGGAGGTCGTGGTCAACGGCCGCCAGAACCAGGGCGCCACCGGCGACAAGGTGATGCCCTCCTTCGGCCTCGATCCGAACATCATGGATCACCTGGACGACATCTACCGCTACCTGAAGGCGCGGGCCGACGGCGTGCTGCCCGGCGGACGCCCGCAACGCATCGGCGGCTGATCCGGCGGAGGGAGACCCTTCATGGCATTTCCTTCTGTGCGCACCGTCGTTGCCTGCGCCGCGGCGCTGCTGTCCGTCACCGCGCCGGCCCACGCCGTCGAGGTGACGGAACGCGAGACCGTGCGCGTCTGCGCCGACGGCAACCTCCTGCCCTATTCCAACGAGAGGATGGAGGGCTTCGAAAACGAGATCGCCCGGCTCATCGGCGAGGACCTGAAGAAACCGGTGACCTATTACTGGTGGCCGCAGACCATTGGCTTCGTCCGCAACACGTTGCGCGCGCGGCAGTGCGACCTCGTGATGGGCACGGCGTCCGGCGAAGAGCTGATGCAGAACACCAACCCCTATTACCGGACCGTCTATTCCCTCGTCTACCGCACCAAATCGGGCATCAAGGCGGAAAGCGTGGGCGATCCGTCCCTGAAGGACGCCCGCATCGGCGTCGTCGAGAAGACGCCCGCGGTCAACCTGCTGCGCCTCTACGGCATCACCCGGACCGAGCCCTACCAGCTCAACACCGACACGCGCGCCAACAACCCGGCCCGCGACGCCATCGAGGACGTGGCCGCCGGCAAGACCGACGCGGCGGTGATCTGGGGGCCCATCGCCGGTTACTTCGCCGCCCAGCAGACCGAGCCGCTGACCGTCGTTCCGCTGGTCAAGGAGCCGGCGGGCGCCCGGCTGCAGTTCAACATCTCCATGGGCATCCGCTCCGACGAGCCGGAATGGAAGCACTGGCTCAACGATTTCATCAAGCGCCGCCAGGACGATATCGACCGCATCCTGCTGCGCTACCATGTCCCGCTCATCGGCCCGGACGGTGCGCTGAAGACCGCCGCCGCGATCGAGCCGCCGGGCTACCGGATGGACCAGTACCGCGCCCCGACCCCCGCCGGCCTGTCCGGCGCCTCCACCGTGACGCTGGCGGAACTGCGGCGGCTGATCGAGCATTTTCCCGACACGCGGCTGATCGACGTGATGCCGGCCCCGCCGCGCCCGGCGGACCGTCCGGCGCCGGCGGTGTGGGTTCCGCCGCCACGCCGCAGCCTGCCGGGAGCGGTCTGGCTGCCCAACACCGGCTACGGCAGCCTGTCGGGCGAGCAGGAGCGCTATTTCCGCGCCGGGCTGGAGACCGTGAGTCATGGGGATCGGGCCGCCCGGCTGGTCTTCTTCTGCGAGCCGGACTGCTGGATGTCCTGGAACGCCGCGAAGCGCGCCGTGGAGTGGGGGTACGGCAACGTCTACTGGTATTCCGACGGCGCCATGCGCTGGCAGGAGGCGGGATACGGGCTGGAGACGGTGCAGCCCTTCACCGGCGGCGCGTCGAATTGACCGAAACCGCTCGCCTCAGTCCAGGCGGGCAGCGATGTCCCGGGCGATGCGGCCGGCCTTCTGTTCAAACTGGACCGGCTGTTCGCACAGCGCCGTCTGATTGCGTCGCCGCTCGTCGAGGATGCGCCGCCGCCACGCAATCTCCTCGCGCAGCGCAGTCGCCTCGGGGGCGTCGGCGGGAAGCGCCTGGAGACGGGTCAGCGCCGCATCAATGCTGTCGAGCAGGACGCGCTGCTGGTGGGCGTAGCGCTTGATGGCCGAAATGGCTTGGCCGCGCTCCTGGTTGAGCGCGTCGAAGGCGCCGGCGAACAGGGCGGTAAGGGCGGCGTTGCGGTCCGCCGCCGCACCGTTGGCCTCCAGCTGGTCGGCGAAGCGGTTGATCGCCGCCTGCTCCTGCTCCGGATCGAGCCGGCGGTCGAGGAGTTGCTTCAGGACCGGTTCGGTGCCGGGAATGTCGCGCCAGTCGCCTTCCTTCCCCTCGATGGGATCGCCGGGCCAGATCTGGCCGGACGACAGGGTCGGCACGAGAATCTGGACGCAGGGCCAGTCCGGATCGCTCCCGGCCGCCTCCGCCGGGACGGACGCCGCCGGGGCAGACGCCAGGGTGAGCAACGCGACGGCAAGGACAGCGGAGCGGTGACGCATGATGAGAGTCTGCCGGATATCGGGCGCCCTTGCCCATCCACGCATTCGGATGAGGCCGACGGAATTCGCCGCAACGGCGCTCCTGCTCCTGCTGCTGAACGGTGCGGCGGCCCCCGCGGGGGCGCAGGCGCCGGCCAAGGTTCTGGTCTTCGATCTGGAACTGGTGGACACCAGCCGGGAACCCTCCGATCCGGACCATGCCGGACGGCTGGAACGGGTGACGGCGCTGCTGCGCGACGGGCTGAAGGACGGCGGTTACGAGGTGACCGGCGTTCGCGACAGCACCGTCGCCGCGGAGGTGCCGGCGTCTCTCCATCGGTGCAACGGCTGCGAACGCGACCTTGGGCGCCGGGCCGGCGCGGACATCGTGGTGACCGGTTTCATCCATAAGATCAGCACGCTGATCCTCAACATGCAGATTATAATGCGCCGCACCGGAGACGGCGAGATTATCGCCGTTGGGAACGCGGACATCCGCGGCGACAACGAGCGGTCATGGCGGCGCGGCGTCGAATGGCTGCTGCGTCACCGCCTGCTGCCCGCACTGCCGTCCGACCGGTGACGAACCCTGACGGACACGGGGAGGAGGATCGCTTGGCCGACGACGCTTTGCTCTCCTATGTGCCGTACCGCCCGGCGGCGAGCCGCGTCCGGTACTACGACATCACACTGCGCGACTATGTGGACCAGTTCAGGATCGGCGTCTGGGACCAGGAGAAGGACCGCACGCAGCGCGTCCGGATCAACGTCTCGCTGACGCTGCCCTGGCCTGACCGGCCGATGACCGACAGCCTGGATGAGGTGCTGTCCTACGACTTCCTGATCGACGGCATCCGCGCCCTTCGCGACGGCGCCCATGTGAACCTCGTCGAGACGCTGGGCGACCGGATTCTCGCTCTGTGTTTCTCGAACCCGGAGGTGACCCGCGCGCGGGTGCAGGTGGAGAAGCTGGACGTCGTTCCGGAATCCGGCGGCGTCGGCATCGTCATCGAACGTTGCCGCCCCGAGGGAGCGCAAGCGTCATCATGAGCAGCGCGCCGTTGTGGGTCGTCAAACTGGGCGGCAGCCTGTGGCGCGCCCCGGAATTGCGACGCTGGCTGGAGATTCTGGCCGCGGCACGGCGCCTGCGGGTCGTGCTCGTCCCCGGCGGCGGTCCCTTCGCCGACGCCGTCCGCGACGCCCAGCCGGCGCTCGGCTTCGGCGACCGCGCCGCGCACCGCATGGCCCTGCTCGCCATGGAGCAGTACGGAACCGCCCTGGTCGACCTGGAGCCGCGGCTGACCCCCGCCCGCAGCCTCGCCGACCTGCGCGGCCGGCCGAGCCCGACCGTCTGGATGCCGCTCCCCCTGGCGGAGGATGCCGACGTGGCGGAAAGCTGGGACGTCACCTCCGACAGTCTGGCGGTCTGGCTGGCCGGCGCGCTCGGCGCCACCTGCGCGGTTCTCGTCAAGTCCGCTCCATTGCCGGACGCCGCCGTTCCGGTGTCAGAACTCGTCACGGAGGGCGTCGTCGATCCGGCCCTCCCGGAGCGCCTGGCACGCTACGGCGGGGCCGTATGGTGCGTGTCGCGCGACGATCACCGGCGCTTCGCCAAGGCGCTGGACCAGAGCAACCCGTGCGGCACCCGGCTGACCCTGCCTTCCGACGATCCGAACGCCGATGGCTGAGCGCCCCAAGCACGTCCTGTTCCTGACCGGCGCGCTGGCCGAACCGCGCCTGCGCCACGTCCTGGCCTCCTTGGAACCGCTGGAGTTCCAGGCCACCGTGGTCGATCTCGGCATCAAGGTCGCGGCGCTGGCGACGACGGAGATCGTGCTGCGCCGTCTCGCCTCGACCGAGGGGGCGGACCTCGTCCTGCTGCCAGGGCGGTTCCGCGGTGACCTCGACCGGCTGTCCGCGCATTTCGGCGTGCCCTTCGAGCGCGGCCCCGACGAGTTGGAGGACCTGCCCCAGCATTTCCGGCGTCAGGCCGCCCCGCTCGATCTCAGCCGCTACCACACAAAGATCTTCGCCGAGATCGTCGAGGCGCCGCTGCTCGGCGTGCCGGCCATCCTGGAGCGCGCCGCCCGCTTCGCGGCGGACGGGGCCGACGTGATCGACCTCGGCGGGCTGCCCGACCATCCCTTTCCCCATCTGGAGGAGGCGGTGACGGCGCTGCGCGAGGCCGGCCACACGGTCAGCGTCGATTCCCTCGATCCCAGGGAGTTGCTGCGCGGTGCCGCGGCGGGCGCCTCCTACCTGCTCAGCCTGACCGAGGAGACCGCCTGGGTCGCCCGCGAGACCGACGCGGTGCCCATCGTCATCCCGACCACGCCGAGCGATCTGCCGTCGCTCGATCGCGCGCTGGACACCATCCGCGGCGAAGGGCGGCGCTGCGTCGCCGACCCGGTCCTGGAGCCGATCCACCACGGCTTCACCGACTCCTTGCTGCGCTACCGCGAGGTCCGGGCGCGCCATCCCGACCTGGAAATCCTCATGGGGGTCGGCAACGTGACCGAGCTGACCGACGCCGACACGCCGGGGATGACCGCGCTGCTGATGGGAATCGTTTCCGAACTGCGCATCGACCACATCCTGACGGTGCAGGTCAGCCCCCATTGCCGCCGTACCATCCGCGAGTTCGACGCGGCCCGGCGCCAGTTCTTCGCCGCCGCGGAGGCCGGCGCCCTGCCCCGCAATTTCGGCGACGCCCTGCTCTGCCTGCGCGACCGCAAGCCCTTCAGCAGCACGCCGGAGCAGGTGGCCGACCTCGCCGCCCGCATCCGCGACCCGAACTACCGGATCGAGGTGACGGAACAGGGGCTCCATCTCTACAACCGCGACGGCCACCATGTGGCCGGCGATCCCTTTGCCATGCTGCCGCACATCGCCCCCCACACCGATCCGGGGCACGCCTTCTATCTCGGGGCGGAGCTGGCCCGCGCGCAGATCGCCTGGCAGCTCGGCAAGCGCTACAGCCAGGACAACGAACTGCGCTGGGGCGTCGCGGTGGACGCGCCGAACGGCACGGGAGGGCGCGGGACGTGACCTTCATCCGCGAAACCATCGTCACGAGCCGCGACACGGCGGGCAACGTCCACGTCGCCCCGATGGGCGCCACGGTGACCGAGACCGGCTATGTCCTGGCGCCCTTCCGCCCGTCGCGCACGCTCGACAACCTGCTCGCCACGCGCTGCGCGGTGATCAACTTCACCGACGACGTCCGGGTGTTCGCCGGCTGCGTCACCGGGCGGAAACGCGACTGGCCGACCGTGCCGGCGGAGCGCATCCGCGGCGCGGTGCTTGCCGGCGCACTGGCGCACGAGGAGGTGAAGGTGGCCGCGGTGGAGGATGACGGGTTGCGGCCCCGCCTGGACTGCCGCCCGGTGCATCTCGCCACCCACCGACCCTTCCGCGGCTTCAACCGGGCGCAGGCGGCGGTCGTGGAGGGGGCGATCCTGGTCAGCCGCCTGCATCTCTTGCCCTCCGAGAAGGTCGACCGCGAGATCGACTATCTGTCCATCGCCATCGGCAAGACCGCCGGTCCCGTGGAGTTGGAGGCGTGGGGCTGGCTGCTCGACCGCATCGCCGAACACCGGGCTGGTGGAGAGAGGGCACCATGACCCGGCTGCTCGCCAGTGTTGCGTCCCTGGAGGAACTGACGCTTGCGGCGCGGGGGGGCGCGGACATTCTGGATTTGAAGGACCCGAAAACGGGTGCGCTCGGGGCATGGCCGCTGGACGGCATTGTCCGCGCCGTCGATGCGACTCGCCAACGGCCCGTCCGTGCGCCGCTGAGCGCCACGGTGGGCGACCTGCCAATGGACCCCATAATCGTGGCGGGGCGGGTGTCCGAAACCTGGGCCTGCGGCGTCGATTACGTGAAGATCGGCCTGTTCCCGTCCGGCGATCCGGCGGGCTGCGTGGCGGCACTGGCGCCGGAGGCCCGGCGTGGCGCCCGCATCGTCGCCGTGCTGTTCGCCGATCTTTGGGCCGACCTCGGCACCTTGCTTCCCGACATCGCGAGAGCGGGCTTCGCCGGAGCCATGCTCGACACCGCGGGAAAAGGCTCCGGCGGGCTGCTGCGGCACACGACGAAGGACGAGTTGGCGCGCTTCCTGGCACAGGCACACAGCCACGGCCTGCTCACCGGGCTCGCCGGTTCACTGCGCCTGGACGACATTCCGAATTTGCTGCCGCTCGCGCCCGATTATCTCGGTTTCCGCACCGCACTGTGCTCCGGTGCCGACCGGGGCGGCGCGTTGGACCCGGCCGCGCTGGCCACGGTCCGCGGCGCCGTCCCGGAACAGCCTCTCACCGGTTGAACGCGCGACCCGCTACTGCCCGGAACCCTGCTTCGGCGGCTGGGAGGTGGCATTGCCGCCCTGCGACACCGAGCCACCACCGATGGTTCCCTGCCGCTGTCCGGCCAGGGAGTTGTCCGGCAGAGCGCCGGTGCCGCTCGTGGAACCGCCCGACGCACCGGACGCCGAAGAATCGGGCGTTGTGGAGCCGGACGTGCCGCTTTGCCCGCCGCCTTGGGTGACCTCGCCGCCGACGGTGCCCTGCCGCTGCCCGGCCAGAGAGTTGTCCGGCAGAGCGCCGGTCGATGGGCTGGAGCCTTGGCTTCCGGAACCTTGAGGCATCGCGCCGCCCGTGGTCTGGGCCGACGCCGGAACCGCCGCCACGATCGCGGCGAAGGCCAGCGCGGATGCACCGGCCAGGATGTGAACATGTTTCATGGACCTGTCCTCCGGGATGATGTTGGAAGATCTGGCGCCCTCAACCCGCGTCCTTCGTGCTGCGGTTCCGGCGTGACGCTTCGCCCATGCGGCCGATGTCCTCCTTCGCCCGCTCCTCCCGGCCGGCGTCCTGCGGTTGGTCCTTCTTGAATTCCTGCTCGCTGCCGAGAACGCTCTTCTCGCCGCGCGGCTGGTCCTGAGCCTTGTCGGAATGTCCCGTCATGACGTTTCCTCCACCCGAGCCCGCCCGGCGGGATGACCGGACGGTCGTCTGCTCCATCAACCGGAGGTCGCCGGGGGCGGTTCCGCCCGTCTTATCACCCCTGTTCCGCCGGGCCGCCGCGGCGGGCCCAGAAACCGCGTCCAGGATCGTAGGCGAGGATCGCTCCGCCCAGGAACAGCGCAAGGCACGCGGTGACAGCCAGGAACGCCGTGCCGTTGAATTGCAGGTACAGCGCGAAGCGGATCAGTTCGACCGCCTGCGTGAAGGGGTTGATCCCGGCGATCCAGGCGAGCGTCGGGCTGCCCTCGCGGATGCGCCACAGCGGGTAGAGCGCGGAGGAGGCGAAGAACATCGGGAAGATGACGAAGTTCATCACGCCCGCGAAATTCTCCAGCTGCCGGATGAAGGAGGACAGCAGGAGACCGAGCGCGCCCAGCATCAGCCCGCTCAGCACCAGGGCCGGCAGCACGGCGAGATAGCCGAGTTCCGGCGGCTGGACGCCCCAGAACCAGGCGATGGCGAGGAAGACATAGACCTGGGCGATCGACACCAGGACGCCGGCCAGCAGCTTGCAGACCAGCAGGTACCAGCGCGGCAGCGGGCTGACCAGCAGGGTCTTCATGCTGCCCATCTCGCGGTCGTAGACCATGGACAGCGAACTCTGCATCCCGTTGAAGAGCTGGATCATCGCCACCAGCCCCGGAGTCACGTAATCCTCGTAGAGGATGTAGGTCTCGTAGGGCGGGATGATCGACAGGCCGAGCACCGCGCGGAAGCCCACCGCGAAGATGGCCAGCCAGACCAGCGGCCGCACCAGCGCGGCGAAGAACCGCTCGCGCTGGTGCACGAAGCGCAACCCCTCGCGAACGATCACCGCGCGCAGGCAGCGCCAGCGGAGCGTCGCGTTCATTCCCTCCCCCCCGTCTCCGTCAGCCGGGCGAAGGCGTCGCCCAGGGTCGCGGCACCGGTGGCGGCGCACACCGCCTCCACCAGCCCGGCAGCCAGCACGCGCCCGCGGTGCAGCACCACGACGCCGTCACCGTCGCGCGCCTCGTCGATCAGGTGGGTCGCCCAGAGCACGGCCAGCCCACGCTCCCGGCAGAGGTCGTGCACATGGTCGAGGACCTGCCGGCGCAGCGCGATGTCGAGCCCGACGGTCGGCTCGTCCAGCAGCAGCAGGCTGGGGCGATGGAGCAGAGCACGGGCGATCTCCACCCGCCGCCGCTGGCCGCCGGACAGGGTGCGCACGCGCTCGTCGGCGCGCTCGGCCAGACCGATGCGGGCCAGCTCCTCGCCCGCCCGCGCTTCGATGTCGGCGGGCGCCAGCCCGTGAAGCCCGCCGTGGTAGCGCAGGTTCTGGATGACGGTCAGGTCCGGGTCGAGCGTCGGCTGCTGGAACACCACGCCGATGCGCGCCAGCGCCTGGGCCGGGTGCCGGCGCATGTCGGCGCCGAAGACGCGGATGCTCCCCCGGCGGGTGTTGTAGAGCCGCGTGATCAGCGAAAAGAGTGTCGTCTTCCCGGCGCCGTTGAGCCCCAGCAGCACGGTGAACCGCCCCGCGGGGATGCCGAACGACACGCCGTCCAGCGCCGCCCGCGATCCGAAGCTGTGGCTCAGCCCCTCGACCGCCAGGACCGGTTCCGCCGCGGCGTCACCGGAACGGGCTCGCGGGTCGGTTGGCGCCGTTTCGAAGCAATCCATGTCGTCTCCATCGCCGGGAGCAATCGTGTGTGAAATCCCCTCTCCCCAGAGGGGAGAGGGCTATAAGGTCACGGCTTGACGATCACGCCCCAAGGCGCGCCGCCGACCGAGATCGACTTCACGACCCGGCCGCGCTCCAGGTCCATCACCGACATGTCGTTGCTGACGCCGTTCGTCGTGTAGAGGCGTTTCTCGTCCGGCGACAATGCCAGGTTCCAGACTCGTTGGCCGACGAGATGGTAGCGCTTCACCTCGTAGGTCTTGGCGTCGATCTCGGCGACCCGGTTGGCCGGGCCGAGGGCAACGAAGGCCCGCTGCCCGTCGCTGGTCAGCTGAATGCCGACCGGCTGGATGGATTCGCGCGGCACGCCCTGGACCGCGAAGCTGATCTTGTGGACGAGCTTGCGCGAGGCCGCGTCGATGACGCTGACTGTCCCGCCGACCTCCGACGACACCCAGACGAACCGCCCGTCCCCGGTGAACTGGGCGACGCGCGGGCGCGCATCGACCAGCACGTTGTCGATGATCTTGTGCGACTCCGTGTCGATGAAATGGGCCATGTTCGTCGTTTCGGACGTGTTCACCAGAATCTTGCCGTCCGGGCTGACCCCCATGCCCTCCGGCTCCACCCCCACCTGGATCTCGCCGATGATCTTCTTGCTCGCGATGTCGACCACCGAGACCATGTTGTCGTCCTCGTTGGCGACGTAGAGCCGATGCCCCTGCGGGTCGAGGACGAACAGCTCCGGATCCGGGCCCGACGGCAGCCGGTCGACCACCTTCTGGGTCGCCACGTCGATGACATCGATCCGATTGTCGTCGCCGACGCAGACGAAGATCCGCGTCATGTCCTCGTTGAAGGTGATGCCGCGCGGCCGGCGGCCGACCTTGATCGTGGCGACCACCTGCAGCTTGCCGCCGTCCACAACCGATACGGTGTTGCTCTTCTCGTTCGACACGAAGATGGTGTCCGCCTGCGCGGGCTGGGCAACGGCGAAGCCCAGCAGCGCTAAAGCGCCGATCCGGGCGGCTCCTCCGGTTAACGACATGACGTTCCCTCCCATGGTTGCCCCCTGCCGGGGCTTTTCTCAGCGGTTGCGGCACCGGCTTTCCGGGCGATCGTCGCCGAGCGTGTCGAGTTCCGAGAACTGGTGCAGGTAGCCCGGCTGCGGCGACACCGAGACGAGCACCCGCGGCCCGGCCAGCAGCACCGGCTGCCGAAGCTGCCCGTCCCAGTCGCGGAAGGTCAGCCCCTGCCCCTTGAAGGCCGGCAGGGCGAAATCCGGGCCGCGCACGAAGGCGGCAAGCGCCGCGGGGTCGGCGGACTTGGTGCGCGTCGCCGCCTCCCCCACCGCACGGACGGCCATCCAGGCGGTGTAGTCGCGCGGACGCATCCAGCGCCCGGCCTGCCGTTCGAAGCGGCTGTGAATCTGTGTCGCCCCCCACTGCTCATGCACGCGCGACCACGCCGTCGGGACGAGCCCATGGGTGCCGACGACCGGGCGGGGCAGCCACGTCTGGTAGAGCAGATATTCGCCGAACCCGTCCGCCTCGTCGGCGACGACCAGCACGTCGTGCTCGGTGCCCTGGGTGAAGGTGAGGATTTCTGACTGGACGGTGACGTGGCCGGTGTCGACGCGGCGGTTCGCGTCCTCGAAGGTCCAGCGCTTTTCCTCGACGATCTTGGCGCGGTAGCGCTTGGCGGCGGCGCGGATCGCGTCGGCGTAGGCGGCGTCCTCCGGCGTCCGCCCGACCACCAGCAGCCAGTTCATCCATTTCCGCGACGCGAGATACTGGGCCAGCGCGTCGGCCTGCATCCGCCGGCTGGGCGTCACATGCAGCAGATTGGCGCGGCAGCGCTCGTTGCGCAGGTCGTCGTCCGGGGCGCGGGTGTTGAAGATCAGCATGTCGCCCGCCTCGGGCGCCGCCGCCGCGGCGAGAAGCGCGTCCTCCCTCAGGTCGGCGACGAGCAGGCGCACGCCCTGCCCGGCGAGGTCGCGCACGGCGTCCTCGACGCGCCCGTCCTCCGGCACGGTCACCTCGACCAGATCGAAGCGCTGGTTGAGGAACCGCCCCGTCGTGTTGTTGTCGGCGATGGCGAGGCGGGCGCCCTGGACGCCCTCGTCCTCCGACACCGGTTCGAGGAAGGTCTGGGGAATCCGCGGCTCCTCCGCGCGGGTCAGATAGCCGATGCGGACCACCAGCGGATCGGCGCCCCACGCCGGGTCCCCGAACAGGAGCACCGCGGCGACGGTCAGAAGGGCGGCGGCCCGGCTCACGGGAGGCCGCCCGCTACGCTTCTGCAAGGATAAGCACCTCTCCGATTCCCCCGGCCGTCCGGTCGCCGATAAGGCGCCGGGCACGGGTTCCGGCGGTTGGAAATCCACTGGGCCATGCCCCGCCATCGATCAGCTCCTTCCGCATCAGGTCCAGAAACAGCCAGTCGTTCATGCCGCCGTCGACGAAACCGGACGGAACAGACTCCAGGGCTCGCTGCAACAGGATGGAGCCGCGGCGCATGGCCTGCCCCGCATCGGGTCCGCAACCGGTGCCGACGACGATGGTCCCGGCGATCATCCGGGCGCCGCACAGGCTCCCCACCCGGCCGTGGACGGCGATCAGTCCACGGCGCATCCGCTCGCCGACCCGCTCGCCGGCGTTGCCCATGACGACGACGGTGCCGCCGCTCATGCCGCGCGTGCCGCCGGCCAGCGGTGCCCCCAGGAAATCGCCGGCATCGCCCGCGACGCGCAGGCGTCCGCCGGACATTTCGGCGGCGACGAAGGCGCCGCAGTTTCCTTCAATGGTCAGCGTGCCACCGCTCATGGCGCTGCCGGCGTAGGCGCCGCAATCCCCCTCGACCCGAATCTCTCCAGTGCTCATGCCGGTCCCCACCCCGTCGAGCACCGCACCACCGGGTCGTAGGACCAAGCTACCGGGATGGCCGCCGTCCTCCAGCGTGAACAGCGTGTCCAGCCGATGGCGCTCCCGACCGCGGAGCAGCGTCAGCCCGGCCAGCGCCTCCCGTCCGCCAGCGGCCAGCCGCTCCGGCAGCACGCCCGTCATGTCGATGGGCGGACCGGAAGGATCGCGCGTGGTGAGGATGATGCCGCTCATGCCATCACCTCGTGCAGGCGGAACTGGTAGCGGCCGAGCTTGCCGCCGTAATTGCCGGCGGTGACCGATACCACCCCGCCCTCGGCGCCGAGGTCCGCCACCGCGGCGATGCCCGCGCGCATGGCGGCGGCGACCGCCGCTTCGCTCACCCCGTCGATGACCAGTTCGAGGATGGATTCCACCCCCTCCGGCACCAGAGACGCCGGCACCGCCGCCCGCAGGGTCGGGCAGAAGGCGGTGTTGGTGGAGGCGATCATCCCCTTGTACTTGCCGCCGATCTTGGAGCCGGAGCGGACCACCCCGCCGGGAAAGGGCAGGATCGCCCCCGGCAGTTGGCGGATCGCCAGGACCGCGGCCTGCGCCGCTGCCAGTCCGGCGCGGCAGTCCGCCGCCAGGATGATGAAGTTGCCGCCGCCGACGCCGTCGACCGCCGAGGTGGCCGCCTCGCACAGGAATTCGCCGTCCATGACCGGGATGCGCCAATAGCGGCGGGACCCGACCCGCTTGGCGATCTGCCAGCCGTCGCCGAAATAGCGCAGCGCGTTGCCGAGCGGGATTGTCGGCCCGTCCAGCAGCCCCGCGTAGCAGGCCGTCCCGGGGCAGGTCATGACACACTGCCCGACGCGGCGCGCCACCTGCTTCGCCAGTTCCGCCTTGGACATGGCGAACAGCAGAACCGCGGCGCCGGGCCGGGAGTCCGGGGTTTCATCGGATGGCAACACGCGTTCCAGCGCCGCCTCGCAGCCGCAGGCGATGACCGAGGTGGCGAAGCCCGTCAGGCTGACCACCGCCGCCTGGACCCAGTCCGGCGTGTCGGCGGTGATCACCAGCCGCGTGCCGAGCATGGGAAAGGCCTCGGCAAAGGTGTCCTCGATGTGGACGCCGTTGAGCCGCATCAGAACGCCCCCGGAAGACAGGCGTGGCGGACGAGGCCGGTGCCGCCTCGGATTTCTTCCTCCGCGATGCGGAAATGCGTCAGCCGCTGGCCCATGCGCTCGTCGAAGCGGCGCGCCATCCAGGACTCGATCGTCGGGTCGTAGGCCGGCTCGACCACATGCGTGCGCCCCTGGAGGACCGCCACCACCACGCCGTCGCGGACGATCAGCCGGCCATCCTTGAAGACGAGGTCGGGTTTCTCGAACATGGCGCGGCGGTCCGGCCGGTCGGTGTAGACGGTGATGTCGGCGACCGCCCCCGGCCCGAGATGGCCGCGGTCGGTCAGGCCCAGGATGCGCGCCGGCGCGGCGCGGGTCATGGTGGCGATCTCGCCCAGCGAATACTCACGCGTCAGCGACCCCAGGATGGTGTGTTCCGGCAACGCCGGGTGCAGCTCCGCCATCCGGGCGAGGCGGTGATCGCGGTCCATCAGCAGTCGGATCAGCTCGGGATAGCTGGTGAAGGGCGCGCCGTTCGGGTGGTCGGTGGTGAGGAAGACGCGCCAGGGATCCTCGATCAGCAGGAACAGCTCCAGCCCGATCGCCCATTGCAGCGCGTTGACGAAGACCTTGTCGCGGTAGCGGAAAGGCACGACGCCGCAGCCCGCGTCGCATTCGATGTCCATCATCACCCATTTCTTCGGGTGGGCGAGCCCGGCGTTGTTCATCTGCGCCATGGTGTCGGCCGAGGCCGTCACCGTCTGGCCGAACATGATCTGCCCGACGTCCACCGAGATGTTGGGCCGGCGGTTGACCGCCTCGGCCACGCGCGCGGCGGAGGAGGAGAATTTCCGGTCGCCCTCCGCGCCGTAGGCGTGGAACTGGACGTGGGTGAGGTGAAGCCGCAGACCATCGACCGCCGCGATGCTGTCGAGCGTCGCCTCGACATTGCCGGGAACGCCGAGGTTGAAGCCATGCAGATGCAGCGGGTGCGGAATCCCCAGCCGCTGCACCGCCCCCGCCAGGGAGGTGAGGATGCGGCGCGGCGTGATGGCGTGGAACGGGCCGTTCTCGTCCACGTCGAGGCGGCGCTGGTTGTACTTGAAGGCGTTGATGCCGCCGGGATTCACCGCCTTGACCGCGAGGCTGCGCGTGGCGTTCAGCATGAAGCCGACGTAATCGGCCACCGCCTCCTCCCCGGCGCCGGAGGCGAGAAGCTCCAGCAGCAGGTCGTCGTTGCCCAGCACCAGATAGCCGCCGGTGTCGATCAGCGGGATGTCCGCCATCTCCAGATGCGCGTGGCGGGCGTTGCTGGGCAGCATCGCCGGCTCGAAGGCCGCCGTGTAGCCCATCTGGGCGTAGCGGCAGCCGGTGGCGTGGGTGGACGGGGTGGCAAGGCCGACGCATCCGCAAGGCTCCTGCGCCGCCGCGCGGTGCTCCTCCGCCATCAACAGGCGCGCGATGTTGACCTTTCCCCCGGCGATGTGGCTGTGGATGTCGATGGCGCCGGCCATCACGACCCGCCCGGACAGGTCGTGGACCTCGTCCGGTGCGGCGCCGGGGCCGGGATCGGCAACGATCCGCCCATCCCGGACGAACAGGTCGCCCACCGCTCCGTCGCGCCCGTTGGCCGGGTCGTAAAGGCGCGCCCCGGCGAGCTTCGTCAGCATGTGGGCGCCTCCTGTGGCAGGGCGGCGGCGATGGCCTTCAGCACGGTCGCGGCGTCCGGCAAGCCACGGTCGATCAGGCCCCGCGCGCGCAGGGCGACCACCGTGTCGCTGCGGAAGACGTGGGCCGCATGGTCGATGCCCGGCGTGCCGACGGGGATGAACACCGCCGGCTCGTCGGCAAAGGCCGTTCCCGGCGGGGCCAACGCAATGACGGTCTGCCCCGCGGAAAAGGCCGGCACCTCCGGCCGGAAGGCGGACACCCAGACGACGGTGTCCGCCACCTCCGCATAGCGCATCCAGGCGAAGCGGTGGGGATCGTGCAGCGGCGCCCCTCTGGCCAGCGACGTGCGCAGCGGCACGCCGAAGTGCCACGTGCAGACCTGATTGACCCCGACCACATTGTCGTACCCGGCCAGCGGCAGACCGGCGCAGCGGGTGTGCCGGTTCGCGTCGCGCACAAGACCGACCAGCCGTTCCACCGTCAGGTCGGCGTGCGGGCTTGCAAAAGCAGCGGCGGCCCAGGCCACGACGGCGTAGCGCGCCTTGCGCAGCCGCTCCGCCAGGGCGGCGATGTCGCCGGCCGCGATGCCGGCGGCTCCCGAAACACGGGACGGCTCGGCCAAGGCCGCGGCCAGCGCCGCCACCACGTCCCCGACCCGCGCCGGGTCCCCAGGCAAAATGGTGACAGGAAGGTTGGTAAGTGCCGCCAGAGTGCTATCCAGCGGCTCGCCGCACAGGAACACCACCTCCCGCGATGGCGGTGATTGGAAGGCCGGTGTGGGCGCCACCCAGCGCTCGAAGAGGCGGGGATGCAGCGCCGCCGGGTCCGGTCCGGCCACCACCAGCAGGTCGCAGCGGTTGCGCAGTTCGGCCAGGGTGGTGGCGATCCAGCCCGTGCGCTGGAGCACCGCCAGATTTCGGTACAGCCCGTCGGACAGCACGTGATCGACCACCGCCCCCAGCCGTTCGGCGAGCGACAGGGCGGCCCGCGCGCCATCGACGTCGGTGCCGAGACCGGCGACCAGGGGCGCTTGCGCTGCCGCCAGCACCGCCGCGGCGGCCTCCACCGCCTCCATCAGCGGAACCGGGACGCCCGCGACGCGCGGCGCTTCTGCCGGCGGCGTGCGGGAAAAGCGCTCGCGCGCCACCGGGCAGTCGGTGGAGCGCACCGCCAGCGTCGACGGCGGTTCCTCCTCGACGGTCAGGTCGTCGCAGCCGAGGCCGCAGAACGGGCACACGACGTCGCGATGGACGACGGGTCGCGCGACGGGAGAGATTGGCCGGTCGCTCGCCATGCCGTCAGTCGTACTTGATGTAGGCGAAGCGCGGGTCGTCGCGGGGCGTGCCCTCCAGGGCGCCGCCATCACGGGCGGGCTGCCACTGGATGACCTCCTCGATCTTGCGGGCGAGGTCGAAATCCTTGTCGGTGATGCCCTTGGCCGAATGAGTCTTCAGCCGCACCTCGACCCAGGCGTAGGAGGCGGTGAGGTCCGGGTGGTGCCACGCGGCCTCGGCCAGATGGCCGACCGTGTTGATCACCATCAGGGTGCCCTTCCAACTGTTCGTCTTGTACTTGCGCCGAATCCAGCCGTCCTCGAACCGCCACCTCGGCAATATTTTCTGCAGTCGCTCAGCGATTTCCGTATCGGAATAGGTGGTTTCCTGAACCGCGGTCATGTCTTCCTCCCCGAAGTGACCGAACAGTCCTCACCCCGAAGAGGTATATACTATTGGATCGGGGTCTTTCTTTAACGAAAGATTATCATGACTAAAAGAACGACGCAACTTTCCTTAAGCGAGTGAGGTCCTCATGCCACTCGGCGTCGATGAAATCAGGGAGGTGCGGGTCACGGCGCCCGCGCGGTTGCATTTGGGGTTTCTCGACATGAACGGCGGTCTGGGCCGCCGTTTCGGCAGTTTGGGCCTGACGCTCGACGGGATGGCGACGACGCTGCAAGCGCGACCCTCCGACCACCTCAGCGCAAGCGGCCCATCGGCGGAGCGCGCGCTGAAGGCCGCGCGGGCGGTCTGCGACCGTTTCCGCTGGCCGGCCTGCGCCGAACTGACGGTGGAGGAGGCCATTCCCGAGCATGTCGGGCTGGGGTCCGGCACCCAACTCGGCTTGGCGGTCGGCACCGCGCTTGCGCATCTGCACGGGCGTCCTTCGACGGTGCGCCGCCTCGCCGCGGAGCTGGAGCGCGGCGCCCGTTCGGGCATCGGGATCGGCGCCTTCGAGAACGGCGGCGTCATCCTGGACGGTGGCCGCGGGCCGGACGACGCGCCGCCGCCCATCGTCGCGCGCCTGCCATTTCCGGAGTCCTGGCGGGTCCTGCTGATCCTGCACCGCGACGGCCAGGGGCTGCACGGCACCGCCGAGTTGCAGGCATTCAAGGCGCTGCCGCCCTTTCCGGCGGAGCGGGCCGGGCATCTCTGCCGCCTGATCGTCATGGCGGCGCTTCCGGCGCTGATCGAGGGCGACGCCGACCGTTTCGGGCAGGCGGTGGGCGAGCTGCAACGCACCGTGGGCGACCATTTCGCCCCGGTCCAAGGCGGGCGCTTCACCAGCCCCCTGGTCGCCGAGGCGCTAGCGTGGCTGGAGACCGAGGGCATTCCCGGCGTGGGACAGACGTCCTGGGGGCCGACCGGCTTCGCCATCGTCGGCGACGCCCGGCGGGCCGAGGCCCTGCTGGCGGAGGCGCGGCGCCGCTGGGCAGGCTCCGCGCTGGACTTCCATCTGGCCCGTGGCCGCAACGACGGCGCGACGCTGGAATCCACCATCGACCGGGTGGTGCTGCGGGCCTCCTGACCCCACACACCCGAGCCAAGCGGGAGGCGCGCGATGGCCGCACCCTATGTTCTGCACATGCTGACGCCGCTGAAGCACGTCAGCGCCTTCGACGTCAACATGGCGGCGGACGCCGGCATGGGGCCGCTGTTCCCCTACACCGGCGTCGCGCTGGACGAGGTCACCGGCATCACCCAGGACGCGATGTTCTCCCGCGATCCGGCGAACGCGGCGCGCACCGGGCTGTTCATCGGCGGGCGCGACGCGGTCCTGGCGCTCGACATGATGGACGCCGCCCGCAAGGCCATGTTCGCGCCCTTCACCATCTCGGTCATGGTCGATCCGTCGGGCGCCTTCACGACGGCCGGCGCCATGGTCGCCGTCGTCGAGCGCGCCCTGCGCCGCAGCCATCCGGACGGGATCAAGGGGCTGACCCTCAAGGTGTTCGGCGCAACCGGCGTGGTCGGCGGAATCGCCGCCGTGATCGCAGCCCTCGCCGGCGCGCGCGTCACACTGGTCAGCCACCGCGGCCTGTCGGGCGTCGAGCCGAAGGCCGCCGAGTTCCGGCGGCGCTTCGGGGTGGAACTCGCCTGCGCCGACGCACCCGACGACGCGGCGCGGGAGGCGCTGCTCGCTGATGCCGAGGTGGTGTTCGGCTGCGGGCGGGCCGGCATGCAGATCCTGTCGGCGCGCAACCTCGCCGCGGCGGGGCGCCTGCTGGTCGCGGCGGACATCAATGCGGTTCCGCCGTCCGGGATCGAAGGGGTCGGCCCCAAGGACAACGGCACACCGCTTCCCGGCGGCCGCGGCGTCGGCGTCGGTGCGCTGGCGGTCGGCGCGGTCAAGTTCCGGGTGCAGCACGCCCTGCTGACCCGCCTCGCCGCGGCGAAGTCGGCGGAGTATCTGGATTTCTGCGATGCCTACGACGCCGCCCGCCAGATCGCCGGCTGACACGGTGACGGAGGGTCCAGACATCGTCGTTGCGGCCCTGTCGGCGCGGGCGCTCGCCGCCGCCGCCCGCCGCGCCGGCCGGCGGCCGGCGTCCATCGATCTGTTCGCCGATCTCGACACCAGACAGCTTGCCGAGCCCTGCCTGCGTCTGCCCACCGAAGGTCTGCGTCTGGAGTTCGGAGCCCTTCGGGAGGCTCTGGCGCGGGCGGAGCTGCAAGGCGTGCCGCTGGTCTACGGTGCCGGCTTCGAAGACGATCCGGCGCTGCTGGCGCGCCTCGCGGAGGATCGCCCGCTGATGGGCAACCGGCCCGAGGTGGTGGCGCGCGTCAAGGACCCGTTCCGCTTCGCCGCGACCCTGGATCGGCTCGGTATCTCCCACCCTCCGGTCGCGCCGGCCTGGGACGGATCGCCCGGCGACCATCTGCGGAAACGGATCGGCGGCAGCGGCGGCGCGCACATCACCCCAGCGACGGACGGGAAAGCCAAGCCGGGCTGGTACATCCAGCGTCGCATTGCCGGTCATGCCCTGTCGGTCCTCTTTCTCGCGAACGGCGACCGCGCGGTCATCGTCGGCTTGAGCCGGCAGTGGACCGCGCCGACCGCGGCAAGCCCCTACCGCTACGGCGGTGCCGCCGGACCCTGGCGCTGTCCGGAGCGCTGGACCCGGACCTTGCCCGCCATGATCGGCCGCATCGCGGCGGCGTTCGAACTGGTCGGATTGAACAGCGCCGATTTCCTGGTGACTGGCTCGGACTTTCATCTGTTGGAGATCAACCCGCGACCGGGCGCGACGCTGGACGTCTTTGACCGTTCCCCAATGCCGCCCTTGCTTGGCCTCCACCTAGACGCCTGCGCCGGGTGCCTGCCCGACCGCCTGCCGACGTTGTCGAGGTGCCGGGCGGCGGCGGTGTGCTACGTCGACGCTGCCACACGGATCGAGACCGGTCGGCACTGGCCGACCTGGACCGCCGACCGGCCGGCGGCGCCAACCATCATCGGGGGCGGCGAGCCGGTCTGCACGGTGTTCGGCGACGGGCCCAGCGCCACCGCAGCGCGACGCCACGCCGAGCGGCGGCAACGCGAACTGGCGGCCCTGAACGCGATGGAGATGCAGTGATGACCACGGAAACGCCGTCCGATCCACGCCCGAGCCTCGCCGCGCTGTCGGCGCCGTTGGTCGAACGGCTGGTGGCCGATGCCCCGGTGCTTCGCCTCGGCGTCGAGAGGGTCGGCGGGGCCTGCGTCATTGATGCCGGGATCGGCCATTCCGGCGGGCTGGAGGCCGGACGCCGCATCGCCGAACTGTGCATGGGCGGCCTTGGCCGCGTCACGCTTGGCCCGGTGCCGGGGCCGCCGCCCTGGCCATTCGGCGTCACCGTCCACAGCGCACAGCCGGTCCTGGCCTGTCTCGGCAGCCAATATGCCGGCTGGAGCCTCAGCCACGGCAGCGGCAAGGGCGCCTTTTTCGCGCTGGGCTCCGGCCCCGGCCGCGCGCTGGCCCGGCAGGAGGCGCTGTTCGACGAGCTGGCCTATCGCGACACCGCCGACGCGGCGGCCTTCGTCATGGAGGCGACGGCGGTGCCGCCCGCCGAACTGATCGCCCACATCGCCGACACCTGCGGCATCGCCGCGGACCGGCTGACGCTGGTCCTCACCCCGACCCAGAGCCTCGCCGGGACCACCCAGGTCGTCGCCCGCGTGCTGGAGGTCGCCCTGCACAAGCTGCACGCCCTCGGCTTTCCGCTCGATCGCGTCGTCGACGGCATCGGCATGGCGCCGCTTCCCCCGCCCGGCGGCAAATTCCTCACCGCGATGGGCCGCACCAACGACGCGATCCTCTATGGCGGCACGGTCCATCTGCACGTCACCGGCCCGGACGACGAGGCGGAGGATCTGGCGCACCGCCTGCCCTCGTCCTCCTCCCGCGACCATGGACGCCCCTTCGCGGAGGTCTTCGCGGCGGCGAAAGGGGACTTCTACGCCATCGATTCCATGCTGTTCAGCCCGGCGCGCGTGACCGTCACCGCCCTGGACAGCGGGCGCAGCTTTCACGGCGGAACCCTGGCGCCGGACCTCGTGGAGCGCTCGTTCCGCGATGTCCGGTGAGCGCGCCGCCCTGATCCTCACCGAACGGCCCGACTGGCACACGCCGCGGCTGGTCCGGGCCATCGAGGCGCGCGGCCTGCCCTGCCGCTGCGTCTCGCCGCGGCGCTGCGGGATCGCCGTCGGTCACACGGCGACGGGCCTGCTGATCCCCGGATTCGAAGACACGTTGCCGGCGGGCGTGTTCGTCCGCGCGGTCGGCCAAGGCAGCTTCGAGCAGGTGACGCTGCGCCTGGGCGTGCTCCACGCGCTGCGCGACCTCGGCGTGCCGGTCTGCAACGACGCGCGGGCGATCGAGCGTTGCGTGGACAAGAGCATGACCAGCTTCCTGCTGGCCCGCGCCGGGCTGCCCACCCCGCCGGCCCTCGCCGTGCAGGAGGCCGAGCCGGCCCGGCGCCTCCTCGACCATGCGCCCGGTCAGGTGCTGAAACCACTGTTCGGCGCACAGGGGCGCGGCCTGCAACGGTTGGACGGTCCAGAGGCGTTGCCCGACACCGAAGCGGTCGGCGGCGTCTACTACCTCCAGCCCTTCATACCGCCGCGCAGCGAGGGCGCGTGGCGGGACCGCCGTGTCTTCGTGGTGGGCGGTCGGGCGATTGCCGCGATGACCCGGCATGGGCGGAGTTGGATCACCAACGTCCATCAGGGAGCGGCGTGCGAGGCCGCTCCCGCCGACGACGAACCCGCCGCGCTCGCCGTCCGCGCCGCCGCGGTTGTCGGCGCAAGCTATGCCGGCGTCGACCTGATCCAGGACCATGCGGATCGCTGGCTGGTTCTGGAGATCAACAGCATGCCGGCGTGGCAAGGGTTGCAGCGGGTCAGCGCGGTGGACATCGCCGACGCCCTGGCCACCGACTTCGTGGAGCGCATCGGCGCATGATCGCCTGGGTGTCGATTCCACCCGATCCGGCGTCCGGAGTGGCCGGCGCCTACCGCGCCGCCTGCCACCTGGAGCTGCGCGCGCTGAAGCCCGGAAACGTCCACATCCATGCCGAAGGACACGGCATGACCGTCGCCCAATTCCTCGCCAGCGCCGAGGCGACCGCGCCCATCCTCGCGCGGCCGGGGCTGAGCGTCGGGGAGCGGCTGCACGCCGCCGTCCATGCCACACGCGCGGCCGTCGGCTGCAACACCAACCTCGGCATCCTGCTGCTGGCCGCACCACTGGCCCAGGCCGCGTTGACGACCGGCGACACCCCCTTGCGCGACCGGTTGCGCCATGTCCTCGCCAGCCTGACGGTGGCGGACGCAGAGTTGGCCTTCCAGGCGATCGCGCTGGCCGAACCCGCCGGGCTGGGCCGCGTGGAGGGGGCGGACGTGCACGCCCCGGCGCGGGTTACTCTCCTCGACGCCATGCGGGAGGCGCAGGACCGCGACACCATCGCCCGGCAATACGCGACGGGCTTCGCGGACGTCTTCGACACCGGCGTGCCGAGCCTGCGGCGATGGCTGGACGCCGGGGCGGGGTTCGAGCAGGCCACGGAAATGATTTATGTCGAATTCCTCGCCACCCTGCCCGACAGCCATGTCATCCGAAAATACGGGCGGGAGCGTTCTGAATGGTTACGCGCACGGGCTTCGGAATTGAGGGAAAACACGGCTCCGGATCGTGCATTCACGCTAACGCGATCGCGCTTGGCGGAACTGGACCGGGACCTCAAATACAATGGTGTCAACCCGGGAACGACCGCGGATATTGTCGTGGGTTGCCTTCTTGCGTTCTGGCTCATGCAATCCCCGCAGCCGCCCGTCATAACGGACGTTCTTCAAAAAGACGCGCTCCACGAAGAACGCCGGCAACGCTAGGGAGAGAGGACATGCCGATGTGGGGAGGACAGTCCACGAAGATCAACCGCGTGCTCGTCGGCGAGTCGCTGGTCGGTGATGGGAACGAGGTCGCCCACATCGACCTGATCATGGGACCGCGCGGCAGCGCCGTGGAAACGGCCTTCTGCAACGCGCTGACCAACAACAAGGACGGCTTCACCGCCCTTCTCGCGGTCGTCGCACCCAACCTGATGTGCAAGCCGGCGACGATCCTGTTCAACAAGGTCACCATCAAGGGCGCGGAGCAGGCCGTGCAGATGTTCGGTCCCGCCCAGCACGCCGTCGCCAAGGCCGTGGCCGACTGCGTGTCGGAAGGCACCATCCCGCAGGACGAGATCGACAACATCTTCATCTGCGTCGGCGTCTTCATCCATTGGGAGGCCAAGGACAACGCCAAGATCCAGGACTACAACTACCGCGCCACCAAGGAGGCCATCGAGCGCGCGGTCGCCAGCTTCCCCAGCGCGCAGGACCTGATGAACCAGAAGGACAAGGTGAAGCATCCCTTCGCCGCGTGACCCGCTTACCGGGACAGGGCCGCCAGGTCCGCGCCGCCGATGCGGCCGTCGTGCAGCGCCGTCGCCACCAGGGCGCCGGCGCTGCCGCGCGCCGCGAGGTCACGGAGGTCGTCGCCGTTGCGCACACCGCCGGCGGCGAACAGGCTGGCCTGCGGCTTGGTCCGGCTGATCTCCGCGAGGCGGTTCCAGTCCGGCCCCTCGCCCGATCCGACGCGGGCTAGGGTCATGGCGATGATCCGCTGCGGCCACAGGTCGGGACGGTCCGGCAGGTCCGGCGGCCCGACGAAGCGGTCGCGGAAATCGAGCGAGAGGATCACCCGCTCCCAGGTTGGATCGGCCTTCAACGCGGCCAACGGCGCGAGACCGTCCAGGCTCTCACTGCCGAGCACCGCGTCGCCGAGCCCCGACGCGACGAAGCCGCGCACGGCGTCGGCGCTGCGGAACCCGGCATCGACCCAGAACCCGACGTCCGGAAAAGCCGCTTTCAGCTGGGCCAGCGCCGGCCGGTTGTCGCCGGTGCCCTGGATGGCGTCGAGGTCGGCGGCATAGACCACTCGGAACGGATGCAGGCGAAGCAGACCACCGACCACCGCCAGCGGGTCGTTGCCGGCGCACAGCGAGGAGCGCAGGGGCGGATAGCGTCCACGGTCGCCACGGCGGGCGTGGACCACACCGCCATCCCTGAGGTCGATCACCGGAACAACCTGGACCATCTCGCACTCCCTTGCCTGCATCGAGGCGGACAGCATGCGCATCCTGGTTGTCGAGTTTGTGACCGGCGGCGGCATGCCGCCGGATGCCCTCATCCCTGCCAGCCTCGCCCGCGAAGGCGACCTGATGCTCCACGCCCTGCTGACCGACCTGCTGGAAGTGCCGGGGGTGGAGGTGACGGTCACCCGCGACGCCCGCCTTCCGCCGCTCACGGCGCCCGTGCGCAGCATAACCATCACCGACCCGCGCGAGTCCTGGTCGCTTTGGGAGGACCTCACCCGGCAGGCGGATGGCGTCTGGCCGATCGCCCCGGAAACGGACGGCGCGCTGGAGCGCTTCAGCCGCATGGTCGAGGCCAGCGGGCGCCTCCTGCTCAACAGCCGCGCCGACGCGGTGGCCGTCGCGTCTAGCAAGGCGGCGACCGCGGCCGTGCTGGCGGCGGCCGGCCTGCCCGTCGTCCCGGTCTGGCGGGTCGGTGCCGTCGCCGCGGACGGGCCGCCGGGGAACGATCCCTGGGTCGTCAAGCCCGACGACGGGGCCGGCTGCATCGACACCCGGCTGATCCGCGACCAAGCTGACTGGCGGGGCTGGCTGGACGAGGCGGACCGGAGCGGTTTCGTGGCGCAGCCCTTCCAACCGGGCACGCCGGCCAGCCTGTCGATGCTCTGCCGCGATGGACGAGCGTGGCCGCTGACCGCCAACCGCCAGAGCGTTTCGCTGTCCGGCGGCCGCTTCTCCTACGGCGGGGGGATCGTCGGCGGGATGGCGCTGTCCTCCGCCCTTACCGATCTCGCGCAGAGTGTTGCGGCGGCGCTGCCCGGCCTGTTCGGCTGCGTGGGCGTGGATCTCATTATCGGTCCTGGCGAGCCGACGATCATCGAGGTCAACCCGCGCCTCACCACCTCTTCGGTTGGCCTGCGGCGTGCAACGGGGCTGAACGTCGCCGCCGCGGTGCTGGATCTGGCGCGCGACCCGCCGGTCCCGCCGCAGCCAGTGGGGCGCATCGAACCGGTTCTGCTGACGCTGGAGAAGTGAGCCATGGACGGCGGCGCGTTGATCGGATTGGACATCGGCGGGGCGCACCTGAAAGCCGCCCTATTCGACGAAACCGGAACGCTCCGCGACCTCGACCAATGGCCCTGTCCGCTATGGTTGGGCCTCGACCGCCTGGAGCAGGCCGCCGCAGCAGTGGTCGCCCGCTGGGGCAAGCCATGCCACGTCGCCGCGACGATGACCGGGGAGTTGGCGGACCTGTTCGACGACCGCGCGGACGGCGTGCGCCGCATCGTCGCCACGATGCGCTCCGCCCTGCCCACTGCGGCACTCAGCGTCTTCGCCGGCCCCCGCGGGCTGGTGCCGGTCGATGGCCTGCCCGATTGCGCGGAGGCGGTGGCCTCCGCCAACTGGTACGCCACCGCCTTGGTGGCCGCGGCGGGCGGAGACGGCATCCTGCTGGATGTCGGAAGCACGACGACCGACATCGTTCCGCTCGTCGGCGGCGGCCCGCTCCATGCCGGCTATTCCGATGCCGAGCGGCTGGACAGCGGCGAGCTGGTTTACACGGGCGTTGTGCGCACCCCAGTCATGGCGGTGGCCCACACGGTCCCCTATGGAGGAGGCCGGCGCGCATTGATGGCGGAGCTGTTCGCGACGATGGCCGACGTCCATCGCCTGAACGGTACGCTGCCGGAGGACGCCGATCAACACCCGACGGCGGACGGACGCGACCAGAGCGTCGCCGCCAGCGCGCGGCGGCTGCTGCGGATGGTCGGCGACGACCTGGAGCCGGCCGGGTTGCTCAAGGCCCGCCGCCTCGCTGGCCATCTCGCGGAACGCCAACTCCGCCAGATCGAGGACGCGCTCGATCAGGTGCTGTCGCGGGGCTCGATGGCCGACACTCCGCCGCTTGTCGGCGCCGGGGTTGGCCGGTTCCTGGCGCGGCGTCTGGCCGAACGCCGGGGGGCGGCCTACTGCGATTTCGAAGCGCATCTGCCAGTGGCGCCAGCCTTGCGGGAGCGCACGGGATGGTTCGCCCCCGCCGTCAGCGTCGGCTGGCTTGCCTTCGACGGTGCGCCGCACAAACACCTTTGCCCGGTTGCCGCCCCCGTCGAAGCGGCTTCATACTCGCGCGATTGAACACAATGCAGGACCGGACGATGGCTGCTGCGGCCACGTTCCTCCAGCCGTCCGCGCACACGGCGCTGGCCGGCGTCTGGCTGTTCGTCTGGCTGCTCTGGGCGGCCCCGGCGCCGGCCGATCCCCTGCCCGTGTTCGAGGTCGCCCCCGGTGTGTTCGTGCACGCCGGCCGCCACGAGGAAACCGACGCGACCAACGCCGGGGATATCGCCAACTGCGGGTTCGTCGTCGGGGACGACGCAGTCGCCGTGATCGACAGCGGCGGCTCGCCGGTTATTGGACATCGCTTGCGTGAGGCGATCCGCGTCCGCACCGACCGGCCGATCCGCTACGTCGTCAACACCCACATGCACCCGGACCACATTCTGGGAAACGTGGCCTTCCTGCCCGACCGGCCCGATTTCGTCGCCCACCGCAACCTACAGGCAGCTCTTGCGGCGCGCGGGGAGCATTACCGGCAGGCGTTCGACGCCGCGGTCGGTTCCGTCGCCGCCGCGGAGGTCCGGATCATCCCGCCGACCATCGCGGTCGCCGACCGCCTGGAACTCGATCTGGGAGGGCGCGTGCTCGACCTCGTCGCCTGGCCGGTGGCCCACACCGACAATGACCTGACGGTGCTCGACCGGCAGACGAAGACTCTGTGGACCGGGGACCTGCTGGTCGTGGAGCGGGCACCGGCCATCGACGGCTCCGTCCTCGGCTGGCTGCGCAGCCTCGACGCTCTGGCCGTGGAACCGGCGGCACGCGTCGTTCCCGGACACGGCCCGCCCTCGGCCCCCTGGCCGGATGCGGCCGGGGACCTGCGCCGCTACCTGAGCCGGGTCGTCGAGGGTGTCCGCAAGGTCCAGGCCGCCCACGGCACGATCCAGCAGGCGGTCGAGACGGTCGCCGCCGAGGAGGCGTCGCGCTGGCGCCTGTTCGAGTCCTACAACCCGCGCAACGTGACGGCGGCCTTCGCCGAACTGGAATGGGAATGACACCATGACCACACCGCACCGGACCATCCGCAGGTTGTCGGGCGCCGCACTGTCGGGCGCCGCCTGGCTGTGCCTGGGCAGCGTGGGCGCTCTGGCGGCCTCGCCGCAGGAGGAACGCTGGGACCTGCTGCGCGACATGTATTTCGCGGGCCGCACGGTCGAGGATGCCGGCCCGCTCCTCAGCCTGGAGGCCCCGAAGCGGGCCAACGACGCGGCGGTCGTGCCCATCCGGATCGTGACGGCGCCGGGAAGCGGCGTCCAGGTGACCGCGGTCCACCTCATCGTCGATGAGAATCCCGTGCCGATGGCCGCGACCTTCCGCTTCGCCCACGGAGACAGCCCGCAGGCGGTGGACACCCGCGTCCGGGTCAACGCCTACACCAACATCACCGCCGTCGCGGAGACCGGCGACGGGCGGCTGCTCCGCACCACGCAATTCGTCAAGGCATCCGGGGGATGCTCCGCCCCGGCCCTGAAAAACGCCCAGCTCGCCGTCGCCCGCATGGGCAAGATGAAGCTGAACCTGCCCGACAGCATCGTCGCCGGAAAGCCGCTGACCGCGCAGTTGCTGATCAGCCACCCCAACTACACCGGCATGCAGTACGACCAACTCAACTACTATTTCATCCCGGCCCATTACGTAAAGACGGTCGCCATCCGCTACAACGGGGCGCCGGTGCTCGACGTGCAATCGGACATCTCGTTGAGCGAAGACCCCAGCATCCATTTCTCGCTGGTGCCGGACGAGCAGGGGACGCTGGACGTCACCGCCGAGGATTCGAACGGACGGATTTTCCAGGAGAGCTGGCCAATTCGCGCCAATTCCGGTTCCTGAAAGTCGCCTGCGCCGCCGCCGGACCCGTCAGAAGCATTTCAGGTCGGCGGCGACCTGGGCCTGCCGGAACTCGTTCAGCAGGTCCTTGATCCACCCGACGTCGCGCATCAGCGCGGCGCGCTCGCCGGGTGCCTCCTGCATGCCCCGCGCGGTCTCCACCGCCACGTAGCTGTCGTAGGGGAAATGCGCGGCGATCTCGTCGATGCTGCAGGAGCATTTGCGCACCACGTCCGGTCCCTGGCCGTTGGACAGCATGCAGCCGAGGACGTAATCGACGCGGGCATAGGTGGGGTAGCTATCCTCGGCCTGCGCCGTGCCACAACCGATCAGAAGCGCGATCAACGCAACCGGAACACCATTCCTCGTCATCGGGTCGGGTCCATGCTGGTCTGTCCGAAGAAACGCGTCATCATGGTGTGACGATCACGCAATCCACCTCAAGCACGCATTCGGAGATTGCCGTATGACCAAAACCAAAGCCTATGCCTGCGTACTGCCTTGGCCACGCGGCAACGGCTCGAACCGTGCGAACCATTGGCCCACGCCATCCGGCGCCGTGATGTCGTAGTACAGCGAGGACAGACGCAGACGGCCGGCGCCCTCCAACCGTGGTCCCGTCGCCATGGTGTGAAAGCTCTCGCCACCCACCACGCGGTGCGCGATGGTGAGATAGAGGCGTGACAGCATCCCGTCCCGCAGCATGGTGGACAGCATGCGGGGGCCGGTCAGCAGATACACGCTGCGAAAGCCGAGTTTGCCGAGTTCCCGGACCAGCGGCGCCCCCTCCACCGACGCACCGTCGCCGACGACGATCACCGGATGGCCGCACGCGCGCAGCGCGTCGACCCGATCGCTCGGGGCCTGCCGACCGGTCGCGATCAGAACGCGCTGCTTCTCCCGGATGACCGACTGCGGAATCGGAAAATCGAGGCTGGCGCTGGCGATCACAATGGCGGGCTGGGCGGACAGGCCGTTCTCGTGCCGCCACCGCGCAAGGTCGCGGTCCACGGCGCGCGTCCCGATCTGCAGCACGTCGTCCAGCCGGCCCGCCGCGAGGTCGCGCAGATAGCCACCGTGCGTGACGAGGCAATCGGCCTGGGCCTGCAATTCGAGGAACAGGCGGAAATCGTTCTCGCTGGTGATCTCGACCGGAAGGTGGTTCGCGTCGCCATCCTGCAACGCGATGCGCCCGTCGAGGCTGCCGACGAAGCTCGCATAGACGAACGGCGCCGCGGCACTGCCCAAGGTGTGCAGCGCATCGGCCACATAAAGCCCGGCCAGCGCCACCTCTTCGGGCGGTCCCGGAAAAAGCCTCAGCACGCGCGCAGCCATATCCAACGATAGCACCGCCGTCACCGCGGCCAACGGCGCGGAAGGAGGGGGCACGTCGGCCCATCCTTCCCGTCAAGTGAACCACCGGGCGGCATCGCCGGTCTGTCCGACGATGGTGACGCTCACCCCCGGCCGCAGATCGAGCACGGTGTTGCCGTTCACCACCCTCGCCGACGCGATCACGCTTTTGAGATCGAGCGAGGAGTCGAAGAGCGCCAGCCGGTCGGTGCCCGCGGAGAAATCCATCACCACCGATCCGTCGGACGCTCCTCCAAGGGCGAAGGTGTCCGCCCCGGCACCACCCCACGCGGTGTCGGCCCCCTGGTCGAGGAACAGGAGGTAGTCCCCCGCCCCACCGACCAGCGCATCGTCGCCGGCCCCGCCGAACAGCGTGTCGTCGCCATCCTCGCCGAACAGCGTGTCATCGCCATCGCCCCCGCTGGCGATGTCGTTGCCCATTCCCAACGACAGGATGTCGTTGCCGTCCTCGCCGAACAGCGTGTCGTCTCCGTCGCCGCCGAAGAGGGTGTCGTTGCCCGTGCCGCCGAACAGAGCGTCGTTGCCGCTTTCACCGATCAGGACGTCGTTGCCGCCGCCGCCACCCATCGTGTCGTTGCCGGTCCCGCCGCCCATCGTGTCGTTCTCGGCGCCGCCATCCATCAGGTCGTTGCCGTCGCCCCCGTGCATCAGGTCGTCGCCGCCGTCGCCATACAGCGTGTCGTTGCCGAGCGTGCTGGCCACCGTGTCGTTGCCGCCACCGCCCGACAGGAGATCGTCGCCGGGGCCGAGGATGATCGACTGGCTGCCGGCGTCGCCATACACCACCTGGTTGCCCTCGCCGCCGGTCAGCGTCGCCGAACCGATGACCGCGGCGAAGGCCACGGTGTCGAGTTGGATGGTCAGCGGTCCTGCGGCCCCGGTGGTGTCGATGACCAGCGCCGTCGGCAGGGAGGAGCCCACCGCGGCACCGGTGACCCGGACCGCCGCCCCCGGCGTGGCGGGCGCGGTGAAGGCGAGCGTGCGCAGCAGCAGGGACGCCTGTTGCGACAGCGTGCTCAGGTATCGGAGGCTGCCGCTGGACAGGTCCGAACGCGAGGCCGATCCCGCCGTCGTGCGCGCCTCGATCGCCTGGATCAGGTCGGCCTGCGCCAGAGCCGCCCCCTCGCGGACCGTCGGGCCGCTCGCCGTCACGCCCACACCGGTCGGCAAACCGATCTGCAGCGTGGTCACCAGGGTCGGCTGCCCGATTGAGGGGTCGGCCACCGCCTCCTGGACCAGCGGCACATCGGCCAGCCCGGCGTTCGGGCTGTTGGGATCCTCCGTGCGGCCGGCGGCGGGCGCCTGGACCACCACGGTGCTGACGGCCCGTCCGTTGGACTGCGACGCGCGCGTCTGGACCTGCGTGCCGTCCACCACCGCTCCCGCCGCCTTCGCTGCGGTCGCGGTCGCGGCCGCCGAGACATTGCCCGCCGCGTCGGTCAGCGTGACCGCCAGGGACAGGGTGCCGTCGAGCAGGCCGGACACGTCGATCCCGCCGACACTCCCACCCGAACCGGTGAGCGTTCCGGAACCCGTCAGCGGACCGCCACCGCCCGAGGAGGACAGCGTCCAGCGGTAGGTCGCCCCGTTCTCCCCGCCGGAGAGCACGAATCCGACGCTGCTCTGCTTGGCGTGGTCGATGGACGCGTCGTTGAAGGCCACCGACGGCGCCGTCGGGGCGACGGTGTCGATGACGACCGACAGGGCGCCGGACGCCGGGCCGGTGTTGCCCGTCGCGTCGGTCGCCCGCGCGGTGAAGGCGTGGGTGCCGTCCAGGAGCGGCGCCGCGCTGAGATCGGCGACCCAGGCGCCTTGCGCATCGGCGGCGACCGTCGCCACCTCCGCCCCGCCGTCGGACAGGACGACCCGGCTGTCGGCTTCCGCCGTGCCGCGGACGAAGAGCCGGTTGCGGTTGGTGCTGGTGACCGTCACCGGCAGCGTGCCGGCGGAGTCGGCGCTCACCGCGGTGATCGTCGGGCTGCCCGGCGGGGTGACGTCCACCATCGGCAGAGTCAGCGTGCCGGTGGCCGGCGTGGTGAGACCGTCGCTGACCGTCACCGCGACCGTCGCCGTGGCGGCGGTGCCGCCGGTGATCCGCAGGGCGGCCAGGGTCGCGTTCACGTCGGCGACCGACCCGCTGATCGTCAGCGTTCCGTCGCCCGCTGTCGCGACGGTCGCCTGCCCCGCCGCCGTGGCCCCAAGGATCGCCTGGGACGGCGTCAGCGTCACCGTGATCGACGGGCTGTCCGGATCGGTGACCTGAAGGCCCGCCAGCGCCGTGTCGAGTCCCTGGTCGAGGGTGATCGGCTGCGGCAGCGTGAGCGTCGGGGCGACCAGGGTCGCCGGATCGGCGATGGTCACCGCGATGGTCGTCTCGGCGTCGGCCGTCAGCGTACCGAGGTCGCTGGTCGTCACCCGGATCGTTCCGGAGGTCTGCCCCACCGCTCCGGTGAAGGTCAGGGTGGCCAGCGTCGCCGTGATGTCGGCTTGCGTGCCGAGCAGGCGCCAGACGCCCGCGGACGGCTGGGTCAGGGTCACCCCGCCCTGCGGAGTCAAGGCCAGCGCGCCGTTGGCGGGAGTCAGCGTGACCTGAAGCGTCGGGCTGTCATAGTCGCTGACCGACAGGCCCGGCACGGCCGTCGCCACGCCGGACACCACCGACAGGGTGGCGGGCGCGCTGTGCTCCGGCGAGGACAGAACGCCGATCACCAGCAGGCTGTCGGCATCCGGGGTCAACGGCTGGTCGTCGGAGGTTTCGAAGCGGATCGACGCGCTGGTGACGTTGCGCGACGCGGTGAATTCGAGCTGCTGCAGCGTGCGGTTCACGTCCTCCAGCGAGCCGGTGAGCCGGATCTTGCCATTGCCGAGGTCGCTCGTCGTGGCCGAGCCGAAAAGCGGCAGGGTGAGGGTTCCGTTGGTCGGCGTCAGCACGACGGTCATGGTGCCGCCGTCGATGTCGGTGATCTCCAGCCCCAGCACCTCGGTCGACCGGCCGGCGACGATGGTTGGGGTGCTCGGCAGCACGTTGGCCGGCGCCGACTGGATGGCGATGGCGAGCGTGCCCGAGGCGTCCGGCGTCAAGGGATCGCCATCGGCCACCGTCACCGCGATGCTGCCCGCCGTCTGTCCGCCGGTCCCGGTGAAGACCAGCGAGGCCAGCGTCGTGTTGACGTCGGCCACGCTGCCGGTGACCGTCACGGTCCCGTCACCGGCCGTGCTGACCGATGCGGGGCCGGCGAGGCCGAGGCCGCCGTTGCCGGGCGTCAGGGTCACCGTCACCGTGGCGCTGTCGCCGTCCATCACCGACAGGCCGGCGATGGCCGCCGCCGTTCCCGTCACGACCGTTTGAGCGCCGGGCAGGGTGAGCACCGGGTCGACCGGGTCCTCGTTGCGGATGGTCCCCGACGCCGAAGCGGTCTCGATCGCCGTCGCCGTGACGGACGGGTTGGACAGGGTGACGGTGAAGGTTTCGTCCGGCTCGATGGCCGTGTCGCCCGACACCAGGACGGTGATGGTCTTCGTCGTTTCGCCGTCGGCGAAGGAAACGGTGCCCGACGGCATGGTCCCGCCGAAATCGGCGGCGTCGAGCGTGGCGCCTCCCGGTCCATCGCTGGCCGCGACCACCCAGGCGACCGTCAGGACGCCGCTCGCGCTGCCGGCGCGGGTGACGGTGAAGGTGAAGGCGGTGGTTCCGCTGTCTCCCTCCCGCTTGTCGGCGTCGGCTGCCGCGATGGCGAGGCGCGACGGGATGACCACGGCCACCTGGGCCGCGCTGATCTGCTGCTGCAGGTTGGTGCCGGTGAAGGCGGCGACCGCGCCCGACACATCGCCGGCGGCGGTGCCGTTGCGCAGCTCGTCTGCCGCCGTGCCCTGGGCCACCACCTGGGCCTGGGCCATCTGGGTCAGCCCGTCGACACCGCCGCTGTTGGCCGTACCGGCGGTGATCACCGCACCGTTCGACGCCGCGATGACGTTGGCGGCACCCCCCCTCCCCCCGGCCCCCCCCCCCTCCGCCGGGGGGGCCCCCCCCCCCCCCCGCCGGTCCGGACCCGCCCGGCGCTCCGCCCGCAGGCTGGTCACCAGCCCGACGCACATCAGCACCATGACCACCGCGAAGGGCAGCGCCGTCGTCACCGCCGCCGTCTGAAGCGCCTGCAACCC
>NZ_WHOR01000210.1:0-10242 GCF_013340925.1 Azospirillum formosense
CGCAGCCGGTCCTCGGCCACGTCGCGCACCGTCGACAGGGCCAGCCGGCGGTAGCCGACGGCCAAGGCCCCCGACACCGAATCCGGAACGCCGCTGATCCACGACGCCGGCAGCGGGTTGAAGGTCCAGTCGGTGGGCAGCATCGTCACGCCCTGAACGAAGCGGGCGGCGGGATCGCCGTAGGCGGCGGTCATCGGCGCCCCGGCCTCGACCGCCGGGCGCTGGTCGGCGAGCTGCTGGAGCCCGCCCGGAATGTCGGCCAGGACCGGCAACAGCCGGTCCGACAGGGTGGAGGCGCGCTGCACGCCCATCCACAGCAGCAGGACCGCGGCCAGCGCGGCGACCCCCGTCCCCACCGGCCAGGAATAGCGGCGCCACGCGCGGGACGCGGCCAGCGCGCGGGTCGGCTTGGGCAGACCGGCCTCGGGGAAGATCTTGCGGTTCAGCAGGTCGCGCCCGAACAGGGCCGCCGCGTCGGGATCGGGGCGGCCCGTGAAGTAGAGGCCGCGGACGTAGAGCGTCTCCTGATAGGCGGTGCGCTTGAAGGCGGTGCCGAGCAGGGCGCGCAAGGCCGCCTCCGTCCCGGTCAGCCGCTCCGTCAGGGCGAACAGCGGCGCGCCGTCCGGCGTGGCCGCGGCGCCGAACACCTCCAGCTCCACCGCCAGCAGCCCGTCCGCCAGCGATTGCAGCGCCTCACCGACGAAATCGGGAGAGAAGGCGGTTTCCAGCGCGTAGGGGCTCGACCAGCCGAGCATCCCGCCGGTCAGCGACGGCGGCAGCGCTTCGGCCAGCGCCGCGAAGCCCGGGGCCTCCTCGCAGCCCGTCACCACCACATAGACCGGCAGGGCGAAGCCGAGCGTGCGCTGGATCTCCCACAGCCGGGCGTACAGCTCCGTCCCGCGCGCAGTGGCGCGGCGCACGTCGTCCAGCTCGGCCAGCGGCACGGTCAGGATCAGCCCGTCGGCGGGCAGCATCGGGCGGCGGCGGCCCAGCAGGTCCAGCACACCGGCCCAGGCGGCGCGGGGATCATCGACGTCGATGACCACCGCCCGGTCGTAGAAGCGCCAGGAGAAGCCGGCGTGCCGCTCGGCGGTCACCGGGGGACGCACCTCGTCCGCGCAGGACAGCAGGCCGGCGTCGTCCGACGCCGCGACGCCGGTGCGCAGGTACCAGGGCACCAGATAGACGTTGCGCGACAGCGTCTCGCGGTAGGCGGCCAGACCATCGCGGAACAGGCGGCGGATGTCGCGGATGGTGACGTCCGGGGCGGTCGCCGCGAGCGCCGGGACCGCCCCGCCCTCCTCCACCGCGGCGTCGGGCGGCGGCAGGGCGGCGGGCTCCGCTGGGGCGGGCGGCGCCGCGCTGCGGGCGCGCAGCAGGATCGCCGCCATCACCGCGATGATCAGCAGGACGAGGACGAGAAGCCCCGCGAAGACCCAGATCTGGTTGCCGGCGATGCCGGACAGGACCGCTGCCAGGAGTTCCATGACCGTCCTCTCCCGTCAGCGGGTCACGCGGACGGATGCCTGAAGCACCGCGTCCGCCGCGTTGGAAAGCTGTGCGGTGGACATCCACCAGAGCGCTTGGCCCAGGACCAGCCACAGCCCGGCGATGGCGCCCAGCACCAGCGGCCAGCGCGGCCCGCGCGCCAGCGTGCGCGCCTTGCCGTCAGTCAGCGTGTAGGCGTAGGCGGCGGGGATCAGCGTCCGCCCGCCGGGGAGCACACCGGCGCCCAGCTCGGACTCGCGGCCGGCGATGAACTCGAACAGGCGGGCGCTGTAGTCGCGCAGGGTGGACTCGCCGCCCGGCACCCGGCAGCGCCCCTTGAAGCCCATGCCGAGCACGCAGAGATAGACCGCCGCCAGCTGGACCAGCCGCCGGTCGTTGCTGGCGAGCAGCGCCTCCATGCGGTCGAACACACGCTCGCCGGCCAGCCGGGTGCGGAACACCGCCTGCTCCAGCAGCACGCTGCGCCACAGCTCCCGCCCGTTCCACTCCACGTCGTGGATGAACAGGTCGTCGGCCAACGCCGCCATGGCGTACTGCGCCTCGCGGTGCTGGCTGATCATCAGGTCGGTGCCGGTGCGCCCGACCTGGACCGCCTGCGCCTCCAGGAAATCCTGAAGGCGGCGGATGATGATCTCGGCGTCGGGCTCCAGCGCCAGGGCCGGCACCGCCGCGGCGGCACCGCGCGGCGCCGGGATCGCCAGGGCGTCCTCGGTCAGGAAGGCCGGCAGACTGTCCGCCGTCTCCCCAGCGGCGCCCTCGGGCTTCGCCGCGGCGGCGGCGGGACGGCCCGCCCCGATCGAGGCGCGGTGCTTCTGGAGTTCCCGCGCGAAGGCGAGGAAGTGATCGACCAGATCCCGGCGGTGCAGCATGGCGGTCATTCCCGGCCTCAGGCGCTGACGAAGAGGGTGATCTCGACGGGGCGGAAGCGGCTGCCCAGCGAGTCCGGATTCCAGATCTCCAGCCGTTCGCCGGGGACGATGTAGCGGGGATCGACCTTGATCTCGAACGGCACCACGCCGCGCGGGGCGGCCACCCCGCCCTCGCCGCTGTCGTCCAGCGCGACTCGCTCGGCCCCCTTGACGCGCAGGCCGGACAGCGTCTCCAGCCGCGAGCGGGAGGCGACGATGCAGTTCTCCATCCAGGCGGCGACCTCGCTGACCGGGGCGGAGGCCGGCCCGCGCACGCCGACGACCAGCCGGCCCTTCAGCCAGGCCTCGTCCATCGGCAGCCCGAACATGCCGTCCTCGAAGGTGAAGGGGATGCGGGCGACGCCCTCCTTCACGCGATCGATCATGCGCAGGATGAAGTCGCGCACCTCGCCGAAGCTCGCCATCGGGTCGTCGTGGTCGTAGCGCGACAGCTTGGCCGGCACGGCACCGCTGGCGAAGGCCGACAGGTGTCCGGCCAGCGTGCACAGCGACATGTAGACGTCGAAGGGGTGGCAGACGCCGACACCGAGCTGCGCTTCCAGCGGCGGCAGGCCGGTGACGAGGCTGCGGATCTCCGTCCGCGCCGCCTCGGCCAGCTCGGTCGCCGGGTTGCCGTTGCCGACACCGGAGCGTTCGGCCAGGAACAACGCCTTCTCGCGCACCCGCCGCACCACCTCCGCCCCCAGCCGGCCGAGCGGCGCGTTGGCGGCGACGGTCAGCGCCGGCGGCACGAAGTCGGTCAGCACGAAGGCGTCGTTGCGGAAGGTCGCCTGCGCGATCGGCATGGAGACGAACTTCTGCGGCGGCTTCTGCGTCGGGCCGGTGGTGGCGAACAGCGCCAGCCGCGGGCGCAGCCGGGCGATGGACAGCTCCTCCCCGCCATGCTGGTCGGCGACCGGTGCGCCCTCGACCGAGACGTAGCGCGGCGTCTCGCCCGGCCCCGGCGCGCGGTCGCCGCGGGCGGCCGGAACGATCAGGTGGATGGTGATCTGCGTCTGCCCCACCGGGTCGGCGTAGGCGGAGATGTCCACCTCCAGCGGCTCGTCGATCCCGGCGCGGTAGTCGACGACGAGGCCGTCGGGCAGGATCGCCTCCAGCTCCCGCACCTGGACCAGCCCGGAGACGAGCTGCACCCGGTCGACCTGGAGATGCACGACGCCCCAATGGAAGGGCCGCGCCTGCCGGACATGATAGGTCAGCTGCCGCTCGTGCCGCAGCGCCTGCTGCTGGAAATGCTGCGGGGCCAGCAGCATCCCGTCGTGCCAGTCGATGGCGTCGGGAATGTCGCGCGCCTCGGTCATGCGGTCCTCACGGAGAAGCAAAGAACATCACGGAACCAGTTCGACATCCTTGTCCCCGGCGGTGAGGGTCAGCGTTCGTGTGTCGGGCACGCGCAGGCGGTGCGGCCCCGGCGTGGAATAGTTGGCGAAGACCAGGATCGCCCAGGCCGGCTCGCCCGGCGGCAGGTCCGTCTTCAGCGTCTGGCCGGGGACCAGCTCCCAGCTCGTCACGCCGAGCGTGGTCGGATGGTCGCGCATGGACTGCTCGCGCTGGCCGAACCACTCCGCGGCGGTCAGCGCCCCCAGCTTGTCCACCAGCGCCTTGTCGCGGACGGCGACGAGGTCGATGGCGACCGGCGTGGTGTCGTTGGCGGCGGGGGCGACCGTGAAGGACACGCTGTCCAGCGCGGCGCGCGGCTTGTCGGCGCACCCCGCGACCATCATCGCCAGCGCCAGCGCGCCGGCCAACCCAATTCCTTTTCCGTTCACCGGAGTCATGGCGTTCAGCGCTCTCCCGCTTCGGCAAGGGTGACGACGGTCCCGGTCACGCCGTTCGCCCGCGTCAGCGCGTCCAGCGCGCGGGCGGCCTCGTCGGCGGCGGCGTAGCGCCCGGTGCGCACGGCGTAGGGGGCGTTGCCGCCCGGCAGCGGCGCGAAGTCGACCGTGCCGCGCACGCCGCGCTGGGCGGCGGCGGCGGCGAAGGACTCCGCGTTGGCCGGGGTGGCGAAGCGCCCGAGTTCGATGGCGTAGTGGCGGACCGGCGCCGCGCCGTCTTCCTTCATCGCGTCCAGCCGGTCGTTCAGCGTGTCCTCGACGATGCCTTCCACGCTGTTGCCGGCGAACTCGGTGACGCGGTAGCCGGTCTTCTCGATGACGTGGGCGGCGGTGCCGGCCATCCAGCCAGGCAGGAAGCGACGGGCCGCGTCCGCGGCGCCGCGGGTCATCGGCTCGGTCGCCGAAATCGCCCGTCCGCGCGCCTCGTCGCTGAAGATGTCCGCCGTTTCGATCACACCCTGGCGGGCCTCGAAGCTGTCCGCGATGTTGCTCCGTGCCATCGCGCCCAGTCCGCCGCCAGCGGCGGGCGCTGCAGCGGTCGTGGCGGCGGCCGTGGCGGCGGGAGCGGAGGCCGACGCCATCGGCGTGTCTCCAGCGCCCGTCAGGATCAGCGCCGCCATCACCGCACCCAGCAGCAGGGCCACGACGGTCAGCACGGCGACGCCGGCGGCCAAAGCCGCCACCTGCCATCGTCCGAGCGTGATCGTGGTCATCGCGGGAATTCCTGGGGAAGAAACCGTCGGATGGACCGCACGCCCCACAGGACGGCGGCCCAGCCTGATAGAAGCATCCCGAAGGCCCAAATCCGCGCGCTGTCTGGTTCGTTCTGGCGTAGTCCCGCGGGGGTTTCACGGCGATGGCCCGGAAGCCCGCCCCATCCTGCGGAGAAGCCCGCAAATCCGGTGGGTTACCCCCTTGGTCCGAACTGGATCATTCGCCGCCGCCGGCCTTCGCGGGCGGAGCGACGGCAAGCGGTTCCTCGACCACCACGCCGCCGATCCCGGCGGTCCGCTCGAAGGACGGGCGGCGCGCCTCCGCCTGCCAGCGGTCGGCGAAGGCGCCGGCGCGCACCCGGTGCCACTGCCCCCCGGCGGCGTCCATGGTCTCGACGATCTCCACCGGAAGGCCCCGCCCGGCCAGAGCCGCCGCGAAGTCCTGGGCGTTCCCGGCGGAGCGGAAGACGCCGAGTTCGATGGAGAAGCGCGCCGTCGCCGCCTTCGCGGTGGCAACCGGACGGACCGGGACGGCGGCCGGAGCAGCCGTCTCCGGCTCCGCCTTCGCCGCCTCCTGCGGCGCGGCGGCGGGTGATGCGTTCGCCTCAGTGGGCGCGGGGTCCTCCGCGCCTCCCGGCACGCTGCCCCCAGCCAGGAAATAGCCCCCCGCGAAGGCCACCAGGAGAAGGAGGAGCGCCAGCACGCCGATCAGAAGTTTCTTCATGGCACCGCGCTCACGATTCCGGGCCGCCGCACAGCCGGCGCATCTCCGCCGTCTCGCGCTGGTAGCCGAGCCGCACCCGCCGGTCGAGCACGAGGCAGAGGTAGGTGTCCTGCGCCGTCGGGTCGCTGGCGTGGTAGCGGCGCACCGCTTCCGTCCAGGAGCCGTGGCGGTCGTACAGCTCCCGCAGGAAGCGGGCGGCGTAGGCGACGTTGACCGCGGGGTCGAGCATATCCTCGCCCCCCGCGAAGGAACCGGCGTGCCAGCGCGTGTGGATCTGCATGCAGCCGACCGCCACGTCGCCGCGCAGGCCGCCCTCGCCGTCCTGCATCAGCCGCAGCGCCTCGCGCCGCGTCGCCGGATAGTGCGGGCGCCCCGAGACGTTCAGCGCCCAGGGCCATGGCATCCCGGCCCGCCCGGACTCCACGACGCTCATGGCGTGCAGGATGCCCGGGGGGATGCCGTAGAGCGCCTCCCCGTTGCGGAGGTAGCGGCTGCACTGGAACAGCGCCGGCCCACCCTCGGACATCGGGGCTACCTCCGCCTCCACCGGCCCGGCGAGCAGGGCGCCTACCAGCGCAAGCGCGCCGGCCAGAATGCCGCGCGCCCTCATGCCCGCACCCGCAGGGCGACGCACAGCCGGTCCACCGCCATCGCGGCGCCGCCGCCATGCTCGGCCAGCCCGGCGGACACCGCCGCGGTGACGCTGTGCGCCGACAGGTCGTCGAGGTTGCCGAGGATGCCGGTCAGCCGCGCCCGCCCGAAGGCGACGCCGAATCGGTTCTCGCCGTCCAGCAGCCCGCCGTTGCACAGCACGAGCGTCGAGGGCACCGGCAGGTCGAGCGCGGTTTCCACCGCCGTCATCGCCGGATCGAGGCCGAGCGGCGGGTTGGCCGCCACCGGCAGGTCCACCACGTCGCCGAAGCGCCGCAGCAGGAAGGGCTCCGGCACGCCCGCGGCGGCGAAGACCAGCCGCCGCGACCGCGGCGACACGATGCCCATGGCGAGGCCGATCGACAGGCCCGCCGCGTTGTCCGCCGCCAGCAGCCGGTTGGCGCCGGTCAGGCAGGCCGCCGGCCCGAGCCCGGCCGCCGCCAGCGTCCGCAGCGCGGCGCGCGCCGTCACCGTCATGAAGCCCGCCGCCAGCCCGCCGCCCGACACCTGCCCGATCAGGACCGCCAGCGACCCGTCCGCCGTCAGGAAGAAATCGTAGAAGCTGCCGTCGAACTCCGCCGCCGGACGCATCAGGCCCGACGCCTCCAGATCGGGGGCCGTGGTCAGGTCGGGCGGCAGGATCGCCGCCTGCATGCGCCGGGCGATCTCGAACTGCTTCTGCAGCTCGACAAGCTCCGTGCGGGTGTCCAGCGCGGACTGTAGCTGGCGGACCATGCCGTCGAGCGCCGTGTGCTGGTCGCGCACACGCTCGGCCATGACCTCGAAGGCGACGGCGAGCGCGCCCGGATCGTCGGTGCGCGCGCAGGGCGTCCGGCCCTCCGACGCGGCCTCGATGCGGGCAAGGTCGGCGAGGAGTTCGCGCCGCCCCTGCTCCGGCAGGGTTTCCGACAGGCGCAGCATCTGGCGGCGGATGAAGGACTGCTGGCGCAGCCAATGACGGGCGCGCCGTTCCTCGGCGTCGCGCAGCGCGCGGCTGCGGCTGCGGAAGACCTCGACGGTACGGGCGAGCTGCCCGGCCTCGTCGGTACGCTCCGCCCCCAGCACGGCGACGCCGGTGTCGCCCGCCGCCAGGGCCGACAGGGCCGACATGGACGCGTAGACCGGTGTGAAGACGCGCCGGAAATACCAATCCAATCCAAGCGTCCCCGCCACCAGCACCATCAGCACCACCAGGATGGCCGAGCTGTCCAGCAGGCTGTCGGCCATGGCGGCCAGCGTGGTCTCGCGCACCGTGACGAGGTACAGCGTGCCGTCCCCCTCCGTGCCGGCCACCTTGGGCAGACGCAGCTTGCGCACGCCGTAGCCGCGGGCGCCGATGGTCGCCTGCACCTCCTCGCCGCGCTCCGCGGCGGGACGCACGTCGGTCCAGGCCAGCGGTCCGGCATGGCCCAACAGCCGGCCATCGCTGCCGACCAGGAAAGCGGAGCCGCCGAGGACGCCGGCCAGCGCCTCCAGGCTGCCGGTCAGCGGACGGATGACGACCAGCGCCCGGTCGGCGGGCCGTTGCGCGCCGAGGGGGCGGGCGAGAAGGAGCTGCGCGGCGCCGCCGGTCAGCACCAGACCGTCCTGCGTGTCGTTGCGGGCCAGCACCTGCCCGATGCGCCGCTCGTCGAGAAGGCGGATCGGCTGGTCGGCCGGCACGGCAAGCAGGGTCTGGCCAGCGCCGTTGACCACCGTCGCCGCGGTGAAGCCCAGCGCGCCGAGCCGTTCCGCCGCCGCGGCGGCGTTGCCGCGCTCCAGGGCATCGATGAGGCGGGGATCGCCCACCGCCACCCGCGCGGCGGCGGCGGACTGGTCGAGCATCCCTTCCCACAGCCGCAGGGCCATCCGCCCCTCGTCCTCGGCGTGGCGGTCGGCTCCGCTCTCGATGCGCAGCAGGGCGAAGACGGCGGCGGTGACGAGAACGGCGAGGACCACCGCGGCGGCGGCCACCGTCATGCGCTGGCGAAGACCGGTCATCGCGCGGCTTCCCCTTCGACCGGAACGCGCCGGCGTGGTGTGGCGTGGCGCCACAGAGCCAGCGCCAGCGGCGGCAGCGCGGCGATCCCGGCGAGCAAGCCGAGGGAAGGCAGCGTTCCGGCGGCCACCACCGTGTTGCTCCCGCCGGACAGCCACAGCACGCCGAGCGTTCCGGCCAGGGTCAACGCAGCGCGGACCGCGGTCAGCCCCCCCCAGTTCCCCGACGCCGCGAATCCCGCGTGGCCGGCGCCAAGCGCCGCGGCGATGCCCAGCGCGACGGCCGTTCCCGGCTCCACCGGGCCGAGCGCCAGGAGCAGCCCGACCGCCGCCGTCGCACTCAGGCTCAGCAGCGCCGCAGCCCCCCGCGGCACCAGCACCGCGACCAGGGCGGCGGCCAGCCAGGCCGGGGTGGCGTGCAGCCAGAAGAGCTCCGCGACCCGGCGGGCGTCCATCGCTCCGCCGTCGGCCCGGCTCAACACCGCCAGGGCCAGCGCTGTGACCAGCCACAGCCCCCAACCCTTGGGACGCAACGTCCCGTCCACCCACCAACGGTCCACCGCCAGCAGAGCGCGAAGCGTCACGCGCGGCAGCGTCAGACCGCTCCGCCGCTCCAGCCGGACGGCGGCCATCAGACCGGCCAATCCGGACAGCACCGCGCCAGCCATCAAAACATTTGGCACGCCACCGCCGAGGCATAGGACCGACAGCCCCGTCCCAACGACCAGACCGCCCGCGGCGGACACCGCCGGCCCGGCGCGCAGGCTTTCCGCGGCGGGACGCGCCGCCTGGAAGGGAAGTGCGGCGAAAACTCCGCCCATCACCGCGCCGACCAGCCAGACCACCACTCCGTCCCCCAGCCCGTTCAGCAGCGCCCAACCACCCAGCGCCAGCGCTCCCGCGACGGGCGCGCGGCGGCCGAGCGCCAGGGCGAGCGGCACCGCCGCGGCCATGCCAAGAAGCACCCCGCCGAGCGCCACACCCGGCGGCAGGTGCCGCGCCGCCATGGCCGCCGCGGCCGCGCCCCCCACACCCGCGCAGAAGGCGGTGGCGTAGGGCAACGACCCGGCGTCCGGCGGGGCCAGCGCGGTCAACCGGTCGGGCGAGAAACGGCCCAGCCGCTCGATCCGCTCGATCAGCGGCGCCACCTCCGCCGCGGCGTCCTTGTTGAAGCTGAGATCGCGCACCTCGGCCAGATAGCTGCGCAGGCGGGCGAAGCGGTCGTTCACGCCGGTCACCACCCGGTTCATCTCGGCCAGCAGGGTGCCGATCAGACTCTGCTCCACCGGCGGGGCGATGCGGTCGTAGGCGGAGCGCGCGAGGTTGGCCTCCAGCGACGCCGCCAGCCGCAGCGGCGCCATCACCTGGGCGTTCAGCATGGTGCGCAGCGCCAGCCCGCCGAGAGCCAGCGCGATGCTCAGCGCCACCGCGAAGTCGATCAGGATGCGCGGCGCGTTGGCCGGCTGCGCCACGGCGCTGCGGCCCAGCAGGACCTCCCCCGCCGTCACCGCGCCCTGGCGGATGGGAAAGCGTTGCAGGACCAGCCCCAGCGCCGACCAATCGGTCTCGGCCGGCACCAGCCGGACCGACAGGTCGGGGCGCGCCGCGTCGGATTTCTGGAACAGCGGGCGCCCGGAGCCATCCACCACCAGGATCAGCTTGATCTCCGGAAAGACCGCGCCGGCCTCGCCCAGATAATCGTCCATCCCGGCCATGCGGTCGAGCGGCAGGCCGAGCGCCAGCGCCTTCTCCAGGTCATGGGCGATGCCCGTCCCGACGATCTCGGCGCGGGAGGCGGTTCCCCGGTCGGCCAGCCCCGCCGCGGCGATCAGCGCCGCCGCCAGCGTGGCGAGCCAGGGCACGACCACCACCACCGCCATCAGCGGGATGAAACGCCGCAGCAC
>NZ_WHOR01000211.1:0-10203 GCF_013340925.1 Azospirillum formosense
CCCAATGCTCCGCCCCGCGGCCCAACGCTTCCCGTGAGCAACTCGATGACCACGTCCCACCCGCTGATCGACATCGGCGCCCTGCTCCAGCCCATCCCCGGCGACGACCCGGCGGGCGACGACCTGCGCCATGGCCCGGAATTCGACGCGCTGACCGAGGCGCGCCGGATGGACGACGATCTCGACCAAGGCATCTGGCAGACCACCGTCAAGAAGGCCGACTGGAAAGGCGTCGTCCAGCAGGCGTCGGACCTGCTGAAGACCCGCACCAAGGACCTCCAGGTCGCGGCGTGGCTGGTTCAGGCGCTGGGCCACCTGCACGGTCCGGCGGGGCTGGCCCCGGGACTTCTGCTGGTCCACGGGCTGGTCGAGGATTTCTGGGACGGCCTTTACCCGCGCCTGGACGACGGCGACCCGGAGCCGCGGCTGGCGCCGCTGGTCTGGCTGGACAGCCAGCTGTCGCGCGACCTGATGGCGACCACCGTCACCCAGCCGGGGCCGCACGCCGACGAGACGCACCGTTTCCAGGACTGGCAGAACGCCCAACGCCTGCGCAAGCTCGCTACCCGCGACCCGCGCGCCTTCCACGCGGCGGTCGATGACGGAGAGGTGACGGTCGAGCAGATCCTCGCCGCGCAGGACCGCACGCCGCCGGACTTCTACCAGACCCAGCACGGTCATCTGCGCGACACGGTGACGGCGGTGCGCACCCTGGCGGCGGAGCTGGACGCCGTGGCCGGCCGCGCGGCCCCCGGCTTCAGCCAGCTTTTGAAGACCCTGGAAAGCCTGATCCAGTTCCACCGTGAAGCGCTCGCCAAGCGCGGCATCGATCCGGACGGCGCCTCCGCCGCGACGGAGGAGGTCGACGGCGGGGAGGGGGCCACCATCGACGCGTCCGCCGAGATCATCCCCACCGCCTTCGCCCGCCCCGGCGGGCCGCGGACCCGGCAGGAAGCCTACGCGATGCTGCACCAGATCGCCGATTTCCTGGCGCGGGAGGAGCCGCACAGCCCGACCTCCTACCTCGTCCGCCGCGCCGCGGCCTGGGGGAACCTGTCCCTGCCGGAGTTGTACGCCGAGCTGCTGGGCGACCGCGGCGAGGTCGGACGGATCTTCGGCCTTCTGCGGCTTGAGGAGCGCTGAGCCATGCCCCGCATCCTGCTCGACTACCCCGGCATCAAGGGCGAGTCGCTGATCCGCAACTACAAGAATCTCGCCGATTGCGTCAGCTTCGACCTGTCGTCGGGCAAGCGCGAGGTCGGCGGCTTCAACTATGACGACCCGATCGAGGACAACTCCTACTTCGGCAGCCGGAAGGCGCAGAAGCAGGACAAGCTCGGCGTCGACAGCCTGAAGCTGGAGCGCCACTTTGACCTCGCCTCGCCCAAGCTGATGCAGGCGGCCTTCGATCCGCAGAAGAAGGACGTCACCGCGACGATCCACTTCTTCCGCACCTTCGCGCAGCTTCAGGGGGGCGAGTATTTCGGCGAGAGCGACATCTTCGCCGAGCCGTACCTGACCATCATCCTGAAGAACACGCAGATCACGGAGTATGTGCTGTCGGTCGACAACGACGACAGCAGCAACGGCACCGAGACCATCGCGCTGGCCTTCGACCAGCTGCAGATGACCTACCAGCATCAAATCGACGGCCGAAAAATCGGCCAGATCCGTGGCGACATCACATTGGCGAGCAAGTCATGACCCAGTCGAACCCGTCGGCCCTGAGCGGCGACACCACCGTCCTGTCCCGCAACGGCGCGCAGCGTCGCGGCCCAGGGCGCCGGGCCGAGCATTTCCTGGAGCAGGTGATGTTCCAGAGCCGCTGGCTCCTGGCGCCGCTCTACGTCGGTCTGGTGGGCGCGCTGCTGATGATCGGCTGGCGCTTCGCGTTGGAGCTGGTGCACGCGCTGCCGCTTCTGGTCCACGGCACGGAAAACGACATCATCCTGATCGTGCTCGGTCTGGTCGACCTGACGATGGTCGGCAACCTCGTGCTGATGGTGATCTTCAGCGGCTACGAGAACTTCGTCTCGAAGATCGACGTCGCCGGCCACGCCGACCGCCCGGAATGGATGGGCAAGCTGGATTTCAGCGCGCTGAAGGTGAAGCTGATCGCCAGCATCGTGGCGATCTCCTCCATCCAGATCCTGAAAACCTTCATGAACGTGTCGGAGGTGTCCGACCGCGACCTGATGTGGCTGGTCGCCATCCACGTCACCTTCATCGTCTCCGGCGTGCTGCTGGCGACCATGGACGTGCTGGTCAAGAAGAGCCACGCGCACTGACATCCGGCAGGAAAGGAGAGGGCATCATGATTCGGTACGTGCTGGCGTTCCTCGCCATCCTTCTGACCGGCCTGCCCGGAGCGTCTTGGGCGGAGCCGGCAAAGGTGGTGGTCGGCACCTACGTCAACCAGATCACCGGGGTGAACCTCCGCGACAATCAGGTCAACGTGGACTTCTACGTCTGGTTCCGCTGGGACGACGACTCCCTGAATCCGCTGGAGACGTTCGAGCTGATGAACGGACGGATCGAGTCCCGCACGCCCACCCCGATCCGCAAGCTCAAGGACACCAACTATGGGCAGGCGCGCGTCCAGGCCGTTCTGAACCAGCCCTGGGACGTGAGCCGCTTCCCCCTGGACACCCAGACCATCCGTCTGGTGATCGAGGACAGCGACCAGACGGCGGAGCACGTCGTCTACGTGCCGGACACCGACAACAGCACCGTCGATCCCGACGTCGACGTCTCCGGCTACTCGCTGATCAACAACGGTGCCACCATCTCGGCGCACCGCTACCGCACCAACTACGGCGACATCACCCTCCCGAAGAACCACGAATCCGTCTATTCCCGCTACACCCACGCGATCACCCTGGAGCGGCCGGATTCGGTCTATTACATCAAGACCTTCTCGACCATCTTCATCTCCTCGGTGGTGGCCTTCCTGGCCTTCCTGGTGAAGCCGGTCGACCTCGACCCCCGCTTCGGCTTGGGCATCGGCGCGCTGTTCGCCGTGGTCGCCTGCTATTTCGTCATCGCCAGCGACCTGCCGCGCAGCAGCGGCTTCACCCTGTCGGACCGGGTCAACCTCGCCTCCATGGGCATGATCTTCCTCAGCCTGATGCAGAGCGCGGTGTCTCTGATGATCTACGAGCGCAACGCGGCGAAGTCGCTGCTCCTGGACCGCTGGTGTCTGGTGGCCTTTCCCGTCGCCTACGCGCTGCTGTGCGTCTGGCTGACCACGGTGTGATGCCGACGCCCGGCGCCGCTCCGGCCTGAGCTTCGCCACAATCCTCCGTCATGCTCCGCAGGGAGCGACGAAGGAGAGTGGCATGATCGGAAACCGGACGGCGCTGGCGGCGGCGGCGTTTCTCGCCATCGGGATCGCGGTGGCGGGCTGGTCGGCGGGGCGGGAGGTCGCCCAGGTCCGGCTGGCCGACCGTTTCGTCACCGTCAAGGGCTCCGCCGAGCGCGAGGTCAAGGCGAACCTTGCGCTCTGGCCGGTGCGCTTCGTCGCCACCGGCGACGACCTGTCCGCCGTCCAGGCGAAGACCGCGGCTGATGAGAAGGCCGTGCTGGCCTTTCTGGAACGCTACGGGTTGGGCGCCGACGCCGTCGTCTCGCGCTCGCTCGACCTTGTGGACCTGCTTGCCCAGGCTTACCGCCAGGGGCCGGCGGATCAGCGCTACATCCTCACCCGCACCCTGATGATCCGCAGCCCCGACGTGGAGCGGGTCGATCGCGCCAGCCAGAATCTCGCGGAGCTGCTCGACCAGGGCGTCACCCTGGGCGGGGAGCCGGGCATGGGCTCCGGCCCCAATTACCTGTTCACGCGTCTGAACGACGTGAAGACCGAGATGATCGCCGAGGCGACCGCCAAGGCGCGCGAGGCGGCCACCCAGTTCGCGACCGACAGCGGCGCCACTCTGGGCGGCATCCGCCGCGCCAACCAGGGCCTGTTCCAGATCCTCGCCCGCGACGAGGCGCCCGGCATCATGGAAAGCCGGCAAATCGACAAGATCGTCCGCGTCGTGTCGACGCTCGACTGGGAACTGGTGGATTGATGGGGCGGAGAGCGCTCCGCCCGCATCCTTCGCTGTATAGGTCACCTACATATTGAATTCGCCGCAACCGGCCATTCCTTGCCAGAGGGATGGTGCGGGCAGCGTGGCCTGCTGCCGGGCAGCAAGGCGTTTTGAAGTCCAGATTGTTCTGATTGTTTCAATGAACTACCGTTTTCGACACGAGGCAAACAACAACGCCTTCTCAATCACTGAAAACCGCTCAAAAATTCAGCGTGATGAGCAGATGCCGTGCATCTTGTGCACGGCGTGTTGCGCGCGGCGCTCCGATTTTCAAATCAGCGATAGCGTCAATCCCGCCCATAGACCTCAGAAAATGACAATTTCGGCAGAAAGCGCTAGTTCACCTGTGTCGAGCATGGTTATATAGCGAGCGTATATAGCGAATTCGGGGTGTCCGCTGATGTCCGTCCAACCGCAGGTGTCGTTCGCCGGGCCGCACGCGTCGCCGATCGGCGCGGAGCGCATCCGGCTTTTGGAGGCGGTGGGGCGCGAGGGCAGCATTTCCGGCGCGGCGCGGTCGGTCGGCGTCACCTACAAGGCGGCCTGGGACGCCATCGACGCCATGAACAACCTGTTCGGCCGCCCTCTGGTCGAGGCGCAGGCGGGCGGAAAGCGCGGCGGCGGAACCGCCTTGACGCCGGACGGCGTGCGGCTGGTCGCCACCTTCCACCGTCTGCAGAGCGAGATGGTCCGCGCCTTCCAGGTGCTGGAACCGGAACTCAACGGCACCGGCCTCTCGGCGGCCAGCCTGATGTGGGGATTCTTCATGCGCACCAGTGCCCGCAACGCCCTTCGCGGAACCGTCACCGCCATCACCGACGGGGCGGTGAACGCCGAAGTCACCCTGGCCGTCTCAGACCAGACCTCGATCGTCGCGATCATCACCCGCGACAGCGTGCGCGACCTGGGCCTGTTCCCGGGGCGCGCGGCGACGGCCCTGATCAAGGCGCCCTTCGTGATCCTCGCCCCGGCGGACGAGGCGAAGCGCACCTCGATGCGCAACCGCGTGGAAGGCGTGGTGTCCCGCCGCGAGGACGGCGCGGTCAACAGCGAGATCACTTTGGACATCGGCGGCGGCAAGACGCTGACCGCCATCATCACGCTGCGCAGCGCCGACGACATCGGCCTGAAGCCCGGGCACCCGGCCTGCGCGCTGATCGACGCATCGCACATCATTCTTGCGGTGGATTGACGATAGAACGGAAGGAGTTTTCGAATGACGCGTTTCCTGCTTGCCGCCGTCGCGCTGCTGTCCGTCTCGGCGACGGCCCGGGCCGACGAGTTCAACGTCGCGGTCGCCGCGAACTTCACCGCCCCGGCGAAGGAGATCGCCACCGCCTTCGAGCAGAAGACCGGCCACAAGGCGGTCCTGAGCTTCGGCGCGACCGGCCAGTTCTACGCCCAGATCAAGCAGGATGCGCCCTTCGTCGTCTTCCTCGCCGCCGACGACGAGACCCCGAAGAAGGCGGTGGAGGAGGGCTTGGCCGTTCCGGACTCCCGCTTCACCTACGCCGTCGGCCGTCTGGTGCTGTGGACCAAGGCCGGCGACGCGCCGCTGGGCGAGGACACGCTGCGCAAGGGCGCCTTCGAGAAGCTGTCGATCGCCAACCCGGCGACCGCGCCCTACGGCGCCGCCGCGGTGCAGGCCATGAAGAAGATGGGCGTTTACGAGGCGATCCAGCCGAAGATCGTCCAGGGCAACAGCATCGCCCAGGCCTTCCAGTTCGCCGAGACCGGCGCCGCCGAGTTGGCCTTCGTCGCCCTGTCCCAGGTGATCGCCAAGCCGGACGGCACCCGCTGGCCGGTTCCGGAGGCGCTGCACGACCCGATCTTCCAGGACGCCGTCCTGCTGAAGAAGGGCGCCGGCAACGAGGCCGCCACGGCCTTCCTCGCCTTCCTGAAGGGACCGGAGGCCGCCGCGGTGATCTCCAAGTACGGCTACGGCACGCGGGCGCCGAACTGACCATGCCGGCCTCCCTGGCAAGGACGGATCGCCGATGAGCTGGCAACCGATCATCCTGACCCTGGAACTGGCGGCGTTGACGACGGTCATCCTGCTGATCGTCGGAACGCCCCTGGCTTGGTGGCTGGCGCGGTCCGGAGCCTGGTGGAAGGAGGCGGTGGCCACGGTGGTGGCGCTGCCTCTGGTCCTGCCGCCGACGGTTCTCGGCTTCTACCTGCTGATGCTGCTGGGGCCGAACGGCCCCGGCGGGTGGCTGGCCTCCCTGTGGGGCGCCCGCTCCATGGCCTTCACCTTCGAGGGGCTGGTCATCGGGTCGGTGCTGTACTCCATGCCCTTCGTGGTGCAGCCGATCCGCAACGCCTTCGAGGCGTTCGGCGACCGCCCGCTGGAGGCGGCAGCGACGCTGCGCGCCTCGCCGCTCGACACCTTCTTCACCGTGGCGGTGCCGCTGGCCCGCCGCGGCTTCCTGACCGGCGCCGTGCTGGGCTTCGCCCACACCATGGGCGAGTTCGGCGTCGTCCTGATGATCGGCGGCAACATCCCCGGCCAGACCAAGGTCCTCTCGGTGGCCATCTACGACTATGTCGAGACGCTGCAATGGGACGAGGCCCATCTGCTGGCCGGCGGCATGCTGGTCTTCTCCTTCACGGTGATCCTGACGATGATGATGCTGGAGAAGCGCATCGGGCGGGGCAGGCGATGAGTCTGTCGGTGCATTTCCACGGGACGCTCGGCCGGTTCGCTCTGGACGTGGCGTTCGAGGCGCCGGGCCGCGGCATCACCGCCCTGTTCGGTCCGTCCGGCTGCGGCAAGACCTCGGTGCTGCGCTGCGCGGCCGGGCTGCAGCGGCTGAACGGGCGCTTCGCCCTGGACGGCGATGTCTGGCAGGAGGGGAGGACCTTCCGGCCGACGCACAAGCGGCCCATCGGCTACGTCTTCCAGGAGGCCAGCCTGTTCCCCCATCTGTCGGTGCGCACCAACCTGCTGTTCGGTCATCGCCGGACGGTGGGGCGCGGCGTGCCGGAGCACATCCTCCTGAACGACGTGGTCGATCTGCTGGGGCTGGGGCATCTGCTCGACCGTTCGCCGGAGCATCTGTCCGGCGGCGAGCGCCAGCGGGTCGGCGTCGGCCGCGCGCTGCTCTCGCAGCCGCGCCTGCTGCTGATGGACGAGCCGCTGGCGGCGCTCGACCGCTTCAGCAAGGAGGAAATCCTCCCCTATCTGGAGCGGCTGCACGGCGTCCTGTCCGTTCCCGTCCTCTATGTCAGCCACGACATCGCGGAGGTCGAGCGGCTGGCGGACCATCTGGTGCTGCTGCGCCAGGGGCGCGTCGTCGCCGCCGGCCCGATGCAGGAACTCCAGGCCGATCCCACCCTGCCCATCGCCCGCATGCCCGAAGCCGGGGTGACCCTGCCCGCGGTGGTGGCGGGGCGGGAGGACGCCTATGGCCTGACCCTGCTGCGGCTGGACGGCGGCCACCTGCTCGTTCCGGGCGACCTCGGGCCGCAGGGGACGGCGCGGCGCGCCCGCATCGCGGCGTCCGACGTCAGCCTCGCCCGCAACCCGCCCGAGGGCAGCACCATCCTGAACGCGCTTCCCGCCCGCATCGTCGCGGCGGAGCGGCAGGACGAGGTGCAGATGATGGCCGTCGTGGCTCTGGGCAAGGAGGGCAGGGGGGCGCGCATGCTCGCCCGGGTCACCCGCAAGAGCTGGGACGCCCTCGGCCTGTCGCCGGGCCAGCCGGTCTACGCCCAGGTCAAGGGTGTCGCCCTGGTCCAGGAAACGATGTGATTCGGATGGGCGCTGCGCTTATCCCGGCGTGAAGCGCTTGGGCAGGCGCAGCGACCCCGTTCCCATCGCGATCCCGAACAGAACGCACAACAGCCCGGCGGCGTGGGCCAGCGTGAAGGCCTCGCCCAGGAACAGCACGGCGGCCAGCACGCCCGCCGCCGGGATCAGCCCGGTGAACAGCCCGGCCCGGTTGGCCGGGACGTGGGCGATCCCGCGCATCCACAGCACCACCGCCAGCAAGCCGCCGGTCAGGCCGGACGCCACGAACAGCAGCCAGACCCAGCCGGGCACCGCGGCCGGATCGAAGCCGCCCAGCGTCGCCAGCGCGCCCGGCGCCATCATCGCCGCGGCGAGGACATTCGCCAGACAGGTCAGTGCCAAAGGCGGAATCCGCCCGCCGAGCTGCCGCGCGAAGACCCCGTACAGCCCCTCCGACACGACCGCCCCCAGCACCAGCGCGTTGCCGACGACGGAATCGTCCGGTCCACCGCCGCCACCGGGGCGTAGATTCAGCGCCGCCATGCCAACGACCGCCAGGGCGATGGCCGCTGCGCTGCCGGCTCCGATCCGCTCGCGCAGGATCAGCGCCGCCCCCAGCGCCGTCATGGCCGGTATGGTGCTGGTGATGATTCCCGCGGCCACCGCGCTGGTCTCGCGCAGCCCATAGAGAAGAAACAGGTTGAACAGCACCATGCCGAACAGGGAGAGCAGGGCGAGGCTTGTCCAGTCCCTGCCATTGCGCGGCAGCGCCGCCGCTCCACCCCTGAGGGCAAAGGGCGCCAGCAGCACCGCAACCAGGGCGAAGCGCATTTCCGCCGCCACAAGCGGCGGGATGTGGGATACGATCACCTTGGATGCCGGAACGGACAGGCCGACCAGGGTCATCGACAGGGCGAGGTTGAGATAAGCGGCGCGCATGGGCCGCATTCTATGGACGCCGCCGTCTTACGGAAGCGGCATTTTCACGCAATGAATTTGCAAAGAATGCGTGTCATTCTTCGCGCCAAGGTCGCGGTACACAAGGGGCGGGGTATGTCGGAGCCGATCCTCGGGATCACCAATTGGATGCATCTGTTCCGCTGGATCGTGAAGCTGATCCGTGACGAATACGGCGTGGATGAAAAGGTCCTGACCCGCAACGCCGTGCTGGACGGAGGGATCGGCCTCACCGCCGAGCAGCTGGAACAGGTTCTGGACCACATTGCCGAAACCTTCGAACTGACCTTCCCGGAAAACACCCTGAACGAAACCGTGCGGTTGGAAGACCTCTGCACGCTGACGGCCTGGATGCGCGGCCTCTTCAAGAAGCCGGACTTCGTCACCCCGCCGTTCGAAGAGCGCTGCCGGTCCCTCAACAACGTGCCGGCCTGACCGGCGCACCGCGCTTTCAACAGCGCATGGCTGGAAACGCTGCCGCGGATTACCATCTGCGGCAGCGAACCCGTCCCGCCAACCTCTCTCCTGAGCCGTTCATGCCGTTGCATCTCATCAAGCTCGCCGTCGGGATCGACGACCTCGACCATCTGGCGGCGGTGCAGGCGCGCCGCGCGCAGGCTGTCGACGGCCGGTCGATGATTCCCGTCTTCACGCGCCGCGTGCCGAAGCGGGGGGAGGAAATCCTCGCCGGCGGTTCGATCTACTGGGTGGTCCGCGGGTCCGTCGCGGCACGTCAGCGGGTGGTCGCCATCGACACCACCGTGGACGAGGAAGGGGAGAGCTGCTGCATCCTCGGAATGGACCCGCAGCTCGTCGCCACCGTGCCGACGCCGCACCGCCCGTTCCAGGGGTGGCGCTATCTCAATCCGGAAACGGTGCCCAGGGACCTGTCCGAAGCGGGCGGACAGGGCGACGAATTGCCGGCCCATCTGGCCGCCGAACTGCGGTCTCTCGGCCTGCTGTAGTCGGTTCGCCCGGCTGCGGCCCGCCAACCCATTGATTTTTCACGATCGGGTAGAATTTTCATCACCCTGTCAAAAAAGCGCTTGCGTGTTCGTGGGGGAGGCGCCTATAACCCCCTCCACCGACGCGGTGGCCGCCAACGAGGCGCCGACGGGTCGGGAACACAGAGACATTCTGGCCCTGGCGGTCCACTCCTTGAAGGGAATGGGCGCGGGGTGTTGCGGTTCTCCTGGGAGCCGCGGGATCTTGGATATTGTTGATACCGTGTTGTGAGAAGGGATGCGCAGGCGGCGGTTTTGGCCGTTGGCCGCGGACCGGTTCCGGAAGGGACCGGCATCGCGGGTCGCTTGAGCATCTCGGTCAAGCAGTAAGAGACGAACAGTTTCGAAGGCTTGGGTTGAGGTCGCTTTGAGCGGCCCTGTCAAGTGGATGCTTCGGTGTCCAGCTTGAACCTGAGAG
>NZ_WHOR01000212.1:0-10182 GCF_013340925.1 Azospirillum formosense
GACCGCACCACAAACGGCACCACAGACCTACGCGCCGCCGCCGTCCGATGAGCCGGCTCCGTCCTTCGCCTCCGAACCGGCGAGCGAGGAGACGCCCACGCCGCCGGCTCCGGCGCCCGTTCTGTCGCCCTTCGTGCCACGCGCGCCGGCCCCTGCGCCACAGCAACGCCCGCCGGCACCGGACTCCGCTGTCGACACCGCGCCAGCCCCGGCTCCCTCCTGGCTCTCGCCACTGTCAGGGCGCAAGGGCAGTTCGGGGGTGAACGGCGCAGCTCCCCGCAGCGGGAATGTGGACTGGCTGAGCCGCCCCAAGCGCTGACCTTCCACCTTCGCCCCATTGTTGCGGGAAGGTCGCACCTCGTCCGAACGCACCCACGTCACACCGATTTTCCTTGAACTCCAAAATGGGTGCGGCTACCACTTTATTTGGTAAATGAATATTTACCAATAACACCTGCGGCGACGCATGGGGGTGGTCATGGCACGGGATGATGTGGACACGCTGGTACGACCGTCGCCCCGCCTGGAATGGCGGCACCGCTGCGGCCCGGCCACCCAGGCTGATGGGAAAGATTCCCCCCGGCACGACGTCCCGGCGAAGCTCCGTCCCCTGCGTCTGTTGATCGTGGAGGACGAATCCCTGGCCGCCGAGGCGGTGGGCATGGCCGCCATGGACCTCGGCCACATCGTCTGCGGCACCGCTCGCACCGAGGAGGAGGCAGTGGCCATCGCCGGGCGCGAGCGTCCCGACGTGGCGCTGATGGATGTGCGGCTGGCCGGTGGCGACGGGATCGAGGCGGCGCGGCGCCTGCGCGCCAACTACGGCATCCGCTCCATCTTTCTGTCCGGCTACGCCAACCACGCGATCATGGCCCGCATCACCGAGACCTACCCGCTGGGCGTGGTCAACAAACCCTATTCGCTCGCCCAGTTGAAACTGGCTCTGGACCTCGCGGCGCGGCGCCTGCACGGCCCGCGCGGCTGAAACCATCCCGCATCGCCCAACAAGGAAGGGCGGCCTCCCCCAGGGGAAGCCGCCCTTTCCTTTTCCGAACCATCGCGGAGCCGTGTTGCCCCTTACTCCTGAATGAACGCCTTCACGTAGGAGTGCGACAGCGGCTGCACCAAGTAGTCGAGCGGAGTGCGGGCGGACAGCAGGATGCGCGCCTCCACCGGCATGCCCGGCTTGATCGTCAGGTTGTGGACCTGATGGGAGTCGCTGTCCTTCAGCTTGATCCGCGCGATGTAGGATTCCTGCCGGGTGATCGGGTCCATCACGCGGTCGGCGGAGACGTAGGTGACCGTGCCGTCCAGCGAGCCGACGACCCGGCTGTCATAGGCGGTCAGCTGCACCTTCACCGGCAGATCGACGGTCAGCGACTTGATGTCCTTCGGCTGGACCTTCACCTCGGCCAGCAGGGCGCGGTCGTCCGGGATGATGTCCAGGATCGGCTCGTTGGCGGTGATCGTGCCCCCGGCGGCCCAATGGCTGTGCATCACGACGGTCCCGGCGTCCGGAGCCTTGATCGCGCGGGTCTCCAGCCGGTTGGCGGCGTCGCGGATCTGCTCGGCGAGGCGGATGACGTCGCCGCGGGACTTCTCCAGATCGACCAGAACCTTTTCGCGGAAGTCGTTGCGGCGGCGCAGAAGCTCGCCCTCGGCATCCACGGCGGCCTGGTTCGCCTGGGCGACGCGGGCCTCAAGCTCGCGGTCACGGCCCTTGAGCTGCGCCTCCTCCTTCTGCTGCTCGACCAGCTTGGTGCGGGTGGCGTTGCCGCGGGACAGCAGCCCCTGGGTGATGCGCAGATCGTCTTCGATGAGCTGGATCTCGCGGGCCAGGAACTTGCGCTGCTCCTGAAGGCTCTTGCCCTCCTCGCGCAGGGTGACGACGCGCTCCTTGGTCAGCTTGGCCTCGGTGTCGAGCTGGTTGCGGCGGACCTGGAACAGGGTTTCCTGGTTGCCCATCAGCTTCTCCACCGTGCGGTCGCTGCCGCGGCGACGAAGCAACTCCTCCGGCCACTCAATGGCGGGCTGCTCGAACAGCTCGGCGGTCAGCCGCGCTTCCAGCGCCTGGGTTTCCAGCCAGGAGGTGCTGAGCACCTGGAGTCGGGTCGCCGCCTCGGTGCTGTCCAGCCGCATCAGGACCTGACCGGCCTTCACCGTGTCGCCTTCCTTGACGAGGATCTCCTCGATCTGGGCGGTCTCGGTGTGCTTCACGATCTTGCGGCCGGTCTCCGGAGCCAGCGCGCCGGAGGCCATGACGGCGCTGTGAAGCGGGGCGAGCGCGGCCCAGGCGGTCATCCCGCCGAAGCCCACCGCCAGCACCATGAAGCCGCCGGCCAGAAGCCCGCTGACCCGGGTGTCGGGAACCAGCGCGCGCAGCGCGCCGATCGACGTCATGGTCTTCGTCTTGTAGGTGTTCATGGTGGTGTCGGTCATAACAATCGGTCCTTGATCGCCGGAAGTGCTGGGGTGCTGGTCTGGAGGTTCCGGCGTCAGCCGGCGGCGCTCTGCACCGGCGCCGGGCCGATGTTGCGCAGGCGGCCCCAGTTCGGACCCTGCTGCTCCTGCTGGCGTTGCGGCAGTTCGACCGCCATGCCGTTCTTCAGAACGAAGGTCTTGTCGGAAATGTCGACGAAGGCCGGGGAATGGGTCAGCACGATGGTGGTGACGCCGCGGTTCTTCGCCTCGACGATGAACTCGCGCACCGCCTTGTGGCCGATCTCGTCCATGCCGGCCGACGGCTCGTCGAGAACCATCAGCGACGGGCGGCCGTAGCCGGCGCGGGCCAGGGCGATCAGGCGGGCCGAGGCGCCGGTGATCGGGAACAGCGGGTCGGTCACCTCGGTCTCATAGCCGCCGGGCAGGCTCTCGACCCAGGAATGGATGCCGGCGCGCTTGGCGGCGTCCTCGACCTTCTCCCGCGTCGTCTCGGTGAAGCGGGCGATGTTCTCGGCGATGGTGCCGGGCAGCAGATCGGCGCCCTGGGCCATGTAGCCGATGCCCTGCTCCGGGGTTTCCGGGTTCAGCGAGGCGACGGCCAGACCGCCCAGCCGCACGGTGCCTGCCGACGGCATCGCCACACCGGCCAGCAGACGGGCCAGGACCGACTTGCCGGAGCGGTTGGGGCCGGCGATGCACACCGTCTGGCCCGGCTCGACCGCCAGCGTGACGCTGCGCAGGATCGGCTTCTGGTCGCGGGGGGAGACGAACAGCAGGTTCTCGACGGTCAGGCGCTCGCGCTCCACCGGGATGATCGGACGCTCCGGCTCCAGGGACAGGCGCTTCAGCAGCGGGAACAGGCGGCGGAAGGCCTGGTAGGATTTCTGGATCTGCGCCCAGGCGCCGGCGCTCTGCTCCACCGGGGCGAGGGCACGGCCGACCAGCATGGAGGTGGCGATCATGCCGCCGAAGGACAGGTGCTGCTCGATCACCAGCAGGGCGCCGACGCCGGTCACCGCGATCTGGATGACCATGCGGACCCACTTGGTGAAGGCGCCGATGGCGGCGGCGCGCTCGGTCGAGCGGCCCTGCAGGGCGGAGGTGGTCATGGCGTCACGGGCCACGGTGTCCAGGGCGCTCGGCCCCATGCGCAGGCCGCGCACCGTCTCCGACCGCGACAGCAGGGAGTCGAACAGGCGCTGCGAACGGCTGGCCGGGGCCTTGCTGTCCTCGGCGAAGTGGCGGACCGCCCAGTTGCTCAGGAAGCCCAGCGCGGTCATGATGACCATCGCGGCGACCAGGATCACGGCGAGCAGCGGGTGGATCAGGTAGATGCCGATGACGTACAGGGGCACCCAGGGCAGATCCATCAGGGCCGGCAGCGACGGGCGGCTCATCGCGCCCTTGACCTCCATGAGGTCGCTGACCGGGGCGGTGTCCGGACGGCCGCGGCCCGAGGCGTCCAGCACGTCGGCGGTCAGCCGGCGGCGCCAGGTGACCTCCAGCGCGTTGCCCGCACGGGCCAGGATGCGCGCCCGCACCGTTTCCATGGCGGCGCTCAGCGTCAGGGCCATGACGACGATGACGGTCAGCATGACCAGCGTATCGATGTTGCCGGACGGAATGGCCCGACTAAAGACCTGAAGGGAATAAAGCGGCATCGCCAACATCAGAAGATTGATGGTGGCGCTGAAGATAAATGCACCAACGAGTACCCGGGTGAAATAACGTCCCCCGTGAGCCATGTCTTTATTGGTCTTTTCAGACCCGCGAGAAAACAGGCGAGGCATTTACAGCCCTCCAATTGTCACCGTTTGCGGCAGTGCCCACTGGATGCAGGCGAGGTCAGTTGGCGCGTTTTTGGTAAATGAAATCTGAAGATTGAGGGACATCACAGGAATGCCACTGAAAACCACCCCCTTTGCGCAGACGACAACGGCGCCTCATGTGAAGGACGTCCCTGTTCGCCCCGTTTCAAGGAACGCCGCATGACCGACACGCTGACCTTCGACCCCGGCCATCTCGCCCTGCCCGACCTGCGCCGCATCCTGCGCGACCCGCCCGTCCTGGCCCTGGCGCCCGGCTGCCGCGCCGCCATCGACGCCTCGGCCCGCACGGTGGCGGAGGCGGCGGGCGGGGAGCGCGCGGTCTATGGCGTGAACACCGGCTTCGGCCTGCTGGCGAAGAAGCGCATCCCCCCGGAGCAGGTGCGGGAGTTGCAGCGGCGGCTGGTCCTGTCGCACAGCGCCGGCACCGGGCCGGACCTGCCGCCGGGCGTGGTCCGGCTGATCCTGGCGCTGAAGGTCAACGCGCTGGCGCGCGGCCATTCCGGCGTGCGCATGGCGGTGATCGAGGCGCTGCTGACGCTCTACAACCGCGGCGTCCTGCCGGTGGTGCCGGCCAAGGGCTCGGTGGGGGCGTCCGGCGATCTGGCGCCGCTGGCCCATCTGACCGGAGTCCTGATCGGCGAGGGCGAGGCCGACGTGGACGGCGAGCGGCTGCCCGCCGCCGAGGCGCTGGCCCGCGCCGGGCTGGCGCCGCTGGCGCTGGAGGCCAAGGAGGGCCTGGCCCTGCTGAACGGCACGCAGGTGTCCACCGCGCTGGGGCTGGCCGGGCTGGTCGCCGCGGAGGACGGCTTCGCCGCCGCCTTGGTCGCCGGCGCGCTCAGCGTCGATGCCGCGCTGGGCAGCGACGGCCCGTTCGACGCGCGCATCCACGAGCTGCGCGGCCAGCCCGGCCAGCGCGACGTGGCCGCCCTCTACCGCTCCCTCCTCCAGGGCAGCGGCATCCGCGACTCCCACCGCGAGGGGCACGAGACGGTGCAGGACCCCTACAGCCTGCGCTGCCAGCCGCAGGTGATGGGTGCGGTGCTCGACCATCTGCGCTTCGCCGCCGGCGTGCTGGAACGCGAGGCCAACGCCGTCTCCGACAACCCGCTGGTCTTCCCGGAGAGCGGCGACATCCTGTCGGGCGGCAACTTCCACGCCGAGCCGGTGGCGATGGCCGCCGACGTGCTGGCCCTGTCCATCGCCGAGACCGGCGCGCTGTCGGAGCGGCGGATCGCGCTTCTGATGGACACCCATCTGTCGGGCCTGCCGCCCTTCCTGGTGGCCGACGGCGGGCTGAACAGCGGCTTCATGATCGCCCAGGTCACCGCGGCGGCGCTGGCCAGCGAGAACAAGCAGATGGCCCATCCGGCCAGCGTGGACAGCCTGCCCACCTCCGCCAACCAGGAGGATCATGTGAGCATGGCGACCCACGCCGCCCGCCGCCTGACGGACATGGCCGACAATCTGGCGGGAATCGTCGCGGTGGAGCTGCTGGCCGCGGCCCAGGGAATCGACCTGCGGGCGCCGCTGGCCTCCTCCCCCGCGCTGGAGCGCGCGCGGGGGCTGCTGCGCGCGCGTGTGGCGGTGTGGACGGAGGATCGAGCGATGGCGCCGGACATCGCGGCGGCGAAGCGGTTGGTGACCGAGGGGACCTTCCGCCCCTTCGCGGAGGCGCTCCTGCCCTGATCCGAAGACCGGCTGAGACAAGACCGCGCAGGCGGCTCCGGCCGGTATTCGTCAATCCGTTGAAGGGCTAAGCTCAGGCCATCCCACACCAACCGCTTCACTTCGATCCGGAGACCATCATGGAAGGACGCAAAGTCCCCTCGGTCGTGTTCAAGACCCGCGTGCGCGACGAAAGCGTCGGCGGTCCCAACCCGTTCCGCTGGCAGGACGTCAGCAGCGACGAGCTGTTCGCCGGCAAGCGCGTGGTCGTCTTCTCGCTGCCGGGCGCCTTCACCCCAACCTGCTCCAACCAGCAGGTGCCGACCTACGACGCGCTCTACCCGGAGTTCCGCGATCTTGGCGTGGACGAGGTCTATTGCCTCAGCGTCAACGACGCCTTCGTGATGTTCCAATGGGGAAAGCATCTCGGCGTGAAGAACATCAAGCTGATCCCCGACGGCTCGGGTCATTTCACCCGCCGCATGGGCATGCTGATCAACAAGGACCATGTCGGCTTCGGCATGCGCAGCTGGCGCTACGCCATGGTGGTGACCGATGGCGTAATCGAGAAGCTGTTCGAGGAGCCTGGCATCAACGACGCCGGAGAAGGCGGCGACCCCTACGGCGAATCCGCTCCGGAAGCGGTGCTGGCCTACCTGCGTTCGCGCTGAACGGTATCCATATCTTCTCGCTGCGCTTACGGGCGGCTTCTTTAACCCTCTCCCCTCTGGGGAGAGGGTGGCCCGGAGGGCCGGTGAGGGGGGTGCGCATAGCGGTACGCTCGGCATAAGCGCATCCCCCTCACCCTAACCCTCTCCCCGGAGGGGAGAGGGCATATGAACTTATCCCTTCAAGCCGGAACGGCGGTCCCCCCCGCCGGCTCCGCCTCAGCCGCCTGTGCCTTGCGGCGTTCATGGGCCGCCCAGGCCCGCTCGTGCAGGTGATAGGCCACCGTGTTGCACAGCGGTTCCACCAGAGCCAGCGCGCCGCCCACCGCGATGCTGCCGGTCATCAGATAGCCGACCGTAAAAGCCACCGTGAAGTGGATGCAGGCAAAGCTGAAGGTCTTGGTCATCGCCGATCTCCCAAACATCGCCGTTTTTGTTCAGCTTCAGCATGCGTGCCGGACGGCGACAGGTCCAATCGAATGATCTGAACAGACCAATAGGTAAACTCTATCATTCATCAAAAGGGTCGGCGGCGGTCGCCTGCCTCCGGCACGCTGCCGCGGCGCAGCCGGGTGCCGGGCGGAACCACCTCGAAGGGACGGCTGTGCGGTGGCTGCAGCAGCCGCACCTCGGGCCGCTTGAAGAAAGGGATCAGCGCCGCCCCCATGACGAACCCGCCGACATGCGCCCAGAAGGCCACCCCGCCGCTGTCGTCGGAGGTCGGGGTGGTGACCCCGCTCAGGATTTGTCCGAGGAACCAGAATCCCAGCACCAGCACCGCTGGAACGCTGATGACGCGCACGATGATGATGAACCAGAAGAAGACGCCGACGTTCGCCCGCGGGTGCAGCACCAGATAGGCGCCGAGCACCCCGCCGATGGCCCCGCTCGCCCCCACCATCGGGACTTCGGACGTTGGGGCGGCGAAGCTCTGGGCCAGGGCCGCCGCCGTCCCGCACAACAGGTAGAAGACCACGAAGCGGCCCCGCCCCATGCTGTCCTCGACGTTGTTGCCGAAGATCCAGAGGTACAACATGTTGCCGGCGATGTGCAGGAAGCCGCCATGCATGAACATGGAGGTAACGACGGACATCCAGGGTGGCACGACCCGCAACGCCTCCGGCAACTCGGCGTAACCAAACAACACCGCCGGAACGAGGCCGAAGGAATAGACCGCAAGGTTTCCGGCCTGCGCGCCCAGCGAGAGCTGCCACAGGAACACCATCACACACAGCGCGATCAGCGCCATGGTGACGACCGGCGTCCGCCGCGTCGGGTTATCATCGTAGATGGGCAGGAACAGCATCGGCGGCGCTTTCGGTTGAGGCGACCCAGTTCAACACGCCAGTTCAATACGATGGTCCCGCCCCGTGGTTCCGCCAAGACGTACGGGACACAGGTACAGCCCGAAGGCGGCAAAGAAAAACCGGCGCCCCTTTCAGAGCGCCGGTTTCGCTGACTTAAGCTGCGGTGTGGATCAAGTGCCCGCTATCAGGTGCCCTGGGGTTCCGGGTCCATCCCGCCGCTTTCCTTGGTGGTCGGCACCGACGGGCGACGGCCCGAGGTCGGAGTCGGCTGCTTCGGCGGCGCCGGAGAGAAGCCTTCCCGCTCGTCGTTGCGGATCAGCGGCTCGCCGCGCAACAGGCGGGCGATGTCCTCGCCGCTCAGGGTCTCGTACTCCAGCAGGCCCTTGGCGATGGTGTGGAGCTGGTCGATGTTCTCCGTCAGGATCCGGCGGGCCTCGCCGTACGCCTCGTCGACGATCCGGCGGATTTCCTCGTCCACCGTGCGGGCCGTGGCGTCGGACATGTTCTTGTGCTGGGTGACGGAGTGGCCGAGGAAGACCTCCTGCGTCGGCTCGCCGTAGAGCAGCGGGCCCAGCTTGTCGCTCATGCCCCACTCGGTGACCATGCGGCGCGACATGTCGGTCGCCATCTTGATGTCGCCCGACGCGCCCGTGGTCACGCGGTCCTTGCCGAAGATCAGCTCTTCCGCGATGCGGCCGCCCATGGCGACGCGCAGGTCGGCGTGCAGCTTGGCCTGGGACAGCGAGATGCGGTCGCCTTCAGGCAGGCGCATCACCATGCCGAGCGCGCGACCGCGCGGGATGATGGTGGCCTTGTGCACCGGATCGCTGTCCGGCTGGTGGATGGCGACGATGGCGTGACCGGCCTCGTGATAGGCAGTCAGCTTCTTCTCGTCCTCGGTCATGACCATGGAGCGGCGCTCCGCGCCCATCATGACCTTGTCCTTGGCGGCCTCGAACTCGGCCATGCCGACGACGCGCTTGCCGATTCGGGCGGCGAGCAGCGCGGCCTCGTTGACGAGGTTGGCGAGGTCGGCGCCCGAGAAGCCCGGGGTGCCGCGCGCGATGACCTTGGCGTCGACGTCCGGGGACAGCGGCACCTTGCGCATGTGGACCTTGAGGATCTTCTCGCGGCCCAGCACGTCCGGGTTCGGAACGACGACCTGACGGTCGAAGCGGCCCGGACGCAGCAGCGCGGGGTCGAGCACGTCCGGACGGTTGGTCGCGGCGATGAGGATGACGCCCTCGTTCGCCTCGAAGCCGTCCATCTCGACCAGCAGCTGGTTCAGGGTCTGCTCGCGCTCGTCGTTGCCGCCGCCCAGGCCGGCGCCACGATGACGGCCCACGGCGTCGATTTCGTCGATGAAGATGATGCAGGGGGCGTTCTTCTTGCCCTGCTCGAACATGTCGCGGACGCGGCTGGCGCCGACACCCACGAACATCTCGACGAAGTCGGAGCCGGAGATGGTGAAGAAGGGCACGTTGGCTTCACCCGCCACGGCGCGCGCGGTCAGGGTCTTACCGGTGCCCGGCGGGCCGACGAGCAGCACGCCCTTCGGGATCTTGCCGCCCAGACGCTGGAACTTCTGCGGGTCCTTCAGGAACTCGACGATTTCGGCCAGCTCCTGCTTGGCCTCGTCGATGCCGGCGACGTCGTCGAAGGTGACCCGGCCGACCTTCTCCGTCAGCAGGCGCGCGCGGGACTTGCCAAAGCCCATGGCCTTGCCGCCGCCCGACTGCATCTGACGCATGAAGAAGATCCAGACGCCGATCAGCAGCAGCATCGGGAACCAGGACAGCAGGACGGAGAACAGCGACGGCACGTTGCTGTCGTCCGGAACGGCGCTGATGCGCACGTTCTTCTGCGTCAGCCGCTCGACCAGCCCGGCTTCGGGCGGGACGAAGGTGCTGAAGGACCGGCCGTCGGTGAAATGGCCGGACACCTGGCTACCTTTGATGGTGACGTCGGCCACTTGGCCGCGGTCCACTTCGGCGAGAAGCTCGCTGAACGGAACCGTCGTCTGCGGGCTGCGCGTGGAAGAGCTCTGGAACAGGTTGAACAGGGCCACCAGCAGCAGCCCGATGATGATCCAGAGCGCGAGATTCTTGCCGAAATTGTTCACGTCAAAAGCCTTTCTGCGAACCCTGCGCGGAAAGGTAGGCCGATGCGGAGCCACCCCTCCCGGGCTTACGGGCACGTTCCCAGATTAAATAATGCCGACACGGTCCGAAACAACCGGAAAAGCTGGGCCGGCCAACACCACCCCGGGCG
>NZ_WHOR01000213.1:0-10171 GCF_013340925.1 Azospirillum formosense
CGCCAGTTCCGGCTGCACGACGTAGGGCACCGCCTCCTCCTTGCCGCAGCCGGTCAGCCCGGCCAGCAGGATGGACGCCGCCATAGCGCGCAACACCTCCCGCCGGCCGGTCTCCGGCAGGGCCAAGCCGGGAAACTCCTCGGCGAGGTAGCGGCGGAACGGCGCGGACTCCATGGCCTGCTCCAGCGTCCGCCAAAAGCGCCGGCCGCCGCCGGTGCGCAAAGACGCGGCAATCCCGGCAAGGTCGGGCGGGAAGGGGCGTGCGCTCATGACCTCACCTCACCGGTGACAGACGTAGCAGTCGTCGAGGCGCTCGGGGTGGATGCCGAGCGCCGCCATGCGCTCCTCGCCGCGTTTGCGCTGGTCGGGGGGCGGCTGCCAGTCCATGTCGAACACCTCCGAGGGATCGCGCAGGTTGGGCGCCGGGTCGCGGTGGCACTCCAGGCACCAGCTCATCTGCAGGCTGCGCGCCTGATAGGTCAGCGGCATGCGGTGCACCGGCCCGTGGCAGGTCGAGCAGCCGACGCCGCGCGCCACATGGACGGAGTGGTTGAAGTAGACGAAGTCCGGCAGATCGTTGACCCGGTTCCAGCGGATGGCGGTTCCGTTGGCGAGGCTTTGGCGGACCGGCGCCAGCATCGGCGCGCCGGTCCAGATCTGCGAATGGCAGGTCATGCAGGTGTCGGTCGGCGGCAGACCGGCGCTGGCCGCGGTCTCGACGCTCGTGTGGCAGTAGCGGCAATCGAGGCCCAGGCCGGAGACATGGTGTTCGTGGCTGAACGGCACCGGCTGCTCCATGAAGAATCCCGTGGTGGTGAACCAGTCCGAGTTGACCAACCCGCCGATCACCAGGAAGACGGCAAAGACGCCGAGCACCGCCAGCATCAGGATCAGGCGCAGCCACGTATCGGCGGACGGGCGAAAGATTTGGGCCATGGTCGTGCCTTCGCTCCCCAGGACGCGGGCGCGCTGCTCTGGAAATCTGTCCGGCCAACGACGCGGAGCGGCGGTGGTTCCCTTGCCATTGGACGTACGCCGATGCGCCCGGCCCGCTCACGTCCGCCCGTGCGCGGCGCTCCCGGCCCGGGTCCCGCCACCGTCGTGCTGCCGCTCCCCGTGCCCGCCCGAGAAGTGCGTCCACAGCAGCCAGCCGGCCAGTGCCCCGAACGCCAAATTCAGGAAGAACGTGTGATCGATGGCGAACCGCACCATGTCGGTCAGCGACGGGCGCGCGGTCGGCGTCAGGCCGGTCAGGGCATAGAGGTAATGGACCGTGATGCCCGCCGCGACCATGCAAACGTACATCACCAGCGACAGATAGCCGGCATACCTCCAGCCATAGTACTTGGCGTGAATCCAGACGACCGTGGCCGCCACCAGATCGGCGCCGAGAAAGGCCATCACGCCGCCCAGCGACACCTGCTTCGACCACAGCATCGCCGCCAGCGGCACGTTGCCCATGGAGCCGATGAAGGTGAAGAAGGCGACGACCGGCGCCACCGCCGCGTTCTCCGCCACCGCCCAGAAGGACGGGTGCTGGGCGTTCCCGACGAACAGGAAATCCCAGACGCTCTGCGGGACGAAGACCGAGATGAAGCCGGCGATGGTGAAGCCGAACAGGATCTCCTTCCAGACCATCGCCCATTCCATGGTGAACGCATCGGCGTCGGGAAGCTGCTGCGACGCCTCGAACTTCGGATCGCCGGCCTGGGCGCGCATCTCCCAGGTCACCTGGTTGAGGTCGCGGTTGTTCAGCACCAGCACGACGAAGCGCGGGTCGGCCCACTGCTTCCAGTATTTGGACACGGTGATCAGGCCGTTCATGCCGTTCATCTGCATGGCGCCGTCGCCGACGATGGCCAGCACCGGGCGGTCGGGGTGGGCGAACTTGGCGGCGATGGCGTAGGGCATGCCCGGCCCCATGGTGGCAAGGCCGCCGCACAGGGTGGCTTTCATACCCCGGCGGATCTTCAGGTCACGGGCGTACCAGTTGGTGCCGGACCCGGTGTCGCAGGCGATCACCACGTCGTCCGGCAGCTTCGGCGACAGCTCCCAGAAGACGCGCTGCGGGTTGAGCGGGGTCGCGTCGTTCATGGCGCGCGCCTCCAGCACCCTCCACCATTCGGCCACCCCGGCCTCGATCGTCTGGCGCCAGGAGCGGTCCTGTTTGCGCTGGAGCAGCGGGATCAGGGCGCGCAACGTGCTGGCGCTGTCGCCGACGAGGTTCACCTCCATGGGATAGCGGATGCTGAGCATCTTGGGGTCGATGTCGATCTGCACGCCGCGCGCCTGCCCCTCCTTCGGCAGGAACTCCGAATAGGGGAAGCCGGAGCCGACCATCAGCAGCGTGTCGCACTCCGTCATCATCTCGTAGCTCGGCCGGGTGCCGAGCAGGCCGATGGAGCCGGTGACGAAGGGCAGATCGTCGGGCAGCGCCGCCTTGGCGATGCGCACCGCGCGGTCCACGAGGTGGCGGACCTGCGCGGGGGTGGAAGCCATGTGGACGAACTCGCCGGCCACGTCCTTGAACAGCGAGATGAGGTCCACCTCCTGCTGGTAGTGGCCTCCCAGAGCCGTCAGCGCCTGCTGGCCGACGATGGCGAGCACCGGCTGGTGGTCGAGCTTGGCGTCGTACAGGCCGTTCAGCAGATGGATCGCACCAGGGCCGGACGTGGCGAGGCATACCCCCAGCTCGTCGGTGTACTTGGCGTGCGCGGTCGCCATGAAGGCGGCCAGCTCCTCGTGCCGGACCTGGACGAAGTCGAAGCGGTCGCCCACCCGCGCGAGCGCGCCCACCAGGCCGTTGATGCCGTCGCCGGGATATCACGTTGGAGGCCATGGTCGTCCCCGTCGGTTCCTGTCTGCGCTGCTCCCTGCAACTGCGGGGGACGGATCCGGTTCGCCGGGGCGGACGAATTTTGTCTGGAACCAGACCCGGGGTGCGGAGTTGGCCCGACGGTCCAAGGGTGTTTGGTGCCCGTTGAGTTCGGTCCAAGTCACAGCCTCTGCCGCCGTGGGAGCCCGCAATGCGTCCGGACGCACCCATAAAACGAATCGACGTCGAGACGTTCACCATCCCGACCGACCAGCCCGAGGCCGATGGAACCATGGATTGGGACCACACGACTCTGGTCGTGGTCACCGCCGAAGCGGGCGGTCGGCAGGGAATCGGCTACGGCTACGCCGACGCTGCCACCGCGCGCCTGGTCGCCGACACACTGGCGACGCGCCTGCCGGGCCTCGACGCCTTCGACACGAACCGCGCCTGGATCGTGATGACGGAGGCGGTGCGCAACCTCGGCCGGCCGGGCATCGCGTCCATGGCCGTTTCCGCACTGGACGTGGCGCTGTGGGACCTCAAGGGCAAGCTGCTGGACCGTTCCGTGGCCGACCTGCTGGGCCGTGCGCGCGACGGCACGCCGGCCTACGGCAGCGGCGGCTTCACCTCCTGTTCGGACGGGACGCTGGCCGAGCAGCTTGCCGGCTGGGCGCGCGACGGACTGCCGGCGGTCAAGATGAAGATCGGCCGCGACGCGGCGCGCGACATCGGGCGGGTGGCACGGGCCCGGCTCCGCCACCGCGAGCCCCAGGAGGTCGGCGGGACCGTCGAACAGGCCCCAGGTGACGTAGATGCCGATGCCGACGAAGGCGGCTAGCTTCATCACCGCCTCGACGGCGATGGCCATGACCATGCCGCGGTTGTGCGCGGTCGCCTCGACGTGGCGGGTTCCGAACAGGACGGCGAACACGGTGAATACCACCGTCGCCATAAGGGCGGTATCGCGCCAGAGCGGGGCCTCCGGCGGGGGCGCCAGCATGACGACCTCGGGATACCGGAGGAGCACCGTGAAGCTGGTCGAGACGGCCTTGAGCTGGAGCGCCATGTGGGGCAGGGTGCCGAGCAGCGCGATGAGCGTGACGGCGGTGGCCACCGGCTGGCTCTTGCCGTAACGGGCCGCCAGGAAGTCCGCGATGGAGGTGATGTTCTGGGCTTTGGCGACGCGGACGACCTTGTGCAGCAGCGGCCAGCCCAGCGCGAAGAGCAGAATCGGACCGACATAGAGGGGCAGGAAGCCGTAGCCGCTGGACGCGGCCATGCCGACGCTGCCGAAAAAGGTCCAGGTGGAGCAATAGACGGCGAGCGACAGCGAATAGAGGATGGGGCTCGCACGCCGGCCATAGTGCCGGGCCAGACGGTCGCCCGCTCGTCTGTCGCCCCATGACGCGATGGCGAACAGGATCCCGATGTACGCCAGCGAGAAGGCGAGAACCGCTCCGCCCATGGTCATGCCCTGAGTATCCGGGGATCGGCGTCGTAGGCCTTGAACACACGGTGGAGATGGTTGGGGGTGACATCGAGTTCGCCGGCGGCGGCCGCCATCGCTTGCGCCCGAGCGCCATAGGGGGGAAGGTTCTGCATCAAGCCACGAACGCCAGGTTCGCGCTTGCGGGCAGAGGACGCGGCCACCCATGTCGGCTCAGGCGGTCTGTGGAACCCGCACGATCACCTTGATCTCGAAGTCGAAACCGGCGAGCCACGTCACGCCGACCGCGGTCCAGTTGGGATAGGGCTTCTGCGGAAACATCCGGTCCTTTACGGACAGCACAGTCTCGAACTGGGCTTCCGGATCGGTGTGGAAGGTCGTCACGTCCACGATGTCGTCGAAGGTGGCGCCGGCCGCCTTCAAAACCTCGCGCAGATTGTCGAAAGCAAGCTGAACCTGCTTTGCGAAGTCGGGCTCGGGCGAACCGTCCTCGCGACCGCCGACCTGCCCCGAGACGAAGAGCAGATCGCCGGATCGGATGGCGGCGGAGTAGCGGTGGATCTCATAGAGCGCCGACCGGCCGGCCGGAAAAATGACGTCGCGCTTGGACATGGATGTCTCCCGTTCAAATGGAACTGGAGAAGGAGATAGCAGTCCAGGCATTGAGCGATTAGACGTTGAAATCGGCACTGGCTGATGCAAAATCTCCATCAATGACACGCCCCTCCCTGAACGATCTCGGCGCCTTCGTGGCGGTTGCCACCCACCGCAGCTTTCGCCGCGCGGCGGATGAACTCGGAACGGCGCCGTCCACGCTGAGCCATGCGATGCGGGGCCTTGAGGAGCGGCTCGGCGTGCGCCTCCTCAACCGCACGACCCGCAGCGTCGCGCCGACCGAAGCGGGGCTTGAACTGCTCGGCCGTCTGACGGTTGCCCTGGCATCCCTCGATGAAGCGCTCGACGCCGCATCGGCTTTTCGGGGCAACGTCGCCGGCCGGGTCCGGATCAACGCGCCACGCGTCGCCGCGGCGGCTCTCGTCCGCAGCGTCCTTCCCCGCATGGTGGAGCGGTTTCCCGACGTGACGGTGGACATCGTCGTCGAGGGACGGCTGATCGACATCGTGTCCGGCGGCTTCGATGCCGGCGTCCGCCTGATCGAGTCCATCCCAAAGGACATGATCGCGGTGCCCTTCCCGGCCCCGATTGGCTTCGTCTGCGTCGCGTCCCCCGCCTATCTCGGCCGCGCCGGGGAGCCGACGACGCCGGACGATCTCCAGCGTCATCGCTGCATCGGCCACCGCCTTCCGGGCGGCCGGCTGTACCGGTGGGAGTTCGAGCGGGCCGGGCAGGAGTTGACGGTCGACACCAACGGACCGCTGGTGCTCGACGATGAAGAGCTGATGGTGGACGCCGCGGCGCGGGGCCTGGGGATTGCCTATGTGGTGAGCTGGGCCGCCGAAGCCGCCCTAGCGGACGGGCGGTTGCGGACCGTGCTGCCCGCCTGGATGCACAAGCCGGAGCGGGCGGCGGTGTATTATCCCGGGCACCGCGCCGTGCCGCCGGCCCTGCGGGCGTTCCTCGATGTCGTCAAGACCATGCCGACCGCTCTGGAAACGCATTGATGATCCTCCAAACCAGCGGGTCCCCGACGCTTGCGGTCGCCACTATGATGGCGCCCCATTTGGTTCAGGGAGTTGGGCATGCTGGTCCGGCAGGGTGAGCATCGCGGCGTGTCGGCGGACCGCAGTCTGGCTTGGTCGCTGGCGGGAATCGCCGGCGCCGTCAACGCCGCCGGCTTCTATGCCGCCGGCCTCTATTCCTCGCACATGACCGGCACCGTCTCGACCATGGCCGATCATCTGGCTTTGGGCGAGATGGGCGCCTTCGGCATGGCGCTGGCGATCGTGGCGACCTTCATCGCCGGGGCGATGGTGTCCGCAATGCTCATCAACGCCGGGCAGCGCCGCGGCCTGTCGGCGATCTACGCCTACAGCGTCTGCCTCGAAGCCCTGCTGCTCGCCGGGCTCGGCGCCGCCGACGTCTGGCTGCACGAACTGCGCGGCGCCGCGCTGGTCATGGGCTTGAGCTTCCTGATGGGGTTGCAGAACGCCATCGTCACGCGCATCTCCAACGCCCGCGTCCGCACCACCCACGTCACCGGGATGATCACCGACATCGGGATCGAACTGGGCAACCTGATCGACGACCTCTACCACCGCAACGGCCGGGATCGCATCCGGGTGACGCTCGACAAGCTGAAGACCCATCTGCCGACCGTCGGGTCCTTTTTCCTGGGCGGCGTGCTGGGGGTTCTCGGCTACAGCGCCTGGGGGGCCATGCTGTTCGTGACGCTGGCGGCCATCCTCGCCGGCGTCGCCGCCCCGGTGATCCTCGCCGAATGGCGGACGGCGGAGTAGAAGCGTTTCAAATTCAGCGTTGCCGGACGCCGCTTTCGAGTGTTGACGCACCATGACCGATTCCGAAGGCCCGATCCCCGACATCATCGCCCCTGGATTGGATGCTTTGTTCGTCGGATTCAATCCGGGAACGCGCTCCGGCTTGCTCGGCCACAATTACGCGGGGAGGGGCAACCAGTTCTGGAAATTGCTGGCGGAGGCCGGCCTGACACCGCGCCTGCTGGCCCCGGAGGAGGACCGGCTGTTGCCGGAGTTCGGGCTGGGCTCCACCAATCTTGTGGCGCGGGCGACGCCAAGCGCCGCCGATCTCAGCCGGGCGGAGCTGCGCGGCGGCGTGCCGCGGCTGCGCGCCCTGGTCGCGGACGTCCGGCCGCGGGTGATCGCCTACACGGGGAAGGGGGTCTATCTCGCCGCCGCGGATCGCGTCCGGGCGGACTGGGGCGTGCAGCCGGACAGCCTGTTCGATGGTCCGGTGGACGTCGTGCTGCCCTCGCCCAGCGGGCTCGCCCGGCTGCCCTTCGCGGAAAAGCTGCGCTGGTTTTGCGAGGTCAAGCGGGTCATCGACGCTGAAGTTGACACCCGCCGCTGACGTCAGCGGGTGTCCGTTACAAATTCAGCGTTGCCGACGGTCAGGCCAGCAACTCGTCGAGAAGGGCGTGGAGGCGGCGCAACTCCTGCCATTGCGCCTCGCTCAACTCCTTGCGGTGCGCCCGCAGCTCCCCCGCGTCGACGGCGGAGAAGTCCTTGGCGATGCGCTGGACGGCGGAGACGAAGCGCACCGCCGGGGCCGGCTGAACCCGCGCCGCCGCTGGGGAATCCGGCTCGCCGCCACCCATCTGGGCGCGCTTGGCCTCGCGCAGCGCCTTGACGGTGCCGCCGTCCTTGATCGTGTCCCACAGCTTCCTCTGGAGGACCGGATCGTCTACCGCGGCGATCTCCGTCAGAATGCTTTTCGGGACGGAACGGTGGCGCGTTTCAAATTCAGCGACGATATCCGCTGGCAGACGCAGCAGCGACAGGGTGCGCGTCACCTCCGCCTGGCTGCGTCCGATCACCTGCCCCAGCGCCTCGTGCGTGTAGTCGTGCCGCTCGATCAGCCGGGCGAAGGCGCGGGCCAGCTCCATGGCGTCGAGGTCGACGCGCTGGATGTTCTCGATCAGCGCCAGTTCGTCGGGATCGCCGTCGGTGACGATGGCGAAGATGGTTTGGCGCCCGGCCAGCCCGCAGGCGCGCAGGCGCCGCTCACCCGCGATCAGCCGGTAGTCGCCGTCGCCGAGATCCTGCACGAGAACCGGCTGCTTCAGCCCGTGGCGGGCGATGGAGTTGGCCAGCTCCTGCAGCGACTGGTCGTCGAAATGCCGGCGCGGCTGGTCGGGATTGGGGTGCACCCGGTCGAGATCGACCTCGATCAGCCGCGGGAAGTCGGCGGAGAGCCCGAACAGCGCGTCCCCGCCGCGCTGCGCCGCCTTGTCGAAAATGCGGGTGCTGGTCCGTTCGAGTTTACGAGACATGGGCGTCTTCCGCAGTCTGGAGGTGGGCGGCCAGTTCGCGCGCCAGTTCGCCGTAGGCCTGGACGCTGTTGGAATTCGGATCGGCCTCGATGGCCGGACGGCCGGCGCCCGACGCCTGGGCGAACAGGGTGGCGCGCGGCACCGCGTTCAGGACGCGGGTGCGTCCCTCGTAATGCTCCTGAATCTCGCGCAGGCTGGCCTGATCTTGCGTCAAGCGCGACGAGAACATGGTCGGCAGGATGCCGAAGATGTTCAGCGACGGGTTCGAGCGGCGGCGGATCTTGGCGATGGTTTCCAGCAGCAGCGGCACGCCGAGCCCGGCGAACACCTCCGTCTGCACGGGAATCAGCACGAGGTCGCTGGCCGCCAGCGCGTTGATGGTGAGAAGGCCGAGGTTGGGCGGGCAGTCGATCACGATGACGTCGTAACGGTTCCGCACCTCCGCCAGCTTCTCCTTGAGGACCAGGGAGTTGTCCGGCTCCGCCACCAGTTCGGTCTCCGCCGCGGCCAGCCCGATGCTGGAGGGGGCGAGCATGACGGCGCCGCCGCACACCGGTTGGAGGATGCTGTCGAAGGACGCCCCGCCGCGCACCACATTATAGATGCCCTTGCGCTGGGTTTCGATCTCACCGGGGTCGAGCCCCATGTGGACGGTGGCGTTGCCCTGGGGATCGCTGTCGAGAAGCATCACCTTCAGGCCCAGCGTGGACAGCGCGTAGGACAGATTGACCGCGGTCGTCGTCTTGCCGACGCCGCCCTTCTGATTCGCCACGGCCACCACGGCGCGCTGCATCTTCGGCACCCCGGCGTTCTGCGGCACGGCGGCCATGCCGCCCTGACCGGCCAGAAAACCGGCGACCTGCTGGGGGATGCGCTCCGCCCCGCTCTCCCACCGGCTGATCCGCGAGCGGTCATAGCGGCGGTTCAGTGCGCCGTTGAGCCATGTCGCGAAGCTCAACTGATCCTCGGCACGCCGTTCGCGGATGGCGCGCAGTTCTTCCCCGTTCATCGGGCCTCCGGCTTTCCCTGTGTGAGGTCCTTTCTTGCAAAATGTGACGCAACTGGTCAAGCCGGAGCGCACCGAATTGCGTCAAATGGCGGCGTGAGGGCCTGCCATGCGACGTCGTATGGGACTATGGTCATAGAAAAGCGGGCCTTCCGTCGACCGTAGCAAGCGGTGAAAAACCATTTCGGAGGCGAATCGACCGCGACCCCGTCAAGCCCCTTTTCCAAAGCGTTACCAATTCAGCGTTGGCTGCTGGAAGCGATTTCGATTCGCGCCTTGAATCGCTTGGATTCTGTTGTTTCAAATTCAGCGTTGGTGCTCGATTCGCGGGTTCGGGTGGGTGTTGCGAGATCTGCGCGAGACTCGTCGAGTCGGCTAAGCCCTGGAAAGCCTTGGGTTTCCGAGTCGAATGTTACCAATTCAGCGTTGGACGCGAGTCGCCTTTGTTTCAAATTCAGCGTCGGGTTCGGTTGACAGTTGACGGTCCTGGCCTGGAACCCCCGACCATGGCCGATGCTCGCTGTGGTGGAGGATGAGGGTCCGGATCACCCTCGAATGCCCGGTTGGCGATTCTCGGAGCCCACCGACGTTGCGTTTTCAGCGAAGGGGGTCGCGCCAGCACCCGCGCAACCGGTCTAACCGGAGAATCCTATAGGGACTCATATAGGACATGGTTGCGAGTTCAGCGTGGATAACCGCCTTTCGTGACTCGTCTTCAGCGTGGATGAGCGAGTCCCCGTTGCGACTTCGGCGTTCCCGCCGTTGCGGAGTCAGCGAGCCGATCCGGCCGGTTTCGCCCGTCGCGATTCCAACTCAGCGTGGACAAGCCGCTCCGGCTGTGGACAAGCGGCCTTCCGGCGTTGGTTGCTCCGTTGGCGACGCTGATTTTGAAACACCGGGATTTTGAAACGCCGGCTCGAACGTCGGCTCGGCGGTTGCCGGCAGGGGGGCGGGGGCGGCGGGGATCACGAA
>NZ_WHOR01000214.1:0-10114 GCF_013340925.1 Azospirillum formosense
CGCTGCGCGATCCGGGGGCGCTGGGGCAGGGGGCGATGGCTCTGGGCTGGTTCGTCGCCTGGGCGGCGGACGGCACGCCCATCCTCTGGCACTCCGGTTCCACGGGTGGCTTCAACGCCTACATCGCCTTTTCACGCGCCCACCGCTGGGCCGCGGTGGCGCTGACCAACAGCGACCCGGAGCGGATCACCGCCGACCGGGTGGTGGGCGACCTGATCTGGCAACTGGAGAGGGCGGCGGAGCGCCGCTGAACGCGCGAGGGGGAAAGGGGCCGCCGTCAGTGCAGCAGGCCGCCGGGCGGCAGGCGATCGGACGGTGTCAGGATCTGCGAGGCGGGTTCGGCCACCGGCCCGGCCTGGTGGTGGGCCAGCCGCCATTCGCCGTCCTCGCGCGCGAACAGGTTGGTCGCGGCCAGGACGGCGTCACCCACGATCTCCTCGCAGAGGACGACCGCGGTGTCGCCGTACAGGCTGACGCGTTCGTTGCGCGCCTGCACCGCCGGGCCGCGGGGGGAACGCAGCACGTCCTGCCAGCTCGACACCACCGCCTCCCGGCCGAACAGGATGGTCCAGCCGGGATGGATGCAGGACACGGGCAGACGGGAGGCCCACAGCCGGTCCATGGCGGGGAAGTCACGCCCGGTGAAGGCCTGATAGAAAGCCCGGTTCGCGGCCAGAATGGCGTTGCGGTCGGTCATGAGGAAGCGAATCTCCGAAACAGCGAAAGCCGCTTCTATACAGGGAGCCGGCTCGACGGCAAGCGCCGGCCCCCGTTATCACAGATCGCACCCCTTTTGCGGGCGCCCCTTCCAGGAAAACGGCCCGCTCTTCCTCACGCCTTGATGTCGACCTTCTGGGACGCTTCCGCTGCGGCGGCGTCCTTGGCGCTGCTGCCGTCGGTCAGGCCGGCGATGGGCTGCGACAGGTCGAGGTTCAGGTGCATCACGCCATCGGCGCTCTTGGTCGGGGTCAGGGCGCCGAGGCCGTTCATCCCGCCCTTCGCGGCCATGCCGTTCAGCTTCTCCAGGACGCCCTTGATCTCATCGTCGCTGAAGCCGTTGGCGCGGACGATCATGCCGGTGGCCTTGCCGGACACCTTGGTCGTGGCGGCGGAGAACATCGCGCTGCCCGAGCCGTCGGCGTTCAGCGTGGCCGCCAGCCCACGGTCCTCGCGGGTGAAGTCCAGGGTGGACTTGGCGAAGGAGATGCGGACCGACTTGTCGCCATCCTGGATGGTCAGTTCCATGCCGCGGGACTCGATGGACCACTGCGAGCGGGCTTCCTGCATGCTCATGCCCATCTGGCTGAAATCCATGGACTTCAGCTTGTCCTTCATGGCGCTGCCGAAATCGCCGACGGCGCCCTTCACGTCGTCGTCCGACATGCCCAGCCCGCCGAGCAGGCTGCCGAGGTCGCCGGCCATGTTGTCGATGGCCTTCTCGAACAGGCCGGAGAGGCCCTTGGACTGCTCCAGCGCCTTCTGCATGATCTGCTCGGCCTGCTTGGCCCGGTCGGCCATCGCCTGGGAGCCGGTCTTGCCGCCGCCGGCCGCGTCGCCCGCCGCACCGGCGTTCGCACCGTCACCGCCTGCCGCCGCGGGCTTCTTGCCCGACAGGTTGTCGAGCAGGTTTTCCATCGACTGGCTGATCGTGTAGGCCGGGCTGGCGCTTTTCGCGGGAGCCGCGGCATCGGCGGTGGTGGCGGCGGCCTTGGCGCCGTCCGCAGCCTTGCTCTCGGTTGCCTTCTTGGCGTTGTTCGCCTGTTGCAGGACCGTACTGGTCGTCCCTGTCGGTCCGGACATTTCCGAGTAATACATCGCCGCCTCCCGCGCGTGATCGTTCGCCGTAAGGGTATGATCGTGCCGGAGTCCTTTACCACAGGTTAATTCGTCGCAGGCCTCCTGCAACGCCCGGTCGAAACTCTTCGGTTTCGAAGGATTTTATCAGTTTTTGCTTGCAGAGTCCTCGATGGGCGCAAGTGGCTGGGTGGCCGGGCCGTTCAGAACCGTCCCATCCACCGCGAAGCGTGAGCCGTGGCAGGGGCAGTCCCAGCTCCGTTCTCCAGGATTCCAGCGCACCACGCATTTCAGATGGGGGCAGATGGCGGAGCGGCGGTGCAGCGTCCCCGACTCGTCGCGGAAGACGGCGACGGGCCAGACCCCCGATTTCAGGACCGCGCCCTGGCCGGGTTGGATGCGGTCCTCCCCCTCCAGCTCCGGCCCCTGGACGTAGGGCAGGAAATGGCGGGCCACGTCCAGGTTCTCCCGCAGATAGGTGCCGAGTTTGTTGGTCATCTTGCGGCCGGGGTCGTACAGCGCGGCCCACGGGCTGCCGCTGCCGTGGATCAGTTCGCACAGGACCAGCCCGGCGATGGTGCCGTGGGTCATGCCCATGCCGCTGTCGCCGGTCGCCACGAAGACCCGCCCGCCATAGGCCGGGTCGGGGCCGATGAAGGCCAGCCCGTCGAAGGGCTCCATCACCTGCCCGGACCAGCGGTGCTCGACCGTCCCGGCCTGGGGGAAATGCGCGCGCGTCCAGGCTTCCAGCGCGGCCCAGCGTTCGGCCATGTCGCGGGCCTCGCCGGTCTTGTGGTCCTCGCCGCCGACGATCAGCCGGTCGTGGTCGGCCTCCGGCTGGAGCCGCGCATAGTGATAGGTGTCGAGCGTGTCCCAATAGAGGGCGTCGGGCACGCTTCCCTTCGGCACCCGCAGGGAGATGGCGTAGGTGCGGTAGGGCGCCTGCTTGGAATGGATGGCGAAGCGGTCGCTGATCGGGGAGTTGGTGGCGACGACCACCGCGGCGGCCTCGACCATCGCATGGTCCGGCCCGGCCTCGACGCGCACGCGCTCCCCGTCCTGCTGGATCGTGGAGACATGCGCTCCGGTCGACAGCGCGCCGCCGCGCGCCAGGAAGGCGCGGGCCAGCCCGGCCAGATAGTCCAGCGCGTGGAGGCGCGCCTGCCGGGGGAAGCGCAGGCAGGGGCCGGGATGCCGGATGGGCGGGGTGTCCAGCCGCTCCACGTCGTCCAGCCCGGCGCGGCGGGCGGCGGCGCGCTCGCGGTCCAGGGTGGCGGGGTCCTGCCCCGGCGCCAGCATCAGATAGCCGTCGAGCCGGGCGAAGCCGCAGTCGATGCCCTCCTCGCGGGCGATCCGCTCGATGGTGTCGATGGCGGCGCCGTGACTGTCCGCCGCCATGCGGGCGCCGGACCCGCTGTGCAGCCGTTCGATCTCGGTGAAGCGGTCGTCGATGACGTTGGAGAGATGCGCCGTGGTGCGCCCGGTCTCGCCGCCGCCCGGCGGCCCGTCGTCCAGCAGCAGCACCGACTTGCCGGAGCGCTGGAGCAGATAGGCCGTGGTGACCCCGGCGATGCCCGCCCCGACGACGATCACATCAGGGCGCAGGGCGCCCAGCCCCGCTGCGGTGGCGGCGACCGTCCCGGCTGGCATCGCCGGCCCGCCGCGGTCCATCCACACGGAGGTTGTGGAGCCGGAACCTTGCCCGGACTTCTGCATGACCGGTCATCCTTCTGTTGGCGTCCTGTCCTTCCGGCAACACAGCGTGCGGTGAGGCGGTTCCGCTGCGGCCGTGCGCCGCTTCCGCCCTCCGCCTCCGGCTGCTACGGTGTCGCCGATCCGCCGCTTCACCGGACGACGCCGCCATGACCGACCGCTTTTCCATCGCGCTGGCCCAGATCAACCCGACCGTCGGCGCCATCACCGCCAACATCGACCGCATCCGCGATGCGCGGGCGGAGGCCGCCGCGCGCGGCGCCGACCTGATGGTCTGTCCGGAGCTGGCGGTGACCGGCTACCCGCCGGAGGATCTGGTGCTGAAGCCCTTCTTCCTGGACGTGGTGGAGCGGGCGGTGCGTGAACTCGCCGCAGAGACGGCGGACGGCGGCCCGGCCCTGCTGGTCGGCGCGCCCTGGCGCGACGGCGGCGCATGTTTCAATGCGGCGCTGCTGCTCGACGGCGGAACGGTCGCGGCGACCCGCTTCAAGGTGGACCTGCCGAACTACGGCGTATTCGACGAGAAGCGCCTCTTCGCCCCCGGCCCGCTGCCCGGCCCGGTCAACGTCCGCGGCGTGCGGCTGGGCGTTCCGATCTGCGAGGACATGTGGTCCGCCGACGTGATCGAGACGCTGGCGGAGAGCGGGGCGGAGATCCTGGTGGTTCCCAACGGCAGCCCGTTCGAGCTGGGCAAGCACGACCAGCGCGTGCAGCTCGCCGTGCGGCGGGTCACCGAGTCGGGCCTGCCGCTGCTCTACGTGAATCAGGTGGGCGGGCAGGACGAGCTGGTCTTCGACGGCGCCAGCTTCGCGCTGGGCGCCGATTGCCGGCTGGTCGCGCAGGCCCCCGCCTTCACCGAGCATCTGCTGATCACCCGCTGGGAGCGCGGCGATGACGATGTCTGGAGCTGCGCCGACACGGAATGCGTCGCCCCGCCGGAGGGTCTGGAGTCGATCTACGCGGCGCTGGTGCTGTCCTTGCGCGACTACGTGACCAAGAACGGTTTCCCCGGCGTCATCCTGGGCCTGTCGGGCGGCATCGACTCGGCGCTGTCGGCGGCCATCGCGGTGGATGCGCTGGGCGCTGACCGGGTGCACGGTGTGATGATGCCGTCGCCCCACACCGCGCAGGACAGCCTGGACGACGCCGCGGAATCGGCGGAGCTGCTGGGCTGCAAGCTGGACACGGTTCCCATCGTCCCGGCGATGGAGGCGTTCGAGCGGATGCTCCTGCCGGCCTTCGCGGGGCGCGACCCGGACGCCACGGAGGAGAACATCCAGGCGCGGTCCCGTGGCGTCACGCTGATGGCGCTGTCCAACAAGTTCGGCCCCATGGTGCTGTCCACCGGCAACAAGTCGGAGATGTCGGTCGGCTACGCCACGCTCTACGGCGACATGTGCGGCGGCTACGCCGTGCTGAAGGACGTCTACAAGACGACGGTCTACGCGCTGGCGCGCTGGCGCAACGCGCATCAGACGGAGGGCGCGCTCGGCCCGGCGGGGCGCGTCGTGCCGGAACGGGTCCTGGTCAAGGCCCCGACCGCGGAGCTGAAGCCCGGCCAGACCGACCAGGACACGCTGCCGCCCTACGACGCGCTGGACGACATCCTGCGCTGTCTGGTGGAGAAGGATCTGGGCGTGGCGGAGATCGTCGCCCGCGGCCACGCGCCGGAGGTGGTGGACAGGGTCTGGCGCATGCTGCATCTGGCCGAATACAAGCGCCGCCAGGCGCCTCCCGGCCCGAAGATCACGCCGCGGCTGTTCAACCGCGAGCGGCGCTATCCGATCACCAACGGGTTCGGGGGCATTGCGTGAGGTGTTGAGAGGGTAAAGCGCATTGCCCCCTCCCTAACCCTCCCCTGCGAAGCGGGGGAGGGAAGGGGCCCGCGGCGAAGCCGTGGGCAGGGTGGGGGCTGTACGCCGCCCCATCACACCGCCCCCTGCGCGTCCTCCTTGATCCCCAGCGCCTGCATCCGCTCGTAGAGCGAGGCGCGCGAAATCCCCAGCAGCTTGGCGGCCTTAGCCTTCACCCCGCCGGTGCGGGACAGGGCGCCGACGATGGCGGCGCGTTCCGTGTCCTTCAGCACGTCGCTCAAGGGACGGTCGCCACCCTCCGCCGGGCGGTCGCCCGAACCGGCGGGACCCGCCGCGCGCGGCAGGGCGCCACGGATGTGGTCGGCGGTCAGGACCGCGTCGTCGGTCATCGCCGACACCCGTTCCAGCACATTGCGCAACTCCCGCACATTGCCCGGCCAGTCGTAATCCTCCAGCACGGCGATCGCCCCGGCGGTCAGCTCCCGCGACGGGGCGGCGGTGGTGAAGGCCAACTCATCGAGGATGCGGTCCGCGATGCTGCCGATGTCCTCCGTCCGATCGCGCAGCGGCGGCAGGGTGATCGGAACCACGTTCAGTCGGTAATAGAGGTCGGCGCGGAACTGCCGTTCGCGGACCAGGGCGTCGAGGTCACGGCTGGTCGCCGCGATCACGCGCAGATCGACGCGCACCACCTTGTTCGAACCGACCGCCTCGAATTCCCGCTCCTGGAGCACGCGCAGCAGCTTGGCCTGGAGCGGCAGCGGCATGTCGCCGATCTCGTCGAGGAACAGAGTGCCGCCGTCGGCCAGCTGGAACTTGCCCTCGCGCATCTTGCGGTCGGCGCCGGTGTAGGCGCCGGGGGCGACGCCGAACAGCTCCGATTCCAGGAGGTTTTCCGGGATCGCCGCGACGTTCACCCCGACGAAGGGGGCGTTGGCGCGCGGGCTGGCGGCGTGGATGCCGTGGGCCAGCAGCTCCTTGCCGGTGCCGGTCTCACCCAGCAGCAGGACGGTGCTGTCGAGCTGCGCGGCGCGGCGGGCCAGACGCTTCACCTCGCGCATGGAGTCGCTGTTGCCGATCATCTGCGACAGGGAGTATTTCGCGCGCCGTTCCTGCGCCAACTCCTGCCGGGTGCGGGTCAGCTCCTCCTGGAGCTTCTGGTACTTCGACATCAGCGGGCGCAGCCGGTCGGCCCGGTCGAACAGGGCGAAGCCGATGGCGCCGATCAGCGTCCCGTCCTCGTCGCGCAGCGGCAGGCGGGTCACCACGATGGTCCGCTCCCCGATGTCCATGAGGTCGAGCAGCATGGTCTGCCCGCTCTCCACCACATGGCGCATCTGGCTGTTGGGAATGACCTCCTCCACCGGGCGGCCCAGCGCGTCCTCCGGGTTGCCGGAATAGCCCAGCAACTCCAGATAACGGTCACCGATCCAGGCGATCCGCGCGTCCCGGTCGACGACGATCAGCCCGACGCAGGCGTCCGCCAGATGCTGGAACAGCGACTCCACGGCCCTGGCCCGCAGATGTTCGAAGTTCGGTTCGAGGCTCATGCCTTCTTCCTTCTTGATGAGGGGCTTGGTGGAGGGCGTCGCGGACCTAGCATCAAGTGGGGGCACCATACCAGGGAATCCAGTTGGGGGATGCCCGGGCCATACGCATGACGGTGATCCTATGCCGAATTACGCCGTGTGCGGCGGGACACGCTGTTGTATGGTGCGGCACGACACTGACCGACCGAAGACTTGTCCCTGGCATGCTGCCGAAGGCCGATTCGAACGACCCGACCATGCCGGACCACGAGCAACTGCTGCTTGCCGTCGCGCGCAACCGCGATTCCACCGCCTTCCGCGCGCTGTTCGACCATTTCGCGCCGCGGATCAAAGCCTACATGCGCCGGCTGGGCGCCGACAGCAGCGTGGCGGAGGAACTGGTCCAGGACGTCATGATGGCGGTGTGGCTGCGGGCGGACCGCTTCGACCCGGCGCTGGCCAGCGCCTCCACCTGGATCTACACCATCGCCCGCAACCGTCGGATCGACCGCGTCCGGCAGGAGCGGCGGCCTGAGCTTCAGCCCGATGATCTGATGTCGGATGTTGGGGAGGAGCCGACGCCCGACCACCAGTTCGAAGCGGCCGAGACGGCCTTCCGCCTGCGCGCGGTGATCGGCAACCTGCCGCCGGAGCAGGCCGACGTGCTGCGGCTCGCCTATTACGAGGACAAGGTTCATGCGGAAATCTCCGCCGAACGCGGCATCCCGCTGGGAACCGTGAAGACCCGCTTGCGGCTGGCCCTCGTTCGCCTGCGGCGGGCCTTCGGGGAGGGGGCGTGACCGTGCCGGCCCATCATCCCGCCCCCGAACTGCTTCTCGACTACGCCGCCGGCAGCCTGCGCGAGGTGCAGTCGCTGCTGATCGCCGCGCATCTCGCCTATTGCCCGGACTGCCGGGCGCAGGTCGCGGAGATGGAAGCCTGCGGCGGCGTCCTGCTGGCGGATCTGCCGCCGGAGCCGGTGTCCGATTCGCTGTTCGGCACCCTGATGACCCGGCTCGACGTGACGGTTGCCCCACCATCGCCCGCACCCCCACCGGCCGCCAAGAGCCTGTTTCCCGGCCCGCTGCGCCGCGCCATCGGTGCGGAACCGGAGGCGCTGGAATGGGTGCGCGTCGTTCCGGGCGTCCACCTGTCCGCCTGGGGCGTCAGCGCCGGAACGGCCTCGGCTTGCCTGCTGCGCATGGCGCCAGGGTCGCGGGTGCCGGCCCACCGTCATACCGACAGCGAGATGCTGCTGGTGATGAAAGGCGGCTTCTCCGACGAGTTCGGGGCCTACCGGGTCGGTGACGTGGCGTCCTACGACACCGGCACGCCGCACCATGCCATAGCCGACGCGGACGGGGAGTGCCTGTGCCTGCTGGTGCAGGACCGACCGCTGGTGTTCACCGGCCCTCTCGGCTGGCTGCTCAACCGGGGTTTCCGCTTCTGAGCGGAAAACCGGAACGGGACAGGAACATTCCTTCCCCGCCGCCGGCGCGCCGCTGCTAGACTGCGGCCATGGCTGTGTTCGACGATTGCAAGGCCCTGTGCCGCGACTGCGCGGCGGCCCTCCGCGGCAGCGAGCCGCGCTGCCCGAAATGCGGCGGCCGGCGGCTGGTCCGGCATGAGGAGTTGCATGGCCTCGCCATCGGCCACATCGACTGCGACGCCTTCTACGCCACGGTGGAGAAGCGCGACCGGCCCGAACTGGTCAGCCGCCCGCTGATCATCGGCGGCGACCGGCGCGGCGTGGTGGCCGCCTGCTGCTACATCGCGCGGATGGCCGGGGTGCGCTCGGCCATGCCGATGTGGCAGGCGCTGGAGGCCTGCCCGGACGCCGTGGTGCTGCGGCCCGACATGGCGAAGTACAAGGCGGTGGGCCGGCAGGCGCGGGAACTGATGCACGCCTTCACCCCGCTGGTCGAGCCGCTGTCCATCGACGAGGCCTTCCTCGACCTGTCCGGCGTGGCGGAGCGGCTGAGCATCAGCCCGGCCCAGGCGCTGGCCGAACTGGTCCGCCGCTTCGAGAACCAACTCGGCATCACCGCCTCGGTGGGCCTCAGCTACAACAAGCTGTTCGCCAAGATCGCCTCCGACCTGGAGAAGCCGCGGGGATTCTCGGTGATCGGGCGCGGGCAGGCGCTGGACTTCCTCGCGCCGAAGCCGGTGTCGATCCTGTGGGGCGTCGGGCCGGTGCTCCAGCGCAAACTGCAATCGGACGGCATCCGCACCGTGGGCGACCTGCACGGCTGGTCGGAGATCGACCTCGTGCGCCGACACGGCAAGATGGGCCGCCTGCTGCACCGCTTCGCCCGCGGCCAGGACGACCGGCGGGTGGAGCCGGAGTCGCCGAGCAAGAGCATCTCCGCCGAGACGACCTTCGATTGGGAGACCGCCGACAAGGCCGCGCTGAAGGACGCGCTGCGCCCGCTGGCCGAGACGGTGGCCCGCCGCCTGTCCGCCGCGGGCCTGCGCGGGCGCAGCGTGGTTCTGAAGATGAAGACCGCCGATTTCCAGACCATCACCCGCTCGCGCCGCGTCGATCCGCCGGCGCGGTCGGCGGGGCTGATCTGGCAGACCGGCTGCGAGATGCTGGACGGCGAGCCGGACGGGCGGTCGATCCGTCTGATCGGCGTCGGCTGCACCGACCTGCTCGACCCGGAAACCGAGGCGGAGCCGGGCCTGTTCGACGGATTCGGCCCGTCTCCGCCGGGGTGAAGCGAATTCGGACCAATCCGGTCCAGGGATCGCTTGCCGCGGACCGGCGGAGGCGGCCACTCTTTCCCCGGACGTTTCGGTAGGGAGAGGCGCGATGAGTCAGGCGGTGTGCGCGGGGGCCATGATGACCTGCAGCTTCGGAGCGGCGCCGTCCGCGCTGGTGGTGCTGCCGCTGAACCGGACGATGGCCGGCGGTCCGCCGATGGCGAACATCATGGACAACAAGCCGATCATGAACATCCCGCCCTTCGGCGTGTGCACCAGCCCGGCCAATCCGGTGGTCGCCTCGATGATTCCGGTGCCGCCGCCGGGCGTGATCAAGCCGCAGCCCTGCGTTCCCTGCACCGTCGCCCCCTGGGTGCCCGGCGCCCCGACCGTGATGGTCGGCAACATGCCGGCCCTGACCTCCACCAGCAAGCTGATGTGCAATTGGGGCGGGGTGATCCAGATCGTCGTGCCGGGGCAGTTCACGGTGCAGACGCCGTGAATTGCGTGGGCGGTGTTGCCCCCACCCTAACCCTCCCCCGCTTTCGCAGGGGAGGGGAC
>NZ_WHOR01000215.1:0-10079 GCF_013340925.1 Azospirillum formosense
TCCCCTTCGTCTCGTGCGCTCGTCTCTTTTTATGAGACCCTGCCCCCCCCCCCCTCCCCCGCCCCGCCCGCGTGTTCCCGGTGGTGGCCAACGGCCGGCCCGCCCGGGCGGCGGCGGAGCGGGAACGCTACGACCTCGTCCTGAGGGCCGTGCAGATGCCGGACATGGACGGCGTCGGGGCGACCCGCCGCATCCGCGCCCTGCCCCGTGGCGCCGGAAGCATGGCGTCGGGGCTGCGCATCGTGGCGCTGACCGCTTCCGCCGTGCCCGGCGCGGCGGAGCGTTGCCGGGCGGCGGGGGCCGACGCCGTCCTGGAAAAGCCGCTGCGCCTGTCCGCGCTGGACACTCTGCTGGACCGCCTGTCAACCGGCCCCGACGCCGCGTCCGCCCCGGCGGTCGTGGCCCCTCCGCTGGACCGGGAGCCCGTCCCTCCCGTGTTCGACGAGGACGCCATCCGCCAGATGCGCGAGCATCTGCCGGCGGAGCGGGTCGCCACCCTGGTGACCAACACCCTCGTCACGCTGCGCGGCTATCACGCCGCCCTGGAGCAGGCCTGGAACGCCGGGGACCGGGCGACCGCCGGGGCCATGGCCCACAAGATCGCCGGGGTGGCGGGCATTTACGGCTGCATGGCGCTGCGCAGCGCGGCCCAGGCGCTGGAACAAGCCCTGGACACCGGCGAGGGCGATCCCGACGCCCTGTGCCGTGCGCTGGACGCCGCCATTCCTCCCGCGCTCGCCGCGCTGGACCGGTGGAGCGACGGCGGCTAACGCACCGCCACCGGCTGGCTCGGCCCCTTGCCTTGCGGAATGTCCGACCGCCCCGCACCCAGGTCCTTCTGCATCATGACCACGTCCAGCCAGCGCCCGAACTTCAGCCCCACGGCCTCGACCACGCCGCAGGTGCGGAAGCCCAGCGCGGCGTGCAGCCCGATGGACCCGGCGTTCTCCGACCCGCCGACCAGCGCCACCATCTGGCGGTAGCCCTGCGCCACGCAGCGGTCGATCAGCGCCTGGAGCAGCAGACGCCCGAGGCCCTGGCCGCGCGCCTCCTCCGCGATGTAGACGGAGTCCTGGATGGTGAAACGGTAGGCGGAGCGGACATGGTAGGCGCTGCCGTAGGCGTAACCCAGGACCACGCCGTCGCGCTCGGCGACCAGCCATGGCAGGCCGGCGCCGGTGATGGCGCGGAAGCGCGTCTCCAGCTCCGTCCCGTCGGGCGGCTCCTCCTCGAAGGTGCCGACGCCATGGAGGACGTGGTGCTCGTAGATCCGCTGGAAGGCGGGGATGTCCTCGATGCGGGCGTCGCGGACGGTGACGGTGCTGGTCATGGCGGGACGAGTCCGACGGGTGAAGGTGTGGACGACCATCCTGCCCCACGCATTTTGCTGTCGCAACCATGCCACCCAGCCGATATGTACAGAACTGGAACGCGCTGTGTGCAACAGGGCTTTAGGGCAGGGCTTTTCAGGGCAAGGGGTTGGAAGCGATGAAGATCAACGGCCGGACGGTGCTCGTCTGCGATTGCGCCCACAGCATGGCGCTCGACGGCAAGGCGTTGGCCAGGGCCTGCGGTGCCGCGGCGGGGGCGGAGGGCGACCTGTCCGTCGCCACCCAGCTCTGCCGCACCCAGCTCGACCGGTTCGAGGCGCGCGTGGCGGAGGGCGCCCCGCTGCTCGTCGCCTGCACCCAGGAGGCCCCGCTGTTCGCGGAGATCGCCACCCAGGACAACCCCGACGCCGCGCTCGCCTTCACCAACATCCGCGAGCGCGCCGGCTGGTCGGACGAGGGCGCGCTGGCGGGACCGAAGATCGCCGCGCTGCTGGCCGAGGCGGCCATGGACATCCCGCCGACCGGCACGATCACCCTGGCGTCGGAAGGCACCGCGCTGGTCTACGGCACCGACGAGCGCGCCATCGAGGTGGCCCGGCAGCTGTCCGGCAGCCTGGACGTCACCGTGCTGCTGAAGTCCCCGAAGGATGTCGCCCCGCCGCGCGTCATGGACGTGCCGGTCTTCAAGGGGACCATCCGCGCCGCCAAGGGCTGGCTCGGCAATTTCGAAATCGTCGTGGACGACTACGCCCCGGCCATCCCGGCCTCGCGCGCCGTCCTCGGCTTCGAGCCGCCGCGGCAGGGCGCCGCCTCGCGCTGCGACGTCATCGTGGACCTGACCGGCGGCGCGCCGCTGTTCCCGGCGCACGGGAAGCGCGACGGCTACCTGCGCCCCGACCCCGACAGCCCCGCCGCCGTCGCCAAGGCGGTGTTCGAGGCCGCCGATCTGGTCGGCGAGTTCGAGAAGCCGCGCTACATCGATTTCAAGGCCGACCTTTGCGCCCATTCGCGCAGCCGCAAGACCGGCTGCACGCGCTGCCTGGAGGTCTGCCCGACCGGCGCCATCACGCCGAACGGCGACCATGTGGCGATCGACCCGCACATCTGCGCCGGCTGCGGCTCCTGCGCCTCGGTCTGCCCGACGGGGGCCAGCACCTACGCCCTGCCGCCGCTCCAGACGGTCTACGAGCGGCTGCGCACGCTGCTCTCCTCCTACGCCAAGGCCGGCGGGACGGAACCGGTGCTGCTCGTCCACGACCCGCGGCATGGTGACGAAATGATCTCGCTGATCGCGCGCTACGGGCGCGGCCTGCCGGCCCGCGTGCTGCCCTTCGCGGTGAACGAGGTGACGCAGCTCGGCTTCGACGTGTTCGCGGCGGCTTTGGCCTATGGCGCGGCGCGGGTGCGCGTCCTGGTCGGGCCGGGCAACGCCGGCGAGACCGTTGGGCTGGCCAGCCAGATCGGCCTCGCCGAGACGGCGATGTCGGGTCTGGGCTACGGCTCGGGCCGGGTGTCGATCATCGACGCGCAGGACCCCGACGCGGTCGCCGCGGAGCTGTGGGACCTGCCGCGCGCGGGCGCTCCCGCCCCCGGCACCTTCCTGCCGATGGGCGGCAAGCGCACCGTCACCATGCTGGCGCTGCGTCACCTGCACAAGGTGGCACCGGAGCCGATCGAGGTCCTGCCGCTGCCGCCGGGCGCGCCCTTCGGGCGGGTGCAGGTGATGACGGAGGGCTGCACGCTCTGCCTGTCCTGCGTCGGCGCCTGCCCGACCGGGGCGCTGCTCGACAACGCCGACAAGCCGATGCTGTCCTTCTCGCAGGACGCCTGCGTGCAGTGCGGCCTGTGCAAGACCACCTGTCCGGAGAAGGTCATCGCGCTGGTCCCGGAGATCGACTTCCGCGACAGCGCCCGCGGCGCCAGGGTGCTGAAGGAGGAGGAGCCCTTCTGCTGCGTCAAGTGCGGCAAGCCCTTCGCCACCAAGTCGTCCATCGACAAGATCGTCGCGGTGCTGGCCGGGCGGCACGCCATGTTCGCCACGCCGGAGGCCGCCGACCGCATGCGCATGTGCGGCGACTGTCGCGTCGTCGACCAGTTCGAGCGGGGCGACTCGCCCTTCGCGCTCGGCGCCCCGCGCGCGCCGCGCACGACCGAGGACTATCTGCGCGAGCGGGAGCTGGCCCAGGACGGCAAGGAGGGTGGCCCGGACGGCGGCAGCGTCCACTGAGTGCCACCGCCGGAACGCGCACGGCGTCGGGATTTGATCCCCGTCAAGTCCCGGCTCCGCGCGCCGTGGTCTGCTGCGCCTGAAATTCCAGGTGGCGAAAAATCCGCAACTCGGACCTATATATCAGGATCGGGTTCGGGATCATAATCGCCGCCCGGACTGCATGACACGCACCCCCTTGGGGAGAAGCCTGACGATGACGACCGTTCCGCCGACCGCCGCCGCCCCGCTCGTCGATCCTTTCGGGCGGACCGTCAGCTATCTGCGTGTGTCCGTCACCGACCGCTGCGATCTCCGCTGCGTCTATTGCATGGCGGAGGACATGAGCTTCCTGCCCAAGGCGGAAGTGCTGACGCTGGAGGAGATCGACCGCGTCTGCTCCGCCTTCGTCAAGCTGGGCACCCGCAAGCTGCGCCTGACCGGCGGCGAGCCGCTGGTCCGCAAGGGCATCCATGAGCTGATCCACAGCCTGGGCCGCCACGTGAAGGCCGGCGACCTGGACGAGCTGACGCTGACCACCAACGGCACCATGCTCTTCAAGTATGCCGGCGATCTGGTGGAGGCCGGGGTGCGCCGGATCAACGTGTCGCTGGACACGCTCGACCCCCACAAGTTCCAGGCGATCACCCGCTGGGGCCGGCTGGACAAGGTTCTCGGCGGGCTCCAGGCCGCCAAGGAGGCGGGGCTCAAGGTCAAGATCAACACGGTCGCGCTGAAGGGCGTGAACGACGACGAGTTCCATCGGCTGGTCGGCTGGTGCGGCGAGCAGGGCTTCGATCTGACCTTCATCGAGGTCATGCCGATGGGCGAGATCGGCGACGAGGCGCGGCTCGACCAGTATCTGCCGCTCAGCCTTGTCCGGGCGGAGCTGGCCAAGCGCTGGACGCTGGACGAGATCGACTACCGCACCGGAGGCCCGGCCCGCTACGTCCGGGTGGCCGAGACCGGCGGGCGCATCGGCTTCATCACCCCGCTGACCCACAATTTCTGCGAAAGCTGCAACCGCGTGCGGCTGACCTGCACCGGCACCCTCTACATGTGCCTGGGGCAGGAGGACGCCGCCGACCTGCGCACTCCGCTGCGCCTCAGCGACGACGACGGGCTGCTGGTCCAGGCGGTGCGCGACGCCATCGCCCGCAAGCCCAAGGGCCACGACTTCATCATCGACCGTCGCCACCAGGGCCCGGCGGTCCCTCGCCACATGAGCGTGACCGGCGGATGATGGGCCACTCCGGCGTTGCCCCCAATCCCTCTCCCGCCCCGGGAGAGGGTGCCCGCGAAGCGGGCGGGTGAGGGTCGTGCGAGAAACAGGGCTTTCTTTCTGGCGGTACCCTCACCCTTCCCGTGCTTCGCACGGGCCCCTTCCCTCTCCCGGGGCGGGAGAGGGACATGAAGTGCGACGGCCCCGCCCTTTGACCGAAGCGGCCTTCTGCAACCGGGCATCCTGCGCTATGGTCCCCTCGACATGACCGAAACCGCCGCCAAGCTGCCCGCCGATCCGACCCTGGACCCGCTGGCGCCCGATCCCCGCAAGCCCGCCGACCTCCGCATCGCCTTCTGCGCGGCGAACACGGAAGAGGCGATGCGGGCGCGCACCCGGCTGGTCCACCGCTATGGCAACGCGCCGCTGGAGGACGCCGACGTCATCGTGGCGCTGGGCGGCGACGGCTTCCTGCTGGAGACGCTGCACCGCGCGCTGAAGCGCGACGGGCAGAACCCGCCGCCGGTCTACGGCATGAACCGCGGTTCGGTCGGCTTCCTGCTGAACGTCTTCCGCGAGGACGAGCTGGCCGAGCGGCTGGCCAGCGCCCAGAGCGTCACGCTGCACCCCCTGCGCATGAGGGCCACCCGCTGCAACGGCGAGCAGATCGAGGCGCTGGGCATCAACGAGGTGTCGATGCTGCGCGAGACGCGGCAGGCCTCGAAGCTGCGCATCACCGTGGACGGGGTCGTCCGTCTGCCGGAGTTGATCTGCGACGGCGTGCTGGTCGCCACCCCCGCCGGCAGCACCGCCTACAACCTGTCGGCTCATGGGCCGATCATCCCGCTGGGCGCCGGGGTGCTGGCGCTGACGCCCATCAGTTCCTTCCGGCCGCGACGCTGGCGCGGCGCGCTGCTGCCGCACAGCTCCAAGATCACCGTGGACATCCTGGAGGAGGTCAAGCGCCCGGTCAGCGCCGTGGCCGACTCGACCGAGGTGCGCGAGGTCATCCGCGTCGATGTGGAGGAGGCCCGCGACGTCGCGCTGACCCTGCTGTTCGACCCGGAGCTGAACTTCGAGGAGCGGATCCTGAAAGAGCAGTTCTCGCCGTAACGCGCCCGGCCGTTACTCCGCGGCGCGACGCTCGGTGTTGGCCTGCGCGTGGGCGCAGATGCGGCGGGTCAGCGTGGTCAGGTCGGCCTGAAGCCGCGCGAAGCCCTCGTTCCGCTCCAGCGTCTCCTCGTTCATGTAGAGGCGCCGGTTGATTTCGAGTTGGAGGGAATGGCGGCCCCGCGCCGGGTTGGAATGGCGGGACACCAGCTCGACCCCCTTGAAGGGATGGTTCCGCGCGACCTTGTAGCCGAGCCCGGTCAGCACCCGCTCGATCAGGGCGGTGAAGCCCGGCTCGCAGGTGGTGCCGTCGCGGTCGCCCAGCACGAAATCCATGCCCAGCTTGTGCGCCGCCCCCGGCCCGACCGCGGAGGGCATCGAATGGCAGTCGATGTGCCAGACGGCGCCGAACCGGGCGGCCAGATCGTCCATCACGCTGGCGACCTGGAAATGATAGGGCCGGTAGTAGCGGTCGATGCGCTCCGCCACCTCGGCCACCGACAGCCGCCCGTCGTAGAGCGGCATCCCCGGGCGGCACAGCGTGCGGATCAGCCCCATGCCGGCGGCGCTCTTCTCCGTCGGGCGCAGCGGTTCGGGCCAGCGCCCGTCGAGAATCGCCGGGTCGACGTCGTCGATGGCCCGGTTCGCGTCGATGTAGGTGCGCGGGAAGAGGGCGCAGAGCAGAGTGGCGCCATGCTCCGGCGCGTGGGCGAACAGCTCGTCCACATGGGTGTCCTCGGCCTGCCGCAAGGTGGACAGCGGGCAGACGAAGGCGAAGTCGCGCGGGTAGACGGCGCCGCTGTGCGGTGAATCGAAGAACACCGGCAGGCGCGGGACGATCGGATCGTTGCGGACGAGCACGTCCTCGATCACGAAACTCATGGCTGACCCCGGTGTACCAACGGCTCCAACGCGCCAGGGTGCCTGCCCGGATGGCATAGCAGGGCGCTGCGGCGGATGGATTCGGGTATAGACGATGGCCGGGAGCCCGTCGACCAAAAACCGTCATACACGGGTAAGGCACGGGTAAGCCACCGGTAAGGCAAAGGACATGACCGGCCGGGGAAATGGCGGGGCTGGCGCAGCGCCGGACTCTCCGCCATACTGACCATTCGGCGAAAGCGCCCGGCACCGGCCAGACCCGCAAAGGCGAGATCCGCTTGACCGAATCCCTGCCACCGATCGAATTGACGCCGCCGGACATCGGTCCCTACCGTCGTGGAAACACCGGCATCGACCATGTCACGACGCTGGAGTCCGGGCGCCCCGGCCCGCAAGCCGTCATTGTCTCGCTGATCCACGGCAACGAGATCAGCGGCGCGGTGGCGATGGACCGGCTGTTCCGGATGGGCTTGCGGCCCACCCGCGGGCGGCTGACCCTGGTCTTCGCCAACACCGCCGCGTACCAAGGATTCGACGCCGAGCGGCCCTACGCCTCCCGCTTCGTGGACGAGGACATGAACCGCGTCTGGTCGCCGGAGGTGCTGGACGGCCCGCGCGACAGCGTGGAACTGCGCCGCGCCCGGCAACTCCGCCCGGTGTTCGACGCCGCCGACGTCATCCTCGACCTGCACTCCATGACGGCGGACACCCCGCCCCTGACGCTGTGCGGGCGGACCGACCGCGCCCGCGCGCTGGCCCGCCGGCTCGGCCATCCGGCCTGGATCGTCGCCGACGAGGGGCACGCGGCGGGGAAGCGGGTGATCGATTACGCGGACTTCGCCGAGGCGGACGGGCGGCGCACCGCCCTCCTGGTCGAATGCGGCCAGCATTGGCGGAACGAGACGGCGCTGGTCGCCCTGGAAAGCGCCATGCGCTTCCTGCTCGCCCAAGCGATGATCGACCCGTCGCTCGCCGATCGCCACATCCGCCGCCATCCCGATCCGCTGCGCACCGTCGAGGTGACCGAGGCGGTGACCGCGGAAACCGACGAATTCCACTTCGACCAACCTTATGTGGGGATGGAGGTCATTCCCCGCGCCGGAACGGTCCTGGGCCACGACGGCAACCGCCCGATCGTGACGCCCTACGACGACTGCGTGCTGATCATGCCGGCGCGGCGCCCCAAATCCGGGCAGACCGCCGTCCGGCTGGGGCGGATCGTTCCTTGAGGACACAGCGAACGGCATGACCATCGGACCGGGGCTGCGGCCCTTCGCGCTCGCCCTCGCGCTGGGGACGGCGGGGGGCGCGCTGTTCAGCTATTTCCATCTGCCGCTGGCCTGGATGATCGGCGCCATGACCGCCACCACGGTCGCCGCCATGGCCGGCGTCGCGCTGCATGTGCCGAAGCCGCTGCGCAACGCCATGATCATGATCCTCGGCGTGATGCTGGGCAGCGGCTTCACCCCGGACATCCTGGGGCGGCTCGGCGAGTGGAGCCTGTCGCTGGGCGCGCTGGCCGTCTATCTCGTTCTGGCGACCACGCTTGGCGTGCAGTACCTGCGCCGCGCGGCCCGGCTGGACCCGCCCACCTCCTTCTTCACCGCCACCCCCGGCGGGCTGAACGAGATGGTGATGGTCGGCACCCAGATGGGCGGCGACAGCCGGACCATGGCGCTGTCCCACGCGCTGCGGGTGATGCTGGTGGTGCTGGTCATTCCCTTCGCCTTCCAGGCGCTGGGCCTCTACGACCCGGCGCGGCGCGGCGCGCTCGGCCCGCCCCTGCTGTCGCTCGCCCCGCTGGACGTGGCGCTGCTGTCGGCCTGCGCCCTGGGCTATCCCCTGGCGAAGCTGCTGCGCATCCCCGCCGCCCAGATCGTCGGACCGATGCTGCTGTCCGCCGCGATCCACCTCGCCGGGCTGACCGAGGGCAAGCCGCCGGGCGTGCTGGTCGCCGCCGCGCAGGTGGTGATCGGGGCGTCGCTGGGTTGCCGCTTTACCGGGCTGGACATCCGCCGCATCGGACGTGACGGGCTGACCGCGCTGGGCCTCACCGGGCTGATGCTGCTGGTCACCACGGCGGCGGCCTGGATGGTCGACGAGGCGACGGGGCTGGGGCTGGCCGCACTGATCCTCGCCTTCGCGCCGGGCGGGCTGGCCGAAATGACGCTGGTCGCGCTGGCGCTGAACATCGACGTGGCGCTGGTCGCCACCCACCACATGGTGCGCATCGTCCTGATCGTGACGCTGGCGCCCGGCTTTTACCTGCTGTGGCGCAAGTGGCGGTCCCGCCGCGGCAAGACCTGACGAATTGCCCCTGGGCCAGCCGGCCAATCCGTCGCACACGCATGTGTGGAGTTTCCGTTGCTCCCATCCCGCACCCCGTGCGAGGTGGAGGCGCGGACGGGTGGTGGAGTGCCACCACCCCGCCGCTCAACAAGGAGGCCTGGAGGATGAAGGAAATCCTCAGTCTCCTGATCCTGCTGCTCCAGATCGTCAAGGCGATCCTTGATCTTCTGAACCGGCAGTGATCGGGCCGGGAGGCGGGGGATTACGGCCCCTGCCTCCCAAGCCTGATGATGGCGCCGCGCCCGCCCGATTGCAAGCCATCCGATCATTTCACGGCGGACTTACCCTTTTCCCACTGGGGGTTCGTGTCGATCAGCGGCACGCTGGAGATGGCCATCTTCGCCGAGGCGTCCTTCACCTGCCGGCTGTAGACGACGTAGATCAGCGTGTCGTTCACCCGGTCGTAGATGCGGCGGATGGCGATGGACTTGAAGACCAGGCTCTTGCGCTCGGAAAAGACCTCCTCGCCCTTCTGCGACAGCTCGATGTCGCCGATCACCAGCGGCCCGGTGCGGCGGCAGGAGATGGAGGCGTTGGACGGGTCCTCGAACCAGTTCCCCTTGGTCAGCCGGTCGAGCACGCTGCGGTCGAAATCCACCAGATGGCAGGTGATGCCCTTCACCTTCGGGTCCTCGATCGCCTGCACCTGAAGCCCGTTGCCGGTCCAGTCGTTGGAGAAGCGCCCGACGACGAGGTCCTCGGCCAAAGCGGCGGTGGAGGCGGCCATCGGAGGCAGCACGGTTAGCGCCAGGACCATCAGGCCGCGGCGGATGTTTATCGAAGGGAACGGGCTGCGCATCTCGTGGAACTCCGGTCATCGCGAAGCGGGGCCGCGTGGGCGCGGTCCTGGAATACCCCTAAATCGGGCGAGGGTCCGGCGCCGTCAAGCGCCCCCCGGCCCGCTACTCCCGGAGTGCCTGCCCCCGATGAGCGACCGCACGATCGATCCGCCCCTGACCCCACCGCCGGAGCCGGTGAC
>NZ_WHOR01000216.1:0-10051 GCF_013340925.1 Azospirillum formosense
GGCTTTATCTCCTCCCCCTGCGAAGCGGGGGGAGGTCGGGAGGGGGGCGCGACGCGACCACTCCCTCAAAGGACGCTCAGTCCCCCGCCACGCGCTCGCGTTCGGCGCGGGCGGCCGTGCCGTCGTCGACGATGCGCCCGTCCATCAGGCGCACGGTCCGGTCGCAGCGGTCGGCCAGGGACGGGTCGTGGGTGATCAGCACCAGCGTCGTGCCCCGCCGCTCGGCGAGGTCGAACAGCAGCTCCACGATGGTGGCGCCGGTGCCGATATCCAGGTTGCCGGTCGGCTCGTCGGCCAGCAGCAGCGACGGTTCGGCGACGAAGGCGCGGGCCAGGGCGACGCGCTGCTGCTCGCCGCCGGAGAGCTGGCCCGGATAATGGCTCAGCCGGTGGCCCAGCCCGACCGCCTCCAGCCCGGAGCGCGCGCGGTCGAAGGCGTCGGCGGCCCCGGCGAACTCCAGGGGGATGGCGACGTTCTCCAGCGCGGTCATCGTCGGCACGAGGTGGAAAGCCTGGAAGACGATCCCCACATGGTCGCGGCGGAAGCGCGCAAGCCCGTCCTCATCCAGCCGGTCCAGATCCTTCCCGGCGACACGCACGGTCCCGCCCGTGGGGCGTTCCAGCCCGGCCATGACCATCATCATGGTCGATTTGCCGGAGCCCGACGGGCCGACCACGCCGACCCGTTCACCGGACTGGATGCGGAGATTCAAGCCTCTCAGGATGTTGACGGGTCCGGCCGCGCTGTCCAATCTCAGATGCACCTCGTCGAGATCGACGATGGTGGACTCAACGGAATCGGGTCGGGACATTGGCATGCGTCTCTGGAACGGGCGGGGAAATGGGCGGGAAAACCTCACGCCATATGGCATGGTGCGCCGCCATTTCAACACGGCCCTCCTTCGGTCGGGGCTGGCCGCTCTCGCCGCTGTTGCGGCAATCGGCGCGGGAATCGGCATGACCGCCCCGGCACTCGCCCAAAGCGGTGCGGGGAAAGGGCCTTACACCCTGCTGGCGCTCGGCGACAGCCTGACCGCCGGCTATGGCCTTCCCGAAGCGCAGTCCTTCACTCCCCAGTTGCAGGCGGCGCTGCGGGCTAAGGGCTACGACGTGACGGTCGTCAACGCCGGCGTTTCCGGCGACACCACGGCGGGCGGGCTGTCGCGGCTCGACTGGGCGCTAGCCGACAAGCCGGACGCCGTGCTGGTGGAGCTGGGGGCGAACGACATGCTGCGCGGGCTCGACCCCGCCGCGGCGCGCGCCAACCTCGACGCCATCCTGAAGCGGCTGACCGGCGAAAAGCTGCCCGTGCTGCTGGCCGGCATGTACGCGTCACCCAGCCTGGGCCGCGCGTACATCGAGCGCTTCAACGCCATCTACCCGGATCTGGCGAAGACGTACGACGTACAGCTCTATCCGTTCTTCCTGGACGGCGTGGCGGCCGACGCCGCGCTGAACCAGCCCGACGGCATCCATCCCAACGCGGCCGGCGTGAAGGTGATCGTGGAGCGCATCACGCCCCACGTCGCCCGCCTTCTGGACGGCATCGCCAAGAGCGGAGACTGACACCCATGGCGACCCCGGCCGGCGACACCGCCACCACCGAGACCCATTTCAAGGCCGCATCGGCCACCGGCACCGAATGGGGCGCCGTCGTCAAGGCGTGCCTGGACGAACTCGGGGCGGTGGAGGGCTGCAACCTCGGCTTCCTCTACATCACCGACGCGCTGGCCGAGCACGCGACGAGCATGGTCACGCTGCTGCGCGGCGTCACCGGCATCCGCGACTGGGTGGGCACGGTCGGCATCGGCGTCTGCGCCAACGACGAGGAAATCTTCGACAAGCCGGGCATCGCCGTGATGGTGGCCCGCCTGCCGCCGGAGGGCTTCCGCCTGTTCCCGGTGGTGTCGGGCGACATGGAGCCGCTGCGCCGCATGGCCGGCGGCTGGCTGGACAAGCACGGCGCCATGCTGGCGCTCGCCCACGCCGACCCGCGCCACCAGGACTTGGCCGGGCTGGTTGTTTCGCTGGCGGAATCAACCGGGGCCTTCCTGGTCGGCGGCCTGTCGGCCTCGCGGTCGGAGTTCCCGCAATTCACCATCCCCGGCAACACCGCCACGATGGTCGGCGGGCCGGTGGCCGACGGCGGCGTGTCGGGTGTGCTGTTCGCGCCGCAGGTGCCGGTCGCCACCGGCCTCAGCCAGGGCTGCACGCCCATCGGCCCGGTGCGCACCATCACGGCGGCGGAGGACAACGTCGTCCTGGAGATCGACGGGCGCCCGGCGCTGGAGGTCTTCAAGGAGGACATCGGCGAGTTGCTGGCCCGCGACCTCAAGCGGGTGTCCGGCTACATCTTCGCCGGCCTGCCCATCGCCGGGAGCGACACGGCGGACTATCTGGTCCGCGACCTGATCGCCATCGACCCGCGCGCCGGCTGGATCGCCGTCGCCCACCATGTGCAGAGCGGCCAGCCCATCCTGTTCACCCGCCGCGACCAGCAGAGCGCCGAGTCCGACATGCGCCGCATGCTGGCCAATCTGAAGAAGCGCGTGAAGACCACCCCGAAGGGCGCCCTCTACGTCAGCTGCATCGCCCGCGGCCCCAGCCTGTTCGGCGAGGGCAGCCAGGAACTGGCGCTGATCCGCGAGACCTTCGGCGACATCCCGCTGGCCGGATTCTTCGCCAGCGGCGAGATCTCCAACGCCCGCCTGTACGGATACACGGGCGTGCTCACCCTGTTCCTTTAAGGACCATCACCAAATGCAATACCGTCCGCTCGGCCGCACCGGCCTGTCGGTCAGCGCCATCGGCCTGGGCACCATGACCTGGGGCCGCCAGAACAGCGAGGCCGAAGGCCACGCCCAGATGGATTACGCGCTCGGCGAGGGCGTGAATTTCTGGGACACGGCGGAGATGTACGCCATCCCCCCGACCGCCGACACGTACGGACGTACGGAGGAGGTGATCGGCACTTGGTTCAAGGCGACCGGCAAGCGCGACCAGGTGATCCTGGCGAGCAAGGTCGTCGGGGCGACCGACGGCGGCTTCGCCTGGGTGCGCAACGGCGAGGCCAAGCTCGACCGCGCCAACATCTTCGCGGCGGTGGAGGCCAGCCTGCGCCGGCTCCAGACCGACTACATCGACCTGTACCAGCTCCACTGGCCCGACCGTGCGACCAACCGCTTCGGCGCGCGCAACTACGTCCACCGGCCGGAGAAGGACGGCACGCCCATCGAGGAGACTCTGTCGGCGCTCGACGAGCTGGTGAAATCCGGCAAGGTCCGCCACATCGGCGTGTCGAACGAGTCGCCCTGGGGGGTGATGCAGTTCCTCAAGCTGGCGGAGGACAAGGGCCTGCCGCGCATCGCCTCGATCCAGAACGCCTACAGCCTGCTCAACCGGACCTTCGAGCAGGGTCTCGCCGAGGTGTCGCTGCGCGAGGATGTCGGGCTTCTGGCTTACTCGCCGCTGGCCGCCGGCACGCTGACCGGCAAGTATCTGGACGGCGCCGTTCCCGCCGGCACCCGCCGCGCGCTGGATCACCGCAAGTCGCGCTACGCCACAGTCAACGCCGACGCGGCGACGAAGGAGTATCTGGACGTCGCCCGGCGCCACGGCCTGTCGCCGACGCAGATGGCCATCGCCTTCACCCTGCAGCAGCCCTTCGTGGCGTCCTCGCTGATCGGTGCGACGACCATGGAGGACCTCAAGTCCAACATCGCGGCGGTGGACCTCACGCTGTCGGACGAGGTGATGAAGGACATCGAGGCGGTCAACGCCCGCTATCCCGACCCCTGCCCGTAACCGTTCCGGAAAGCCAATGATCCGTCTCTTCGTCGCCCTCGATTTTCCGGAGGATGTGCGCCGGCGTCTGGCGGGGCTGGGCGGCGGCGTGCCCGGCGCCCGCTGGACCGACGCGGACAACCTGCACCTGACGCTCCGCTTCATCGGGGAGGTGCCGGGGGATCAGGCGGCGGAGATCGACGAGTCGCTGGCGCAGATCGCGGCGCCGGCCTTCGATCTGGTTCTGGATGGCGTGGGCGTGTACGGCAGCGGCCGCAACGCCCGTGTCCTCTGGGCCGGGGTGGAGCGCAGCGACGCCTTGTCGCACCTCCAGTCCAAGGTCGAGTCGGCGCTGGTCCGCTGCGGCCTGCCGGCGGAGGAGCGCAAATTCTCGCCCCACGTCACGCTCGCCCGGCTGAAGGACGCGCCGAAGGACCGGATCGGGCGCTTCGTCGAGGAGCGCGGGATGTTCCGCGCCGGTCCGATCCGGGTGGACCACTTCACGCTCTACCGCAGCCACCTGGGCAAGGGGGCCGCGGTGTACGAGGCGCTGTCGGAATACGGGTTGGGATGACGGGCGGGCGGCGCCTTACAGCGGCACCCCCTTGATCATCCGCGGCAGCTCGCCGACCACGCCCATCGCGTGCCGCATGAAGAAGCGCTTCAGCGGCGGCAGGCGGTTGACGACGGCCATGCCGACGTCGCGGGCCAGCTTGATCGGCGGGATGTTGTTCGAGAACAGGTGCACCAGACCGTCGCAGACCACGGCCAGCAGCACCGTGTCGAAGCGGCGCCAGCGCTGGAAGCGGGCCAGCACCTCCGGCGAGCCGACGTCCAGCCCCAGCCGGTGGGCGTCCACGATCACCTCGGCCAGCGCCGCCACGTCGCGCAGGCCCAGGTTCAGCCCCTGTCCGGCGATGGGGTGGATGGCGTGGGCCGCTTCGCCGATCAGGGCGACGCGCTCGGCGATGAAGCGCTCGGCCAGCAGGACCGACAGCGGCCAGGCGTCGCGGCGGGTCACCAGCTCGATGTCGCCCAGATAGCCGCCCGACCGCCGGGTCAGCTCGTCGATGAACTGGTCCTCGGGCAGCTTCAGATACATGTCGACCAGCGACCGCTTCTCGCTCCACACGATGGAGGAGCGGTTCCCGGTCATCGGCAGCACGGCGAAGGGGCCGTTGGGCAGGAAATGCTCCACCGCCACGCCGTTGTGCGGCTCCGAATGGCGGATCGTGCAGATGATCGCGGTCTGGTCGTAGGCCCAGGTGCGCAGCTTGATCCCGGCGCTCTCGCGGGCCAGCGAGCGGCGCCCGTCGGCCCCGACCACCAGCCGCGCCTTGACCACCCGCCCGTCGGCCAGCGTCACCGTGGCGCCGGCGCGGGTCCGCTCGATCGACACCGCCTGGGCCGGGGCCAGATGGTGCAGGCCGGGCAGCTCCTTGGCGCGGGCGAACAGGGCGCGGCGCATGTCCTTGTTGTCGAGAATCCAGCCGAAGGGCTGATTCTTGCCGTCCCAGGTCAGCTCCGTGTGGTCGTAATGGACGAACAGGGGCGAGAACTGGTCGGCCACCCGGATGTCCAGGATCGGGCCGGCGTAGGGCTCCATGTGCTTCCACACGCCCGCCCCCTCCAGCACCTTCATCGAGGCGTAGGCGACCGCCGTGGTGCGGATGTCGAAATCGTCCCCCGCCTGCCGGTCCGGGCTGTCGCGGTCGATGCAGACCACCGGAACGCCCGCGGTGGCCAGGGCCGCCGCCATGCTGAGTCCGGCCAGTCCGCCGCCCAACACGACGACGTCGGTCGTGATCTCCTGCGCTGCGGTGGTGCCCGATTCGGTCATGATGGCGCTGCCCTTCGATCAGTGTAGACGGGTACGAACAATCGTTCCGCCGGGTCCGGATGTCCAGCGGCGCGGCGTCGCGGCCCCCGAATTGCGCAAATCTTGGGCACGACCTGCCCAATCGATCGGCGAAACAGCCAAAAACCGCTGAAAAGGGGCGATTCTGCAACCGGCACGATTTTTGAAGACATTGCTTTTTATGGTCGAGGCGAACACGCTCGAGTCACGTTCGGAAAACCCGCCGCCACGGCGGGATCGGCCGAGGGGGGACCGGGCGACCGCAAGGGCCCGCAAACACGCATACCCAAGGGGAAGCCACATGAAACTGGTTATGGCCATCATCAAGCCGTTCAAGCTCGACGAAGTGCGCGAGGCGCTGACGTCGCTCGGGATTCAGGGCCTGACGGTGAGCGAGGTGAAGGGCTTCGGACGCCAGAAGGGTCAGACCGAGATCTACCGCGGCGCCGAGTATTCCGTGAGCTTCCTGCCCAAGGTGAAGGTCGAGGTCGCGGTGTCCGACGACCAGTACGAGCAGGTGGTCGAGGCGATCCAGAAGGCCGCCAACACCGGCCGCATCGGCGACGGCAAGATCTTCGTGCTGGACATCGCCCAGGCCGTGCGCATCCGCACCGGCGAGACCAACGCCGAAGCTCTCTGAGGCGTCCTGGAGGAAGCGGACAGGGCGGGGCGTCATCGCCCAGCCCCTCCCGCCAGGGGGGAAGGCTCGTCCGCTTTTTCTTGCCGCGGGGCATCGATGATCTGCCCGGTGACTTGAGGCCGGGCGCGCCAGTCTTTCCACTGTGGCGCCAAGGCCGCCGGAACGGGCGGCGTATGCTTTCCCTTGACCGGGCCTCGTCCGGTTTTGTGCCCTTGTGCCGGGACTCCACCGCCGGTAGGATCGTTTCCGTTTCGTATCGGGCAGAGGCCCCCAAGGGCCCCTGACGGGCCGTGCCCCTCGGGGCCGGCCTGGCCTTCTCGGGCCGTCCTCATGGAAAGGATTCTCGGCGGCATGTCGCTCCCGGACCTCGGCACCTTCGCTCTCGTCAACGACCGGCTCGACCGGCTGTCGGACTACCCCTTCACCCGGCTGGCGGCCCTGCTGTCCGGGGTGACGCCGCGCGCCAACGCCGAGCCGATCATGATGTCGGTGGGCGAGCCGCAGCACCAGCCGCCGGCCATCATCGACGAGACGCTGCGCGCCAACGCCCATTTGTGGGGCAAATACCCGCCGGTCGGCGGCACGCCGGAATTCCGCGAGGCGGTGGGCGCTTGGCTGGCCCGCCGTTACGCCCTGCCGGACGGGCTGTTCGACGCCGAAAAGTCGGTCCTGCCGGTGTCCGGCACGCGCGAGGCGCTGTTCCTGCTCGCCCTGCTGGCCGTGCCGCCGTCCAAGGCGGGCCGGCAGCCGGCGGTGCTGATGCCCAACCCCTTCTACGCGCCCTACGAAGGGGCGGCCCTGCTGGCGGGGGCGGAGCCGGTGTTCCTGCCCTCCACCCGCGAGACCGGCTTCCTGCCCGACCTCGACGCGCTGACGCCGGAGCTGCTGGAGCGCACGGCGCTGTTCTACCTCTGCACCCCGGCCAACCCGCAGGGGGCGGCGGCCGACGCCGCCTATCTGGAGCGGGCGATCGGGCTGGCGCGCCGCTACGGCTTCATCCTGGCGGTGGACGAGTGCTACGCCGAGATCTACCTGGACAAGCCGCCGGTCGGCGCGCTCCAGGTCGCATCGGGCCTCGATCACGGCGGGAAGCCGTGGGCGAACATCCTGGTCTTCCATTCCCTGTCCAAGCGGTCGAGCGCCGCCGGGCTGCGCTCGGGCTTCGTGGCCGGCGATCCGGAGCTGATGTCCCGCTTCACCCGTCTGCGCAGCTACTCCAACGCCGGGATGCCGCTGCCGGTGCTGGCGGCCAGCGCCGCCCTGTGGCGGGACGAGGCGCATGTCGAGGAGAACCGCGCGCTCTACCGCGCCAAGTTCGACGCGGCGGAGGCTGCGCTGAAGGGGCGCTACGGCTATTACCGGCCGGACGGCGGCTTCTTCCTGTGGCTGGAGGTCGGTGACGGCGAGGAGGCGACGCGCCGCCTGTGGGCGGAGGGCGGCATCCGCGTGCTGCCCGGCGCCTATCTGACCCGCTGCAACCCCGGCGAGGCCAACCCCGGCGCCCCCTTCATCCGCATCGCGCTGGTGAACGACGCCGAGACGGTCGCCCACGCCTGCAGCACCATCGCCCGCATCCTGGGATAAGGGCCGCCCGGTTCGGCCCAACCCGGTTCGGTTCACGTCACCCCGGTCTTTCGCCCCGAAGGACGGGTCCGGTTCAGCACGTTCTTGAGGACCTTCTGCCCATGGCACGACCCGCAAGCCCCCGCAGCGGAAGCGGCAAAAGCGCCGGAGCGCGGCCCGCCGGAGCACGGCCGGAGAAGCCGCCCTTCTTCTCGCCCGCCACGCGCGCCTTCGTGGTGGCGCGGGCGCGCGAGCTGGCGGGATTCGCGCTGGGCGTGGTCGGTCTGGTGCTGATGGTCATTCTGGGCAGCTACAACCCGGCCGACCCTTCCTGGAACGCCGTTCCGGCGGCGAACACCCACATCCACAACCTGTTCGGCCGGTTCGGCGCCCATCTGGCCGACGTCCTGATCCAGTCGCTGGGCTGGGCGGCCTATCTGCTGGCGCTGGTCCCGATGATGTGGGGCTGGCGGCTCAGCCTGCAGAAGAGCATCCGTCACCCGCTGTTCCGCAGCGTGCTGGCGGTGTGGGGTGTGCTTTTGGTCGCCATGTTCCTGGCCGGGATGGGCGGCGGGGGCGAGGACCCGCTGAACGGCCATCCCGGCGGCAGCTTCGGCATCGTGCTGCTGGACGGGGTCAGCAAGCTGCTGTTCGGCGGCCCCGGCAATCCCCTGGTCGGCACCGTGGCCGGCGTGGCCGGCGGGCTGATCCTGTTCGTCGCCATGGGCCTGTCGATCCGCGAGTGGGCGGCCAGCCTGCGCGAGACCGCCGCCGGCCTCGCCCGTCTCGGGCGGGGCGCGCGGGCCGGCGTGTCCTTCGTGCGCGACAAGGGCGCGGAGGCCGCGCGCAACGCCGCCCGCCAGACCGGTGGCCTGCTGCGCCGGGAACCCAGCCTCGCCACCGCGGACAAGAAAGCCGTCGCCCCGTCTCTCGACGACACGCCCGACGATGACGGCGGCGCCATCACCCTGCGCGCCGCGCCGCGCGGCCGGCTGTCCGACTCGATCAGCGTGGAGCCGCGCGTGGAGGCCAAGACCCGCGCCGTTCCGGTGGTGACCCCGCCCGCCGGGGGCAAGACCAAGGCCGCCGACCAGGGGCGCCCGTCCAAGCAGGCCGCCCTCAACCTGGAGGAGGCGGACGGCTACGAACTGCCGCCGCTCGACCTGCTCCAGATCGTCCCGACCAGCGTGCGCGGCGAGAAGGTGGACGAGGCGGCGCTGCGCGAGAACGCGGTGAAGCTGGAAGGCGTGCTGTCCGACTTCGGCGTGCGCGGCGAGGTGCAGAAGGTCCATCCCGGCCCGGTCGTCACCCTCTACGAGCTGGAGCCGGCCCCCGGCACCAAGTCGTCCCGCGTCATCGGCCTGGCCGACGACATCGCCCGCTCGATGAGCGCGGTGTCGGTCCGCGTCGCCGTGGTGCCGGGCCGCAACGTCATCGGCATCGAGCTGCCCAACGCCAAGCGCGAGACCGTGCTGCTGCGCGAGCTGCTGGCCGGCGACGTCTTCGACAAGACGGCGGGCAAGCTGCTGCTGGCGCTGGGCAAGGACATCGGCGGCCAGTCGGTGGTGGCCGACCTTGCCCGCTTCCCGCACCTGCTGGTCGCCGGCACCACGGGCTCGGGCAAGTCGGTGGCGATCAACACGATGATCCTGTCGCTGCTCTACCGGCTGCCGCCCGACCGCTGCCGCTTCATCATGATCGACCCCAAGATGCTGGAGCTGTCGGTCTATGAGGGCATCCCGCATCTGCTGACTCCGGTCGTCACCGACCCGAAGAAGGCGGTGGTCGCCCTGAAATGGACGGTGCGGGAGATGGAGGACCGCTACCGCAACATGTCCAAGCTGGGCGTGCGCAACATCGAGGGCTACAACGCCCGCCTGCGCGAGGCCCGCGCCGACGGCGAGCTGCTGACCCGCCGCGTCCAGACCGGCTTCGACCCCGACACCGGCAAGCCGATCTTCGAGGAGCAGCCGCTCGACCTGAAGGAGCTGCCCTACATCGTGGTCATCGTCGACGAGATGGCCGACCTGATGCTGGTGGCGGGCAAGGACATCGAGGCGGCGATCCAGCGGCTGGCCCAGATGGCGCGGGCCGCCGGCATCCACCTGATCATGGCGACGCAGCGCCCCTCGGTGGACGTCATCACCGGCACCATCAAGGCCAACTTCCCGACCCGCATCAGCTTCCAGGTCACCAGCAAGATCGACA
>NZ_WHOR01000217.1:0-10042 GCF_013340925.1 Azospirillum formosense
GCCTTTCCCCCCCCCGCCGCCCTTCCCAACCCAGCGCCCCACAACCCAGCGCCCCACAACCCAGCGCCCCACAACCCAGCAAGGTGGCTGATGTCCCAGTTCGTCGATCTGGCGCGCAACCTTCTCGCGCTCGAAATCAACACCGTGCTGAAAACCGGCATCTCGGCGGAGAAGATGCCGCTGGCGGGGGACGCGCTGATCGATCTGGCGCAGGAGTATTATGTCTTCCTGTGCGAGGCGCTGGAGGTCTTCGGCAGCCGCGAGACGGCGATCCTCGCCCCCTGGGCCGGCCAGATATCGGACAGCTTCCATTGGGGGATGGCGCCGTTCGTTCCGCCGTCCGACGCCGCCCGGCCGGACCGCTACGACCCGTTCTTTCTCAGCCGCGACCTGCCGGGCAACGACCCCGCCCGCGGCACCACGCTGAAGGTCTTCGACGACCTGCGCGAGGTGGCGAGCTGGCTGCGCGAGATGACCGACCGCACCCTGGACGCCGCCCGGCAACCCGGCGCCACCGCCGACGTGGTGTCCGCCGCGGCGATGATCGACCGGGACACGCTGCCGATCCTGATGCGCATCCAGCGCAACTCCGACCAGATCAACGACGTGCTGCGGCGGCGCGGGCTGGACACCGTCAGCTATCTGCGCGGCATGGACGAGGAGGTCCGCCGCATGCCGGCGCTGAAGACGGCGGATGTGGTGACCATCCGCAAGGCCTGGGACGTGGGGACCGAGCTGGTGGTCATGCAGTCGACCATCCAGATCGACGGCGACGTGGTCACCCGCCTGCTGAAGGGCCGGGACACCGCCGGCAACAGCGTCGTGATCGGCGTCCACAAGGACGCGGTGGACGTCTCCTTCCGCTATTGGAGCTTTCTGATCGACGCGTTGGGACGGTTCGCCGGGAAAGCCGTGAACACCCTGGTGGGAGACACGGGGTAGCCCGCTGCGCCGGCGCTTCCTCAGCGACCTCCCTCATGGCTTCGTCTGGCGACGCGACGCCCTGGCCGAGATGGTCGGGCGGCTGCGGCACGGCAAGTCCGGCCTGATCCCGCGGCGCGGGCATGGCATGGCCCTGGCGCTTCAGTTCTTCGCCCAGGGCGGGCGGACCATCGGCCTGCGCGTGCCTCTGGCCGCGCCGCCATCCGGCAGCGGACTGCGGACCGTTCCGGTCCGCGTGTCGATCCAGCCCGACGGCGACGTCCTGGTCGCCCTGCCCCGCGCCGCGGTCGAGGACGGGCGGTTCGACGCCGTGTCCGCGGCGCGCCTGACCGCGCAGCTGCGGCGGCTGGTGGCGCGGGTCACCACGGCGAACCCGCTGTGGGGGACCGACACGGTCCAGGCGCTGGGGGAGGCGGTCACCGCCGTGGCCGGGCTGTGCAGCGGCGCCGTCCTGCTGTGGAACGGGTTCGAGCGGATGACCGCCGGCCAATGGGCGCACAGCGGCGCGACGCTCGTTCTGCTGGCCGCGCCCGCCGCTCTGGCCAAGCTGCGGCCCTGGCTTCTGGGGGCGGTGGCGCCCAGGCTGTTTCCGCTCGCGCTCAAGGCCGGCGAACGAATCGTGCGGATTTGAGCCGAAACCAACTGGTCACACCACTTGGTGCGGTGCAGTAAGGCCCTGAAAATTCATTTCTTATTGACATTCCTGTGAAAAATCGCACCCGCTCGCATCTGCGATGTTGCAGCGCATTGGCCCGGAGCCGGACTTGTTCTATGTTATGCCTGCCGCCGCGGTTGATGGATCCCCCATTAGGACCATCGACACGACAGCATCCGTAACAAGAAGCAACCCCTTTGCTTCTGCGGTTCACCAGCGGGCTTGCCTCACCAGGAGCTGGCCGTTTCTATTACTGGAGCGATTGTAATGTCTCAGAAGATCGCGCTCGTCACCGGTGCCATGGGCGGTCTCGGCACCGCCATCTGCCAAGCCCTGGCCAAGGACGGTTGCATCGTGGCGGCGAACTGCCTGCCGAACTTCGAGCCGGCCGCCGCCTGGCTGGGCCAGCAGGAAGCCCTCGGCTTCAAGTTCTACGTGGCGGAAGGCGACGTTTCCGACTTCGAAAGCTGCAAGGCGATGGTCGCCAAGATCGAGGCCGACCTGGGTCCGGTGGACATCCTGGTGAACAACGCCGGCATCACCCGCGACAAGTTCTTCGCCAAGATGGACAAGGCCCAGTGGGATGCGGTCATCGCCACCAACCTGAGCAGCCTGTTCAACGTCACCCAGCAGGTGTCGCCGAAGATGGCCGAGCGCGGCTGGGGCCGCATCATCAACATCTCCTCGGTGAACGGCGTGAAGGGCCAGGCCGGCCAGACCAACTACTCGGCCGCCAAGGCCGGCGTGATCGGCTTCACCAAGGCGCTGGCCGCCGAGCTGGCGACCAAGGGCGTCACCGTCAACGCCATCGCCCCGGGCTACATCGGCACCGAGATGGTCATGGCGATCCGTGAGGACATCCGCCAGACCATCATCGACAGCGTCCCGATGAAGCGCCTGGGCCGTCCGGACGAGATCGGCGGCGCGGTGTCCTACCTCGCCTCGGAGATCGCCGGCTACGTCACCGGCTCGACCCTGAACATCAACGGCGGCCTGAACTACCAGTAATCCACTGGCAGCGAGGCGGTGGCAGGTCACTGCCCAGCCGGCAAGCACACGGCCCGTCCCCGGCCTGACCGGGGACGGGCCGTGTGCCTTTCGCTCTCCGGAGCATCCCTTCAAAGTAAAACGCCCGGCAGCGGGCGAACCGTTCGCGCCACGCACCTCCCCTTTGCGCCATGGCTTCGGTAACGGCCGATCATCTGAACAGTATACTCCCGCAGATTTCCTGTTGAATCCGTTCGGGCCCCTGTATCCGCGCCCACCAACGGGTATGCTCCCCGGCAGCACGCAAGTTGCGTCCCGAGGCCGCACCGCGCTCGTCTTCCGGAATCAACAGACGTCGAGAACCTGCACATGGGCACGCCCCATGCAGGAAGGGAGGAATCGTGCCTGAAACGCCGATCAAGCAAACTCTGCCGGGAGACGGGCCTGCCCGTCACAGGTCCGGGGCCGATTACGTTTATGGGATCGACATGGTCCGCTTCGCCGCGGCTTTGCTGGTCACCGGCTTCCACCTGACCTGGCGCGACCCCGCGGTCGCCGACGTCATGTGGTCCGGCTGGGCCGGGGTGCAGGTCTTCTTCGTGGTGTCGGGCTTCGTCATCGCCAATTCGGCCAACAACGCCACCCCGATCGCCTTCATCCGGTCGCGCCTGCTGCGCCTCTATCCGGCGGCCTGGGTCTGCTCCATCCTGTGCCTCGTCGCCCTTGTGCTGATGCCCGGTCCCGACCCGGATCTGGCGCGGCGCTTCATCGCCTCCTTCTCGCTGGCGCCCGCCGGCCCCTACATCGCGTCGGCCTATTGGACGCTGCCGGTCGAGATCGCCTTCTACGCCGCGGTGTTCCTGCTGCTGTTCAGCGGGAATTTCCACCGGCTGCCGCAGTTCGCTCTGGCGCTGACCGCCGCCAGTTCGGCCTATCTCGGCGTCTACAGCCTGCACGTCTTCGGCGTCGTCAACCTGCCGTTCCTGGAGTTCGAGTACGGCATGCTGAACATGACGCTGCTGCGCCACGGCGTGTTCTTCGCGCTGGGCATCTTCCTGTGGCTGTGGTCACGCGGCAAGCTGACCCGGACGGGCATGGCCGCCGCCCTGCTGGCCCTGATCGCCGCCCCGTTGGAGATCACCGCCCGGTCGGTGGAGTTCGTGGAGCGCTCGCCCGTCCCGTTGAACCTCGCCGATCTGTGGATGAACCCGCTGCTGATCTGGGGCGCGTCGCTCCTCGCCATCGTCGCCTCGGCGCGCTGGCGGGCGGAGATCGCCACGCTGCCGCCGTCCATCCTGTCGCTGCTGCGCGTGGTCGGGCTCGCCACCTATCCCCTCTACCTGCTGCACGAGGTGATCGGCGGCTCGGCCAAGGCGCTGGCGATGCAGGCCGGGGCGTCCTCCATGGCCGCCGCGGTGACCGGCGGCGCCCTGTCCATCGCCGTGGCCCTGCTGGTCGCCGCGGTCCTGGAACCGGCGGTGCGCGACCGGCTGCGCCGTCTGCTCGACATCCCGCAGGCCGCCTTCTCGGCCCGCCCCGCCTTCAGCACCTTCTACCGCTCCGGCGGAACCGTGTGACCAGATGTCTGACCGTTACCAAACGCTTCCACAAGAAACGATCGCCGTGAATTCCAGGGGAGAAACCTGAATGTACACCGACGCGCTTGGTGGCGATGTCCTGTGCCCCGCGTCCTCCATCGAGATCGACCGGGTCGACCGCAGCGGCTGGTACGCCATCCTCGATGGCTTCGACGACGCCAACATCTTCCAGACCTGGGATTATGGCCGCATCGCCCACGCCGGGCGGGAGTTGAGCCACCTCGTCGTGCGGCGCGACGGCCGCCCGGTGGCCGCGGTGCAGGTGCTGCTGCGCCGCGTGCCGGGCATCGGCGGCCTGGCGCTGGTCATGTGGGGGCCGATGTGGCACCCGCGCGGCCAGGGGCCGGACCACGCCGCCCTGATGACCGCGCTGCACGCGCTGAAGGCGGAATACACGGACCGGCGCGGCCTGCTGCTGCGCCTGCTGCCCCACGTCTCCCAGGCGGACGGGGAGGCGGTGACGGCGGCCCTGGCCTCGCTTGGCATGCGGTACCGGGAGGAGAAGGCGCCCTACCGCACCTTCATCACCGACCTGAACGCCGACGAGGCCGGCCTCCGCTCCAACCTGTCCCACCACTGGCGGCGCGGGCTGAACAAGGCCGAGCGGATGGGGATCGAGGTCGTCGAAGGCTCCCACGCCGAACTGCTGGAGACCATCGACGACATCTTCGTCGAGACGCAGCGCCGCAAGGGCTTCAAGGCCTACGACAGCCGCACCTTCACCCGCATCAACGAGGCTCTGCCGACGCGGCGGAAGATGCGCGCCTTCCTCGCCATGCATGAGGGGCGGCCGGTGGCCGGGGTGGTCGTGTCGCTGTTCGGCACCACCGGGCAGATGCAGAACTCCGCCACGCTGGAGGCCGGGCTGCGGGTCAACGCCGCCTATCTGCTGCAATGGCGGGCGCTGCTGTGGATCAAGGCGAACGGCGGGCTGCGCTACGACCTGCATGGGGTGAACGCCCAGACCAACCCCGGCGTCTACCAGTTCAAGCGCGGCCTCGCCGGCAAGCATCCGGTCGAGACGCTTCACATCGGCACCTTCGAGACGCCCGGCCCGCTGCCCAGCCGTTTGCTGGTCCAGGGCGGCGAATCGATGCGCGCCCAGGCCGACCGCTGGAAGACCCAGGCCGGCGCGATGGTGAGCCGTCTGCGCAACTGGAAACCACCCCAGGCCGAACCCGCCCCGGCGGAGGAGATGGACGCGTCCGATGCCGCCGTGCTGGCGAAAGCGCCGACCGGCCCGGCGTGAGTTAAGCGGCACCGCCGTGTTATGATCGGCCTGGAACAGAGGCCGACCCATGACCAGCGCTCCCCTGATGATGCAGGAGGCCGCAGCCGCCCCCGCGGCGGTGCGGCGCCTGCTCGACTCCGACGCCGCCGCGGTGGCCGCCCTCGCCGACCGGTTGCGGGCCGTGCCGCCGCCCTTCGCGATGACCGTCGCGCGGGGCAGCAGCGACCACGCCGCCGGCTACGCCCGCTACCTGTTCGAGACGGCGCTGGGGCTGGTCACCGCCTCGGCGGCGCCGTCGGTGGTCACGGCCTACGGCGCCGATCTGCGGGTGAAGGACGCCTTCGTCCTGGCCATTTCCCAATCGGGCCAGAGCCCCGACCTGCTGCGCGTGGCGGAAGCGGCTCGGGCCGGCGGCGCTCTGACGGCGGCGCTGGTCAACGCCGAGCAGTCGCCGCTGGCGGAGCGGGTCGCTCATCCCCTGCCCCTGCACGCCGGGCCGGAACGCAGCGTCGCCGCGACCAAGAGTTTCGTCGCCAGCCTCGCCGCCATCGCCCGGCTGACCGCGGTCTGGACAGCTGACCGGACGCTTCTCGACGCGCTTTCACAGTTGCCCCAAGGGCTGGAACGGGCCGGTGCTGCGGACTGGTCGGCGGCGCTGCCGGTGCTGGAGACGGTGTCCAGCCTGCTGATCGTCGCGCGGGGACGCAGCTACCCCATCGCCCAGGAAATGGCGCTGAAGTTCAAGGAAACCGCCGCCGCCCACGCCGAACCCTTCAGCGCGGCGGAGGTGATGCACGGCCCCATGGCGCTGGTCGAGCCGGGCTTCCCCGTGCTGGTCGTGGCGGTGCGGGACGAGACGCTGGACGGCGTGTTGGACACCGCCCGCGCGCTGAAGCGGGCCGGCGCCCATCTGCTGGTCGCCTCCGCCGAGGAGCGGGCGCTTGCCCTGGCCGACACGCCCTTGCCCCTGCCGCCGCCGCTGCACCCGGTGCTGGACCCCATCGCGGCGATCCAGGCCTTCTACCCCTTCATGGCCCGGCTGGCGGAGGCGCGCGGCTTCGACCCCGACCGCCCCCGTCATCTGCGCAAGGTCACCCGGACGGTCTGAACGGCCGGACAATCCGAACGGATTGCCTCGAATTCGCGGTGATCATTTCGGCGCCGCCGCCACCGTCCGTTGACGCGGCCCGACCGGCTCGCGCTAGGCTTGCCGAAACCACGGCTTGGCAGCGAAACGGGACAACAGCATGACCATCGGCATCGGCGCGGACGACCTCCTGCGGTTTGAAAGTCTGGGCGACAATTGCGAATTCGGCTTCGTCCTGCGCCGGTTGTCCTGCGAGGCGGGGAGCCTGTTCCGCTGGGCCTCGATGAAGCCGGACCAGCTCCTGGCCAAGCTGCGCGCCAATTTCGACGGCATGTACCGGTTCGAGAATCTGTCGCCGCTGCGCACCGGCATGGTGCTGGATTCCGCCTACGGCATCGGCTGGCACAGCGACATGAAGTCCGACGTGGCCGGTGGGCGGCTGGTCTTTCGCGACGACGAGGCGACGCGGCGCGCGATGCACCGCCGGGAGACGCGCAAGATCCAGTATCTCCAGGCCAAGTTCACCGCGCGGGCGGCGATGGGCGGGGTGATCTTCGTCGTGAAGTCGAATCCCGGCATCGCCCCCGCCACCATCGACGGCCTTTACGAGGCGCTGGCCGCCCTGGCCGGCCACGACGACTTCGCCCTGCTGGAGGTTCAGGCGACGGACGATCCCAGCCGCATCGGCCGCGTGGATTGGCAGCGGCCCGGCCTGATGCGCGGCCACGTCACCCGCTTCGCCCCCTACCATCAGGCGGACGACATCGACGCCGCGGCGTGGTTCTCCATCGTCCAGGGCGCGCTGCGCCTGTTCCCCTGCCACGATTGGACGCAGCGTCACGCCGCCTTGCGCATCGGCACGCCGGACGCGCTGGTCCAGCTCCGCTTCCCCTTCGGCCCCGATCAGGACATGGGCAAGCCCATCACGGGCGACCTGCGCGCCGGGACCGCCCGCCTGCTGAACGGCAACAGCTGGTGCCGCCCCTATGAGGGGATGTTCCGCCTGCACGGCCCCGATCCGGAGAAGCCCGGCACCACGCTGCGCTGGACGGGAGTCCATGCGCCCGGTCCCTTCCATCTCGGCGCCACCCTGCGCTGCCCCCTGCGGGATTCCGTGCCGCTCCGCGTCGCGGTTGCCATCGCCGCGGAGGACGGCGCGACGCTGGCCGAGGAGCGGTTCGAGGTGCATCCCGGCCGGGCGACCGACCTCGTGCTGGACGCCCCCGGCCTGAAGGGACCGCTGACCGTCTCGCTGACCGTGAACGCCGTGCGCCCGCTGGCCGAGGGTGAGCGCGCCGTGCTGGACCTCTCTGCGCCCGCCCTGCATCCGGAGCAGGTCCCGGCCGTCGCCCTGCCGGCGAAGGCGGCGTGAGTCGTGTCATCCGAGCGGGATGGGCCGGGGTCGCCACCATTGTGGCGTTCCTTGCCGTCCCGGCGCAGGGCGAAATGCCTGTCGGGCCGCGCACGCAGCCACCCTACCCGGACTGGCTGACCAAGCGCATGGAGACGCTGCGACGGCAGGACCCGAACGCGATGCTGCTGGGAGACTCCCTGATCGCCGGCTGGCCGCCCGACCTCGCCCGCCGGCTGTTCGACGCGGAGCCGATGAATTTCGGTGCCGGGGGCGACACCACGGGCAACCTGCTGTGGCGGGTGCGGCAGTCCTTCGGGCCGGGCATGGGGCTGGAGTCCGCCCTGGTCCTGGTCGGGACCAACGACCTGCCGAAGCGCTCCGCCGCGGAGATCGCCGGCACCATCGGGACCATCGTGGCGGAGGTGAGGCGGTCCGCCCCCGGCGCCTGCGTCACGCTGCTCACCCTGCTGCCGCGGCGCGACGGCGACGCCGCTTTCGCCGAACGCATCATGGACGTGAACCGGCGGCTGGCCGCCCTCGCCGGCGCGGGCCTGCGCGTGGTGGACGCCAACACCCCGCTGCGCGACGCCTGCCCGGCGGAGGGTTCCTGCCCGCTCTACAAGGACCCGGTGCATCTCACCCGCGCCGGCTACGAGCGGCTGACCGCCATCGTCGGCAAGGCCGGTTGTTAAGGGGGCCGGCCGCTAGAAAGATGTCGAAGGCGGCGGGGCTTCGGGATATCTAGGGGGCCATGACCAGCGACACCGCCGCCGCCGACCGTACCGGCACCGATTTCGAGATCTTCATCGTCACCGCGCCGGGCCTGGAATCCGTGCTCTGCGCGGAGGTGAAGGCCAAGGGTTTCCACGACGCCACCGCCATCAAGGGGGGCGTCACCATCCGCGGCGGCTGGCCGGAGGTCTGGCGGGCGAACCTGGAGCTGCGCGGGGCGACCCGCGTGCTGGCCCGCGTCGCCTCCTTCCGCGCCTTCCACCTCGCCCAGCTCGACAAGCGCGCGCGCCGGGTGCCCTGGGCCGAGTTCCTGCGCCCCGACGTGCCGGTCCGCGTCGAGGCGTCCTGCAAGGGCTCGCGCATCTACCACGCCGGGGCGACCGCCCAGCGCATCGAGCGCGCCATCACCGAGGAGCTGGGCGCCCCCATCTCCGCCGAGGCCGAGGTCTCCATCAAGGCCCGCATCGACGACGACCTCTGCACCATCAGCGTCGATACGTCGGGCGAGTCCCTGCACAAGCGCGGCCACAAGGAGGAGATCCACAAGGCCCCGCTGCGCGAGACGTTGGCCGCCCTGTTCCTGCACCATTGCGGCTTCGACGGCACCGAGCCGGTGGTCGACCCCATGTGCGGCTCCGGCACCTTCGTCATCGAGGCGGCGGAGATCGCCGCCGGCCTTCACCCCGGACGCAGCCGCCGCTTCGCCTTCGAACAGCTCGCCTCCTTCGACGACGCGGCGTGGCAGGCGATGCGCTCCGCGGGCGGTGCGGGCGCCGCGCCCGCCGTCCGCTTCTACGGCAGCGACCGTGACGGCGGGGCCATCGCCATGAGCCGTGCCAACGCCGAGCGCGCGGGCGTCGCCGCTTTGACGGACTTCCAGAAGCACGCGGTCAGCGACCTGATGCCTCCGCCGGAGGGTCCGCCGGGCCTCGTCATCGTCAACCCGCCCTACGGCGCGCGGATCGGCGAGAAGAAGCCGCTGTTCGCCCTCTACGGCGCGCTGGGGCAGACATTGCTGTCGCGCTTCTCCGGCTGGCGGGTCGGCCTCGTCACCAACGAGGCGTCGCTCGCCCAGGCGACCGGCCTGCCCTTCCAGCCGTCCGGCCCGTCGGTGTCGCACGGCGGCCTGCGCGTGACGCTGCACAGCACCGCCGCCCTTCCCTGACCCTGCCCCGAACCCATTTGTAAAGCCATGTCCGCCCGCCCCCCCCCCCGCCTCCGCCCAAAGGGAAGGGGGCCTCCCGCCGCCGGGGGGCAGCCCGGCCACCCCGTCGGGCCAGGGGGGGGCCCGGGGCCCCCTGCCGGGCCAACCACAAACCAATCCCCAGCCCCCCCCCCCCTCTCTTTTTCACAACCTAAGCGGCCCGGCGGCCCCCCCCTGTGGACGGCTGGGGGGGCGTCGACCGTGAAAAAAAACAAAAAACGAGAACAGCGAGGCGGAGTGAGGCGGATGAGG
>NZ_WHOR01000218.1:0-9853 GCF_013340925.1 Azospirillum formosense
GGTGGGGGCTCCCGTTCTCCCACCCCAATTTTGTCTTCCCGGCCTGAACTCCTTATCCGAAGTGCCGCCCGACCGATGACGGATTTCCTCACCGCGCTGGCTCTGGTCCTGGTGATCGAGGGCGCGCTCTACGCGCTGTTCCCGACCACGATGCGGCGCCTGATCGTCGAAGCGCTGACGATGCCGGAGAACCGGCTGCGCGCCGTCGGGCTGGCGACGGCGATGGCCGGCGTCGGATTCGTCTGGCTTCTGCGGGGCGCCTGACACCCTTTTGCCGCGCGCGCGTCGCTGGACCGCGCCGCCATTTTCCGGCCATACTCCGACTTCTATACTCGCGCGTCCTCCGTGGCGGAGGGGACCCGTGCGCCTTTGCTTGAAGCGATGACGCGCGGGGATTACATCCGGCACACGGATCGGTGACGCGCCCCCTCGGACCGCGATTCGCATGAAACCCGCGAGCCGATTGGAACAAATGGCCGATTGGAACAAGAAGGTGCCGGACGTCCGGCAGGGAGAGCTGAGTTGAACCCGAACCACCCCATCCACCGCGCCGAATCCGGCCGCCGGCTGCGCGTCGTGCCGCTGATCGCCGCTCTCCTGTTGGGGCTGTCCGCCGCCGTCGGCACCCCCGCCATGGCCCAGTCGCGCCCGGCGCCGACAAGCTTCGCCGACCTGTCGGAAAAGCTGCTGCCCGCCGTGGTCAACATCTCCACCAGCCAGGCGGTGCCGCAGCGCCAGCAGGGCGCCCGTCCCGAGATGCCGCAGTTCCCGCCGGGCTCGCCGTTCGAGGAGTTCTTCCGCGACTTCTTCGACCGCCAGCAGCAGGACCAGCCGCAGCAGCCGCGCAAGTCCACCTCGCTCGGCTCCGGCTTCATCATCGACGCCAAGAACGGCTACGTGGTCACCAACAACCACGTCATCCAGGACGCCGACGAGATCACCGTCATCCTGCAGGACGACACCAACATCAAGGCGGAGCTGATCGGCAAGGACCCGAAGACCGACGTCGCCCTGCTGAAGATCACCACCAACCACCCGCTCGTCGCCGTTCCCTTCGGCGATTCGGACGCCATGCGCGTGGGCGACTGGGTGCTGGCCATCGGCAACCCGTTCGGCCTGGGCGGTTCGGTCACCGCCGGCATCATCTCGGCCCGTCAGCGCGACATCAACGCGGGTCCCTACGACGACTTCCTGCAGACCGACGCCTCGATCAACCGCGGCAATTCCGGCGGCCCGATGTTCAACCTGAACGGCGAGGTCATCGGCATCAACACGGCGATCTTCTCGCCGTCGGGCGGTTCGGTCGGCATCGGCTTCGCCATCCCGTCCAACCTGGCCAAGCAGGTGGTCGCGCAGCTTCGCGAGTATGGCAAGACCCGCCGCGGCTGGCTGGGCGTGCGCATCCAGGGCGTGACCCCGGAGATCGCCGAGAGCCTGGGCCTGCAGGGCCACAAGGGCGCGCTGGTCGCCTCGATCACCCCGAACGGCCCGGCGGCCAAGGCCGGCATCCAGGCGGGCGACGTGGTGACCAAGTTCGACGGCAAGGAGATCAACGAGATGCGCCGCCTGCCGCGCGTCGTCGCCGAGACGCCGATCGACAAGGCCGTCCCGGTCGAGGTGTGGCGCAAGGGCAAGTCGCAGCAGCTCCAGGTGAAGGTGGGCGAGCTTGAGGCCGCCGAGGAATCGGGCCTTCTCGCCGCCAATCCGGAGGAGCAGCGCCGCCAGCCGCAGCAGGCCCCGGCCCAGAAGCCGACCGAGACGCTGGGGCTGAAGCTGACCAACATCACGCCCGAACTGCGCCAGCAGTTCGAGATCAAGCCCGAGCTGAAGGGCGTCGTGGTGACCGAGGTGGCCGGCAACTCCACCGCGTCGGAAAAGGGCATCCGCGCCGGCGACGTCATCATCGAGGTCGGCCAGGAGGAGGTCCGCAAGCCGGAGGACGTGACGTCCAAGATCCAGAAGGCCAAGGAGCAGGGAAAGAAGTCCATCCTGCTGCTGGTGGACCGTCACGGCGACCTGCGCTTCGTGGCCATCCCGCTCAGCCAGGGCTGATCGGGGACTGGGCTGCGGCCAAACGAAAAGGGCACCGGCGGGAGACCGCCGGTGCCCTTTCGCTTTGTGAGGCGCGGAGTGTGCCCGTCAAGGGTGGGCGGTCAGCCCTCCACGAACTCCCCGATCCGGTAGCCCTGGGCGAACAGCAGGGCGGTGAGGTCGCCATGGTCCACGCGGGCGCGGGCCTGGGCGGCCACCGTCGGCTTGGCGTGGAAGGCGACGCCCAGACCGGCGGCCAGCAGCATCGGCAGGTCGTTGGCGCCGTCGCCGACCGCCATGGTCTCGACGGTGGGAACGTGGCGCTCCCCGGCGTAGGCGAGCAGGGACTCCAGCTTGCTGTCCTTGTCGAGGATCGGCTCGACCACCGCGCCGGTCATGACGCCGTCGACCACCTCCAGCACGTTGCCACGGTCGTCGTCGAAGCCGACCCACTGGCGCACCCGCTCCGTGAAGCAGCGGAATCCGCCGGAGACCAGCACGCAGGTCGCCCCGTTGGCGCGCATGGTGGAAACCAAAGTCTTGGCGCCCGGCATCAGCGTGGCGCGCTGCCACACCTCGTCGACGACGCTCTCGTTCAGGCCCTTGAGCAGGGCGACCCGCTCGCGCACCGCGCCCTTGAAGTCGATCTCGCCGTTCATGGCGCGGGCGGTGATCGCGGCGATGTGGTCCTTCAGCCCGACGTAATCGCCCAGCTCGTCCAGCATCTCCTGCTCGATGATCGTCGATTCCATGTCGGCAACCAGCAGGCGCTTCTTCCGGTTGCCCGGCTTCTGGGCGATGACGTCCACGGCGAGGCCGCCCGACGCAAGATTGGCCAGTGCGCGGCGGACGGCGGCTTCGGCCTGCTCGGGCACCAGCCCTTCCTCGGCGATGTCGCAGGCGCGGTCCGGCGCCAGCCAGTCCGGCTTGGCGGTGTCGGCCCCCAGCGCGGTCAAGGACGCGCGGGCGGCCTGCACGGCCTGCTCGTCGAGAACGGCGGAGGCGGCGGCGATCAGCGTAACGACAGCGCTCATGGCGGGCGATCCTGGAAGAGCCGTGGGGAAGGGCGCGCGCGCTCCCTAGCACAGCCGGGACCCTCCGCCAACCCACTCCGCCAAGCGTCGTAGACATTCCGCGCTGGGGACCCGGGCGCCTCCCGCCGCGTTTCCGCTCAAATCGCCGGAGGGTTCGTCCATGATCCAGCGGCCTGCCACCCTTCTTATCCCGTCCCTTCTCGCTTTCACCCTGATCCTGACCGGATGCGGCGCCGGGACGGATCTGGCGCAGCGCCCGCCGCCCGGCTATGTCGGCGACGTGGCGGCGCGCGTCTCGGCGGTGGATTGGGCGCAGGCCCGCCCTGTGACCGTGCAGTTGGACGAGTTCCAGTTCCAGCCCGACCGTCTGGCCTTCGAGCGGGGAACCCCGTACCGCCTGACGCTGGAGAACCGCGGCAACGTCGCGCACACCTTCACCTCCGAAGGCTTCTTCAAGGCCATCGCGGTGCGCCGGGTCACCACCGCGCAAGGCGCCGTCGAGACGCCGGCCCTGGTGAATCTGGAGATCCCCGCCGGCCAGACCGATGTGGTGGAGTTCATTCCGGTCCAGGCCGGCACCTATGACCTGGCCTGCCACGAGCCGCTGCACAGCAGCTTCGGCATGACCGGGACGATCACGGTTCGCTGAGGCCCCGCACCGGTCGCCGCACCGGTCGCCCTTGCCAAGCCGCGCCTTCCCCTGCCATACGCTGTAGCCGGAGGAACGTCAGGCAAGGCGACATGGCAGAGGACAGCCCGCGCAACCGGGATGTGCAGCACCGGCACGTGGTGGTGATCGGCGGCCCGACGGCCTCGGGCAAGTCGGGCATGGCGCTCGACATCGCCCTGGCGCGCAACGGCACGGTCATCAACGCCGACAGCATGCAGCTTTACGCCGAACTGGACGTGCTGACCGCCCGTCCGGGGGCGGAGGATCTGGCGCAGGCCCCGCACCGCCTCTACGGCGTGCTGCCGGCGGCGGAGCGCGGGTCCGCGGCGCGCTGGCGCGACATGGCGATGGCCGAGATCGCCGAGGCGCACGCCGCCGGGCGCCTGCCCATCGTCGTCGGCGGCACCGGTCTCTACCTGCGCACGCTCATGGAGGGCTTGAGCGCCGTCCCCGCCGTCCCCGACGAGGTCCGCAAGGCCGCCCACGCCCGCCTGCGGGACCTGGGCGGCGAAGCGTTCCGCGCGGAGCTGGTGCGCCGCGACCCGGCCTCGGCCAAGCTGAACCCCGGCGACACCACCCGCCTGACCCGCGCCTGGGAGGTGCTGGAGGCCACCGGCCATCCGCTGTCCCACTGGCAGACCCAGCGCGCCGAGGGGGCGCCGGAGGGGCTGGCCTTCGCCGTGCTGGTGATCGACCCGCCGCGCGACGCGCTCTACGCCAACTGCGACCGCCGCTTCCGCGTGATGATGGGGCAGGGGGCGCTGGAGGAGGTGCGGCGTCTGGATGCGCTCGGCCTCGACCCCGACCTGCCGGCGATGAAGGCGCTGGGCGTGCCAGAACTGCGCGACCATCTGCGCGGCGCGCTGACGCTCGACGAAGCCATTGCGCTGGCTCAGCAATCGACGCGCCGCTACGCGAAGCGGCAGGTCACATGGTTCCGCCATCAGCTCGCGGCGCGGCCTCCGGCCTCTGCGCTGCATGGCTGCCATACGATCAATTCGCTCTACACAAGACCACTTAGTGAAGCAATACTGACCTATCTTGAAACGACGTTGCGTCGTTGACCCTCAGGAGGATTGAAAGTGACGGTCGATTGGGGAAACGTGTTTGCCGGTCGCGTCGCCGGCATGGGGGCCTCGGAAATCCGGGAGCTGCTGAAGCTGCTCCAGCGGCCGGAGATCATCTCCTTCGCCGGGGGCATCCCAGACCCCGATTTCTTCCCGACCGCGGCCATCGCCCGCGCCTATGAGAAGATCTTCCAGTCCAACAGCGGGGCCGGCGGCGCGCTCCAGTACACCATCAGCGAGGGCTACACGCCGCTGCGCGAGTGGATCGGCGCCTACATGGGCCGCCGCGGCATCCAGGCCGGGCTGGACGAGGTGCTGGTGACCAGCGGGTCGCAGCAGGCCCTGGAGTTCGTCGGCAAGCTGCTGATCGGGCCGGGCGAAAAGATCCTGGTGACCCGCCCGACCTATCTCGGCGCACTCCAGGCCTTCTCGCCCTACGAGCCGCAGTATCTCTCCGTTCCCGGCGACGAAGAGGGTCCGGACCTCGCCGCGGTGGAGGCGGCGCTGGAGCAGAAGCCGAAGTTCTTCTACCTCGTCCCCGATTTCCAGAACCCCAACGGCACGACGATCTCGCTGGCCCGCCGCGAGGCGCTGCTCGACCTCTGCGCCAAGCACGGCGTGCCGATCGTCGAGGACGCCGCCTACACCGAGCTGCGCTACGAAGGCGAAGCGATCCCGTCCATGGTCGCGCTGGACGCCGCCCGCAACGGCGGCAAGATCACCAACGTGCTCTTCTGCGGCTCCTTCTCCAAGACGATGGTGCCGGCGCTGCGCGTGGGCTGGATCAACGGCCCGGCCGAGGTCATCAACCGGCTGGTCCTGATGAAGCAGGCCGGCGACCTGCACACCAGCACCATCAACCAGATCGTGCTGCACGACGTGGTGTCGCAGAACTTCGACAGCCACATCCGCCGGCTGCGCGCCGCTTACAAGGAGCGCCGCGACGCCATGCTGACCGCGCTGGCCGAGTTCGCTCCGGCCGGGGTGACCTGGACCAAGCCGGAAGGCGGCATGTTCGTCTGGATCGAGCTGCCGGAGGGCACCGACGGGGTGGACCTGCTGGCCCGCGCCATCAAGGACGCCAACGTCGCCTTCGTCCCCGGCTCGGCCTTCCACGCCGACCGCTCGGGCAAGAACACGCTGCGCCTCAGCTTCTCCAACAACAACCCGGAGCGCATCCGCGAAGGCATCCGCCGCCTCTGCGGCCTGCTTCAGACCGTCGCGGCGTAACCTCCGCCATCTCTTGCGCAACGGCCTGCCTCCGCACCCGCGGGGCAGGCCGTTCGCGTTTGCGGGCGGCTTTGAGGGGAGGGCGGTCTTTCCAGCTTGCGAAATATTTGGAAAAACTGCGGCAAAAAATCTTTTCGATCATTCGCAAAATGGGTTGACCAAAGACGGACGAATTGTCTAGTTTGCCGGTCCCGGCCTTCGCCTTTGGGGATAACCCCTTGTTTTCCCAGCAGGCCATCGCCGGGGTTTGAGAAGGAACAGGGCCGCCCGTGAAATGAGGGGCCCCCATTGGAAGGTCGTGAGCTATGCCCGAACAGAAGCTGACCGGCGCGCAGATCGTCATCAAGGCCCTGAAGGACCAGGGCGTCGACATCATCTTCGGTTATCCGGGCGGCGCGGTACTTCCGATCTACGACGCCATCTTCCAGCAGAACGACATCAAGCACATCCTCGTCCGGCACGAGCAGGCCGCCGTGCACGCCGCGGAAGGCTACGCCCGCTCCACCGGCAAGGTGGGCTGCGTGCTGGTGACCTCCGGCCCCGGCGCCACCAACGCCGTGACGGGCCTGCTCGACGCGCTGTGCGACAGCATTCCGCTGGTCTGCCTGTCCGGGCAGGTGCCGACCCACCTGATCGGCAACGACGCCTTCCAGGAGGCTGACACCACCGGCATCACGCGCCCCTGCACCAAGCACAATTACCTGGTGAAGGACGTCAACCAGCTGGCCCGCACCATGCACGAGGCCTTCTACGTGGCGCGCAGCGGGCGTCCCGGCCCGGTGCTGGTCGACATCCCGAAGGACGTGCAGTTCGCCGACGGCACCTACATCCCGCCGACCGAGGTGAAGCACAAGACCTACCGTCCGCAGGTGAAGCCCGAGATCGCCCGCGTGGAGGAGGCCATCGAGCTGATCGCCACCGCCAAGCGCCCGATCTTCTACACCGGCGGCGGCGTGGTGAACGCCGGCCCGATCGCGGGCAAGCTGCTGACCCAGTTCGTGAAGATGACCGGCTTCCCGATCACCTCGACGCTGATGGGGCTGGGCGCCTTCCCGGCGTCGGACCCGCAGTGGCTGGGCATGCTGGGCATGCACGGCACGTACGAGGCGAACCTCGCCATGTACAACTGCGACGTCATGATCAACATCGGCGCCCGCTTCGACGACCGCGTGACCGGCAAGCTGTCGGAGTTCGCGCCGGGCTCGAAGAAGATCCACGTCGACATCGACCCCAGCTCGATCAATAAGAACGTCGCGGTGGACATCCCCATCGTCGGTGACGCCGGCGCCGTCCTGGAGGACATGATCCGCATCTGGAAGGCCCGCCAGAAGCGCGCCGACCAGACCGCCCTGAAGGAGTGGTGGGGGCAGGTCGAAGGCTGGCGCGCCCGCAATTGCCTGAACTACAACCGCACCGAGGCGGTGATCAAGCCGCAGTACGCGCTGGAGCGGCTGCGCGAGGCGCTGCGCGGCAAGAACCATTACGTGACGACCGAGGTCGGCCAGCACCAGATGTGGGCCGCCCAGTTCCTGCCCTTCGACGAGCCGAACCGCTGGATGACCTCCGGCGGGCTGGGCACCATGGGCTACGGCCTGCCGGCGGCCATCGGCGCCCAGCTCGCCCACCCCGACGCCATCGTGGTGGACGTGTCGGGCGAGGCGTCCTTCCTGATGAACATGCAGGAGATCGGCACGGCGGTGCAGTACCGCGCCCCGGTCAAGATCTTCATCCTGAACAACAAGTACATGGGCATGGTGCGCCAGTGGCAGGAGCTGCTGCACGGCTCCCGCTACTCCAACAGCTACTCCGAGGCGCTGCCCGACTTCGTGAAGCTGGCGGAAAGCTGGGGCTGCGTCGGCCTGCGCGCGACCACGGTGGCCGAGGTGGACGAGGTCATCGAGAAGATGCTGGCCGTCACCGACCGCCCCTGCATCATCGACATCGCCGTGGACCCGAAGGAGAACTGCTTCCCGATGATCCCCGGCGGCAAGGCCCACAACGAAATCCTGTTCGGTCCGGAGGACAGCCCGTCCGACGCCACGCCGGAAGACGGCATGGTGCTGGTCTGATCGCGGCGACCAAGACGAACGGTTGAAGGCCCTCTGGCGGAGTACGGATCGTGGAAGAGAAGATCGAGAAGCACACCATCGCCGTGCTGGTGGACAACGAGCCGGGCGTGCTGGCACGCGTCATCGGCCTGTTTTCGGGCCGCGGCTACAACATCGAAAGCCTGACGGTGGCGGAGGTGAACAACGCCGACCACCTGTCGCGCATCACCCTGGTCACCTCCGGCACCCGCATGGTGGTGGAGCAGATCAAGGCCCAGCTCGACCGGCTCGTGCCGGTGCACAAGGTGCACGACCTGACGGACGAGGGGCCTTCGGTGGAACGCGAGCTGGCGCTGGTCAAGGTCGCCGGCACCGGCGAGCGCCGCATCGAGGCGCTGCGCCTGGCCGACATCTTCAAGGCGAAGGTGGTGGACGCCACCCTGACCTCCTTCGTGTTCGAGTTGACGGGCACGACGGCGGAGGTCGACGATTTCGTCGGGCTGATGGCCCAGCTCGGCCTCGTCGAGGCCAGCCGGACCGGCGTCGTCGCCATGTCCAAAGGTCCCACCGGGTTCTGATCCCGGCCTTTGACGGCGGGCCATGAGTTTGAAGCGACCCAGCCCGCCGTCCTTTATCCGTCTACCGAACAGTGTTCTGCTTGACGCGGCCCTTTCGCCGGTGGAGTAATTCCGCTGCGCAAAACTCGCACCACCAGATCGAAAAATCCAAGGAAGACCACCATGCGCGTCTATTATGATCGTGATGCCGACGTGAACCTGATCAAGGGGAAGAAGGTCGTCATCGTCGGCTACGGCAGCCAGGGCCACGCCCACGCCAACAACCTGCGTGACAGCGGCGTGAAGGACGTGCGCATCGCCCTCCGCCCCGGCTCGGCCACCATCAAGAAGGCTGAGAACGCCGGCTTCACGGTCATGTCCCCGGCCGAGGCCGCCGCCTGGGCCGACGTGGTGATGATCCTCACCCCGGACGAGCTGCAGGCCGACCTGTACCGCGACGACCTCGCCAAGAACCTGAAGGAAGGCGCCGCGCTCGCCTTCGCGCACGGCCTGAACGTGCACTTCAACCTGATCGAGCCGCGCGCCGACCTCGACGTGTTCATGATCGCGCCGAAGGGCCCCGGCCACACCGTCCGCGGCGAATACCAGCGCGGCGGCGGCGTGCCCTGCCTCGTGGCCGTGCACCAGAACGCCTCGGGCAACGCGCTGGACATCGCCCTGTCCTACGCCTCGGCCATCGGCGGCGGCCGCGCCGGCATCATCGAGACCACCTTCAAGGAAGAGTGCGAGACCGACCTGTTCGGCGAGCAGGCCGTGCTCTGCGGCGGCCTGACCGAGCTGATCAAGGCCGGCTACGAGACGCTGACCGAGGCCGGCTATGCCCCGGAGATGGCCTATTTCGAGTGCCTGCACGAGGTGAAGCTGATCGTCGACCTCATGTATGAGGGCGGCATGGCCAACATGCGCTACTCGATCTCGAACACCGCCGAATACGGCGACTACAAGACCGGCCCGCGCATCATCACCCCGGAGACCAAGGCCGAGATGAAGCGCGTTCTGGAGGACATCCAGACCGGCCGCTTCGTCCGCGACTGGATGCTGGAGTGCAAGGCCGGCCAGCCGTCCTTCAAGGCGACCCGCCGCCGCAACGCCGAGCATTCGATCGAGCAGGTCGGCGAGAAGCTGCGCGCCATGATGCCGTGGATCGCCGAGCGCCGTCTGGTCGATAAGTCCAAGAACTGATCGGTTCCTGGAC
>NZ_WHOR01000219.1:0-9813 GCF_013340925.1 Azospirillum formosense
CGGTGTCCTCCCCCGGCCTCCTCGTATGGGTATATGCCACAGGCCCCACTCCCGCCCTCCCCCGCCCCCATGCTTCCCGCCCCACGGGGCAGGCCCCGGATGCGGCGGGTCCCCTCGACGCCGTCCATGTCCGGCATCTGCCCGTCCATCAGGACGAGGTCGTAGCGTTCCCGCTCCGCCGCCGCCAGGGCGGCCCGGCCGTTGCCCACCACCGTCACCTCGTGACCGGCGCGGCGCAGCAGCGCGGCCACGGCCTGCTGGCTGACCGGCTCGTCCTCCGCCAGCAGGACGCGCAGCGAGGGCCGGTCGCTCGTCGCGCCGGCCTGCTCCGTCTTGTCCGGATCGGGCGGCGCGCTGCGCTGGGCACGGGTCTGCGCGATGCCCAGGCCGACCGCCAGGACCGCCAATCCGGTGAGCAGCCCGACCCCGGCGGGGGCGGCGGCGGACAATTCGCCCCCCGCCCGCGGGATGTTCGGTGCGCCCATCCCATCCCGCAGACCGTCCCGCAGGGCCAGCGCACCGCGGCCGGCCCTGCGGGCGAGGTCGCTGGCGGTGCCGCTCAGCAGCGTGGCGATCCCCGCCGCCTTGGCGGTCAGCGCCTCCTGTTCCTGCCACAGGTCGAAAACATTCTGCTCGTCCATTCCCAGCGCGACGAGCTGGCGCGCGGCGTCGGCGCGGCGGGGGCTGGCGGCGTCGATCGGCAGATCGTTCAGGGCGTCGAACAGCGCACCCGCGGCCTTGCGGAAATCGGCCCGCGCCCCGGCGGCCGAGACCGGCGCCGTCCCGGCGGCGAGCAGCCGGAGGGCCACCGCCTGCCGTGAGCCGTCGATCCGGCGGATGGTGTCGTCGTCCTGTGATGCCGTGTGCACGGCGGCAAGCGCCGCCGCCAGCGCCTCGCTGCGGCCCGCCACCTGTTCGGTGAGGTCCTGGAGGCTGCTCCGCCCGGCCAGCCGGCGCTCCACCGTGGCGTTCAGCTCGTCCGCTTCCGCGCGGAGGGCCAAGGCGGCGAACCGCAGTTCCGCATGCCAATCCCGCGGCAGGGCCTCCAGCATGGCGGTGAGCTGTTGCGTCCTCTGGCGCAGCGCGTTGTGGGCGGTCAAACGGCGCTGGGCAGTGCCTGCCGATTCCAGCTCCGCCGCGCTGGAAGACAGCCCGGCGGCCAGCTCCGCGACGCGCATGAGGTCGAGCGCCTCATCCAGGCTCCGGGCGGCCTGGCCGCGGGCACGGGCATCCGTCTCGGCCAGGGCGAGCCAGACGGAGCCGCCGGCGCCGGCACCGGCCAGCAACGCGGCCAGGGCCAATCCACCGATCCAAGGGGCGCCGACCCTGAGGGGGCCCATCCGCAGGCTGTTGCGCCGATGGTGCGTCTGCGCCGCAGCGGCTGGCCCGACGTCCTTCGCGTGCATGTCCGCCTGCCCGTTCCCGTTCGTGGCGCAGATTACACCGGCTTGGCGAGGCTTTGCCATGGACCTTCGGTCGGATTGAACGGGTGCGCCGGGCGCTCACACCGGCGAGGTGTCCTGGGTCCAGGACGGGTCCTCGATCCGGTGCAGGCGTCCGGCTCCGGTGAGCGCGGCGCGCAGGGTCAGCGCCTTGCGCCGCGCCGGGGCCAGCCGGTGTTCCGGCGCCTCGCGCAGGATTTCAGCGCCATAGGCGTCGGCGACCATCAGGCCGCAGTCGTCGGGAATCATCTCTGCCGGGAAGGCATCGTCCACGGCGAAGTAGAAGGCGTCGCACCAGTCCCGGTACTCCGGCCATTTCTGGTCGGAGCGGAAGTCGGCCACGCAGCTTTTCACCTCGACGATGACGACGGTGCCGGCGCCGTCCATCGCCAGGACGTCGGCACGGCGGCCGCTGGCCAGCCGGAACTCCGCCATGCTGACGAAGCCGCGCGCGGCCAACGCCCGGCGCACCCCACGGAAGATCGGAACGGCGCCGCTCGCCGGGATCGGCGGCTCATCGCCCTGCAACAGGATATCAGCCATGCAAAAACAGAACAGTTCGGGAACGGAACGGCACAATGACCCGGCTGCGTGCCTTTGCCAAGGCACTTTCGTCGAATACAGACGGCGCGAAAGGGTCAGGCGCGGGCGCCCGCGTGGGTCATGCCGTAGGAGGCCGCCCCATGAGAGGCGGCCCCATGAGAGGCGGAATGAGGCAGGCTGCGCCGCGGCGGGAACATCAGGATGGCGGTCGTGCCGGCGCCAGGCTCGCTGTACAGGTCCAGTCGACCGCCGTGCATCTCCATCAGCCGCTTGACCACAGGCAGGCCGATGCCGGTCCCGGTGGCGCCGCGGGGGACAGCCATGTCGGCGCTGCCGAAGGGCTCCAGGACGCGGGCCAATTCGTCCTCCCCGATGCCGGCGCCGGTGTCGGCCACCATCAGCCCGATTCCGCCGTCCGGCATGGGGCTGGCCGACAGCATCACCTGCCCGCCCGACGGGGTGAACTTCACCGCGTTCGACAGCAGGTTGGTCAGCATCCGCTGGAGCGCCCGGGCGTCGCCGTAGAGGAGGGGCAGGTCCCTGGACAGATCCTCCCCGATGTCCACGCCGCGGGCCGCGGCCTTGTCGCCCACCTGGGTCAGCGCCTGACGGGCGGCATCGGCCACATTGATGGCCTCCTCCTGCATTTCCGTCCGTGCGGTCTCGCTCTGCGACAGGTCGAGGATGCCGTCGATCAGCGAGAGAAGATGCGTGCCGCTGGCGTGGATGTCCGCGGCGTAGCTGCGGTAGCGGGGGGAGCCGAGCGGGCCGAAGGTCTCCGCCAGCAGCACTTCGGAAAAGCCCAGCACCGCGTTCAGGGGGGTGCGCAGCTCGTGACTCATGTGCGCCAGGAATTCCGCCTTGGCCCGGTGGGCGCGGTCCGATTCCGGCACGGCGGGAACCTCGGGACCAAGCTCCACGAGGGTCACGCAGACGGACGGCGCCGCAATGCCGGCGTCGAACGGGGTCGCGGCGATCCGCCAGCGCGCCCCGCCGGGAGCCATCACCAGGCGCCGCACCGCCTGCTTCTCGGCCAGGCAGTCGGCCAGGCAGGCAAACAGACCGGCTTCCCCGCCATCCTGAAGATCGTCCGCGCGCAGCCGGCGCCCGGCCAGGGGATGCCCGAACAGCCGCTCCGCCGCGCGGTTGGCCGTCAGCCATTCGAAATCGCCGATGGTGCCCGTGGCGTCACGGACCGCGGCCAGGACGCCGATTCCATCAGCGAGGGCCGCCATCGCCGCACCGGCCAAAGCATCGCCGGCCAATCCACCGGTACCCGTCCATCCGCCGCCCGAAAGCGCAGGATTCTCCGCGCCGGCCGGCGTCGCCGCCTCCGGCAGTCGGTCGCGGAAAGGGGTTTCGGTCACGGCATCCATTGGTCGCATAGTCGAAAAGATTCGAGAAACATGCAACCGACAAATTGCGACAATCCATCGTGTTATTGTGAGGTTGCGGCGTCAATTCAGCGCCTTTTCTTGACTTTTAAATAAAAATACGTCGAACTGTTCGGGTGGCCAGCGGCTTCGGGCGTTGTGCCGGATCGTTCTTGCGGCGGGGGCGTGCTGCGGCCCGATTATCCTGCAGGGGTCGGACGAACGGCGGGCTTGATCCTGGACGCCGCTTCCGTAGCCTGGATTGCACGGGGCCGCTTGCGGTCGCCGGGAAAACCGCGTGCACGCAATGGGGGATGCCGCCCGTGACGAGCGAGGGAGCATATCGGCAAGGCGCGGGACGGCGTGGCGCGGTCCTGGTCTTCGACGCCAACGACCGGCTGTCCGCCTGGAACGAGGAGGCGGAGGCGCTGCCCAGCGCCGGGCGCCTCTTGATCCAGGGCGCCTTGCCGGAAACTCTGGCCCCTCTTTTTCGCGGTCTGCCGGCCGGCCACACCGTCATCGACTGGCCGCTCAGCGGCGGGGGGTTCGTCCGTCGCACCGCCGGAGAGGGCCCCGGCGGAGAGAGCGCCACCGCGAACGGGGCCACGGCGGGGGCGGATCTGTCGGGCCGGCTGTTCGCCGCGGCCAGCCACGACCTGCGCCAGCCGCTGGCCGCCCTGTCGCTGCTGCTGGGGGCGCTGGAAGGGCGGCTCGACGGGGCGGCCAGCGGCGGCGGGAAGAGCGCCGCAGGGCGGGGCGGCACCCTGAACGATCCGGCGGCGCGCGACCTGCTGAACGCCATGGGCAACGCGGTGCAGTCGCTGCGCGGCATGGTGGACGGGCATTTCGACCTCGTGCGGCTGGAGGCCGGTCTGGTGCAGCCGGACATCGGCACGCCCGTGGTCAATGGCCTCCTGACCCGGGTCGCGCTTGATGCGGCTCCCCGCTTCGACGGGCGGGGGCTGCGCTTCTCGGTGCTGCCCTGCTCGGTGCGGGTCGCCACCGACGCCTCGCTTCTGGAGCGCATTCTCCAGGGATTCATCGCCAACACCCTGCGCCACACCGAACGGGGGCGGGTCGTGCTCGGCTGCCGCCGCCGGGGACCGGACCTGCGGATCGAACTGTGGTCCACCGGGCGCGGACTGCTGCCCGAACATCTGCGCACCCTGCGGGCGGAACTCCAGCGCCCGGACGGCGCGGGCGATCCGTCGGTGATCGACCTCGGGCTGCGGCTGGCCTGCGGGTTGGCGCGGCGGCTGGGGCACCGGTTGGAGGTGACCTCGGCACCCGGCCGCGGCACGATGCTGGCGGTGCTGGTGCCGCGGGCCGCGGATGGCGCGGACGAGCCGCCGGCGCTCGCGGAGTCCGCCAGCCCCGCCGGAGTCAACGTCATGGCGCCCAGCGAGGATGTCAGCCGCGCCCGCGTTCTCGTCATCGAGGACGACCCGATGGTGCTGGAGGCGCTGGGCGCGCTGCTCGGCCAGTGGGGCTGCGCGGTGATCGCCGCGGACTCGGTGGACGCCGCGCTGGAGCGTCTGGGCCCCGGTCCGCAGGCGCCCGATCTCGTCATCTCCGATCTGCGGCTGAAGGGTGCGATGAACGGAATCGTCGCCATCCGGCAGATCGGCAAGGCGCTCGACGCCACGCTGCCCGGCCTGATCCTGACCGGAGACACCGACCCGATGCGCCTGCGCGAGGCGCGGCTGTCGGGCTATCCGCTGCTTCACAAGCCGGTGGCGCCGATGGCCCTGCGAGGCGCCGTGGCGCGGCTTCTCGGTCGCGAGCGACTGAAGTCCTGAGAAGGTTTCGGGTCGCTTCCGACGCTTGGGTGCGGCGTTGCGCGCTGTATTGCAGAATCGACATCGAAATGAGAGCGCAATCCCTCTGCAAATGACAATCAATAGTCGGGACGCTCCGTATCCTCGCCGGAACCGACTATCCATTTGGGAGGATAAGGGCTTTTCCATTAACGAGGCGCCGGACTGCTTGCTATAGTCGGATGATCCGACGATTTTGGTGAAAACGCCGTTGGGAACGGGTGCAATGCCGCTGCTGGCCAGAAAGGGGCGGGTCTCGTTTGCGGTTCCGGTGCTGGTCGCCGCGGGCCTGACGCTGACCTTTGGCGCCTTTTTCCAGATGCGCGCCGCCAACCGGGAGGCGGAGCGCGCGCAGCACGAGCGGCAGTTCGCCCAGTTCCATGACGCCCTGACGGAGCGGATCGGCAGCCATGCGCTGCTGCTGCGCACGTTGCGCTCGGCCTTTTCGGACCCCCGTCCGGCCACCCGCGACGGATTCTCGGCGGCGGTCCGGCCGATCATGTCGCTCTATCCCGGCTTGTGGTCGGTCGTCTGGGTAAGCCGGGTGCCCGCGGCGGAGGTTCCTGCGCTGGAGGCGGCGATGCGGGCCGCCGGCCGCCGGGATTTCGCCGTCCGGGACGCGGGCGAGACGGGCGGCGACATCCCCGGCACGGCCCCGACGGCCACCCATGGGGATCTGTTCGTCAACACGCTGATGGAGCCGGAGCGGGGCGGGGCCTTCGGTCAGGGGATCAACATCCTGTCCCTGCCCAACCGGGCGGAGGTGCTGGCGCGGGCCTGCGCGTCGGGCGAACTGACGGCGACGGAGGCGCTGCCGCCGCGTCCGCGGGGGGAGACCGGGCGCAGCATCGGCCTGTATCTTCCCGTTTACCGCTACCCCGTGGACGAGATGGACGGGGCGGATCGCTGCGCGGAAATCGTCGGCTATGTCTCCTCGGTCTTCGGCATCACCCGCCTTCTGGAGGAGGCGGGCAACCGTGTGGACGGCCTGCATGGGGCCGTGTACCTGCTTGACGGGCCGGCGGGTGACGGCGGGCGCGTCCTGGCGTCCCGCGACGTTGCCGTCCCGTCCGCGAACCAGGAGGGCGTTCCCTTCGGCGAGCTTCGCAAGGGCGGCGAGGCGGTGCTCGAGCGCGATCTGGTGATCGGCGGGCGGCGCTGGACCCTTGCGCTGGCGATTCCGCCCGAACCGCGGCTGGTGCCGGTGGATTATCCGGCCTGGATCGTCCTGGGGATGGGGTTGCTGCTGACCGGCGCGCTGGCCGGCTACACCCGGCGCGAGGCGCAGGCCAAGCGCTTTCTGGTGACCGAGGCCCGCGCCCGCGCCGCCATGGCCCGCGCGTTGCGCGAAAGCGAGGAACGGTTCCGCATGGCGCTGCGCCATTCGCGGGTCGCCGTCTTCAGCCTGGACCGCAACCTTCGCTACATGTGGATGTACAACCCGCAGACCGGACGGGCGGCGGAAACCTTCATCGGCCGGACCAACGCCGAAATCCACGCGCCGGACGACGCGGCGCGGCTGGACGCGGTGAAGCGGGCCGTGCTGGACACCGGAACCGGCTCCCGGCAGGAGGTCCGCGTCGGGTCGGCGCCCGGCGCGGAGCAGGTGTTCGACCTGATCGTCGAACCGCTGAGGGATGACGCCGGAGGGGTGTCGGGCGTGATCTGCGCCGCCATCGACATCTCCGACGGCGTGCGCATCCGCGAGGCGCTGGCCGAGGCGCACGCCGAGGCGGAGCGGGCCAACCGGGCCAAGTCGCGCTTCCTCGCCGCGGCCAGCCATGACCTGCGCCAGCCTTTCCAGGCGATGAGCCTGTTCCACCACATCCTGTCCGCCCGCCTGTCGGACGCCAAGCAGCTGGAGGTGGCCGGAAAGCTGGGGGAGGCGATCGCCGCCGGCAACACGCTGCTCAACACGCTGCTCGACACCTCCGCGCTGGAGGCCGGCAACGTCAAGCCGCGTCCCACCGTCTTCCCGTTCCAGGACATTGCCGACCGGCTGAACCGCGAATTCGCGGAGCAGGCGGCCAACAAGGGCATGGTCCTACGCATGGTGCCGACCTCCGCCTATGTGCTCAGCGATCCGGTGCTGCTGGAGCGCATGGTGCGCAACCTGCTGGTCAACGCGCTGCGCTACGCCGAAACCGGGACGATCCTGCTGGGCTGCCGGCGCCGCGACGGGCACACGCTGGTGGAGGTGTGGGATACCGGGCCGGGCATTCCCGCCGACCAGCTCAAATTGATCTTCGACGATTTCTACCGCTGCGGCTCCGACCAGCGGGACAGCGGGCGCGGGCTGGGACTCGGGCTGTCGATCGTCCGGCGCACCGCGCAGATCCTGGGCCATCAGGTCGACGTGCGGTCGCGCGTGGGCAAGGGCACGGTCTTCTCCATTTCCGTGGTGATGGTCGGCGACCGTCACAACCCGTTGCCCGAAGAACCCACCACGTCGGTGGCGAGCGCCTGAGCCTCCCGCCATGCGCACGGCGTGTGTGTGCGCCGCGGAATCGGCAGGGATGGGTCGGTTCCATGGTCAATTTTTCACGGAAAGCTCAACATTCCGCCAATCGAGCGCTCCAACGCGCAAGGTCTTGCCATGCTGCGCCTGCTCAGTGATACAATGCTGCGCGAGCGGATTGTGTTACCGGAAAGTAAACGGAATCCGTCTTCCAACCGCTTGACATAGGTCATGGGGTGAGACCTTCGGCCGTCGTAAGACCGTGACGGAACGACATTTCCGCCGATCGGCAAAGACGGGCGGCGTGGGGTGCGGCGAGGCGGCGAGATCGGCGGTGGCAGAGGGGTGCGACATTGTTGCACCGCAACGGAACCGTGAAATGCGCCACCCTGTCACATCTCTTTCACGGTGCCACGCTATTCAGGGCACCCCGAACCGGCCCTTGGCGGGCGGCTCCTCCCGGGCCGGCCGATCCAGGGGTCCAACAAAAAGGCCGCGGACGACAGGGCGATCCGCAGGCCGGGAGGATTCGGCCCGGGGATCATGCGATTCCGAGCCGCTATCCGATTGAGGAGCTTCTCTATGGACCGTGTTACCGCGCCCGCCACCCCCGACTTCGGCAAGAACGGCTCATCCGCCATGATCGAGAACGTCACCTTCGAGGAAATCCAGATCGGCCAGCAGGCAAGCCTGTCGCGGCGCCTGACCATGTCCGACATCGAGCTGTTCGCCACGGTGTCCGGCGACATCAACCCCGCCCACCTCGACGAGGAGTATGCGGCGGACAGCCAGTTCCACAAGGTGATCGGTCACGGCATGTGGTCGGGCTCGCTGATCTCCGCCGTTCTGGGCACGCTGCTGCCGGGTCCGGGGACGATCTACATGGGTCAGGACCTGCGCTTCAAGCGCCCGGTGGGCCTGGGCGACGTCATCACCGTGACGGTCACCGCCAAGGAGAAGCACGCCGAGAAGAACATCGTCGTCTTCGATTGCGTGGCCCGCAACCAGGACGGCAAGGAGGTCGTCTCCGGCCTCGCCGAGGTGATCGCGCCGACCAGGAAGGTCCGCCGCGCCGCGCACGAGCTGCCGCAGGTCCAGGTCATCCGCCACGACGGCCATGACGAGCTGCTGGGCAAGACCGAATCGCTGCCCCCGGTGCCGACCGCCGTCGTCCATCCCTGCGACGAGAGCTCGCTGAAGGGCGCCGTCGAGGCCGCCGAGGCCAACCTGATCGACCCGGTGCTGATCGGACCGGCCTCCAAGATCAAGTCGGTCGCCGAGGCCCATGGGCTGGACATCAGCCGTTACCGCATCGTCGACGTGGCGCATTCCCACGCCTCGGCCGAGACCGGCGTCCGGCTGGCCCGCTCCGGCGAGTGCGAGGCGGTGATGAAGGGCAGCCTGCACACCGACGAGCTGATGGCCGAGGTCGTCCGCAAGGAAACCGGCCTGCGCACCGGCCGGCGGCTCAGCCACGTCTTCGTGATGAACGTGCCGACCTACCCGCGCACGCTTCTCATCACCGACGCGGCGATCAACATCTACCCGACCTTGGAAGACAAGGTGGACATCGTCCAGAACGCCATCGACCTCGCCAAGGTGCTGGGCGTCGAGACGCCGCGCGTCGCCATCCTGTCGGCGGTCGAGACGGTGAACCCGAAGATCGCCTCGACGCTGGAAGCCGCCGCGCTCTGCAAGATGGCCGACCGCGGCCAGATCAAGGGCGGCATCCTCGACGGCCCGCTGGCCTTCGACAACGCCATCAGCCTGGAGGCCGCCCGCACCAAGGGCATCGTGTCCGAGGTCGCCGGTCAGGCCGACATCCTGCTCGTCCCCGATCTGGAGGCCGGCAACATGCTGGCCAAGCAGCTCTCCTTCCTGGCGAACTCCGACGCCGCCGGCATCGTGCTCGGCGCCCGCGTGCCGATCATCCTGACCAGCCGCGCCGACAACGTGCGCACCCGTCTGGCGTCCTGCGCCGTGGCCGTCCTGGCCGCCGCCGCCCGCCGCCGTGGCGCCGCCGCCGCGGCCGAGTGAGAGGGGCGACCGTCATGACCAGCCAGAACGCGGGTGGCGGCAACGCCATCCTGGTCATCAACGCCGGCTCCTCCAGCCTGAAATTCTCGGTCTTCCGGGAAATCGGGGCGGTGGGCGCCTCTTCTCAACATCTTCACCGTCGG
>NZ_WHOR01000021.1:0-38980 GCF_013340925.1 Azospirillum formosense
CCAGTTCTACCACAGGGTGGATCGCGGGCGGCGTCGGATGGGTATAAGAGCCAGACATCTGGGTGCGCGGCCAGCCGGTCCGCCAGGGGTCGCGGCTGTTCCAGGACTTCATCGCGCCGGAGGACGCGGTGGCCGTGGCCCGGCTGCGCGCCGCGGGCGCCGTCTTCGCGGGCATCACCAACTGCTCCGAATTCGCCTGCAAGGGGGTGACGACGAACCGCCTGCACGGCCCGACCCGGAACCCCTGGGATGTGGCGCTGACGCCCGGCGGCTCCTCCGGCGGGGCGGCCAGCGCGGTCGCGGCGGGCCTGGCGCCGCTGGCGCTGTGCACCGACGGCGGCGGCTCCCCGCGGCGGCCGGCCGCCCATGTCGGGGTGGTCGGCATGAAGCCGTCGGCCGGAATCGTCCCCCACCCCATCGGCTTCCCCGAGCCGGTGTTCGGCAACTCGGTGATCGGCCAGATGGCCCGCTCGGTCGCCGACGTGGCGCTGATGCTCGACTCGCTGGCCGGGCCGGACCCGCGCGACCCGCAATCGGTGGCGGTGTCCGGCTCCTTCGTCCGTGCCGCCGCCAACCCCGACCCGGCGGGCCTGCGCATCGCCTACTCCCGGCGGCTGGGTCTGGACGCCCCCGTGGACCCGGAGGTCGCGGCCTGCGTGGAGCGCGCCGTCCACCGCCTCGCCGATGCCGGGGCCATCGTCGAGGAGGCCGACCCGGTCTGGCCCGAGGGCGCCGGGGAAAACGGCCTGATGCCCCTCCAGTTCGCCGGCCTCGCCGCGCTTTACGGCGAGCGCTACCGCGCGACGCCGGACCTGTTCGACCCCGACATCGGGCAGCAGATCGACGCCGGCCTGCGCACCGGCGGCGCGGAGGTCGCCCGCGCCCTGCATCTGCGGGAGGAGGCGTACCGCGCGCTGGCCGCCCTCTTCGCGCGGTACGATCTGCTGGTCTGCCCGACGACTCCGGTCACCGCATGGCCGTTCGACCGGCTTGGCCCCGCCGCCATCGAGGGGCGTCCGGTGACGCCGCGCGGCCACGCGGTCTTCACGCCGCTGTTCAATCACTGCTACGCGCCGGCCTGCTCGGTCCCCTGCGGGCTGACGGCGAGCGGCGGGCTTCCCGTGGGAATCCAGATCGCCGGACCGCGCCTGAGCGACGCGGCGGTGCTGCGGCTGGCCGCCGCGGTGGAAGCCACCTGCGGTTACACTGCCCTCGTATCGTGACAGCCTTTTGAAGAAAAAGAGAAAGGGCGATTGGGATAGAACGGACAGCCTGTTTCAATCAACATCGTATTCTGGCAATCTTCGCCCGCGGAAGGGCGGAGTAAGGAGATACGGGTGAAGACCAACGAGCCGGACCAGCGGCCTGGATGGTCGGCGCGTCGGTTGTCGATTCTTTTCCTTGTGGTTGCGTTACCGCTGATCGCCTTCGAAGTGCACAACATCCTGGAATTGCGCAAGTCGCGGGAAACAGAAATCCGCCTGGAGTCGATGCAGCTTCTGGATCAGGTCGAGTCCGAACAGAAGCGCATCGCCGACGACATCGAACACGTTTTGGTTGCTCTTACCGAGATGGGCATAGGGCGGCTGTCCCCAGCGGCCTGCCAGGATACGCTTCTTCGGATCAAGGCAAAGTTTCCCCCATATCTGGCGGTGAGCATCAGCAACCGGTCCGGAACCATCTGGTGCTCCACCGAACCCCGGGCACGTGGCCTGTCGGTTGCCGACCGCAGCTATTGGCAGGAGGCGCTGACGACCGGAAAACAGGCCAACGGGGCCACCCTGACCTCCCGCACCACGGGGCGCCCCTCCATCCCCTTCGCTCTCGCCTACAAGGACGAGAACGGCGTTCCGGCCGGGGTGGCGACCGTGCTCCTCGACACCACATGGCTGAACCTGTTCCTTCGCGAGAAAAGCCTTCCGGGAAACGCGGAGGTGGTGATCGCCGACCGCTCCGGCATCGTCCTGGCGCACCAGCCCGAAACGCCGGACATCGTCGGCCGGCCGCTGCACACGCCCTATCAGGCTCTGCTGGAGCGGGGCGAGCGGCGTGTGGTCGAGACGCTTGGGCCGGAGGGGCGGATGCGGATCACGGCGGTGTCGCCGCTGGCCGCCGGCGTCCCCAACCTCTATGTCCACGTCAGCCTGGACAAGGACGAATCCATGCGGCCGGTCAACGCGGCGGCCCGGCGCACGCTCGTGATCTTCGCCGGGCTATTCCTGTTCGCCGCGCTGACCGCCGGCTGGAGCCTGTGGCGCTTCCTGCGCGCGCATGAGCTGGCGCGCAGCAACGCGCTCCGCATGGCGGCGGTGCTCGGCAGCACGGTGGACGGCGTGATCGAGTTGGATCGCGATTGGCGGTTCACCTACCTGAACGACAAGGCGGCCGCGCTGGTCGCCCAAGGCCGCGACCTGCGCGGGCGGTCGTTGTGGGACGCCTTTCCGGAACTGGTCGACACGCCGCTGTGGCGCAAGGCCCATCAGGCGATGGCCGAGCAGACGCCGATCGACGATGAATTCCAAGGGATGCGCACCGGGCGCTGGTTCTGGATGCGGGCCTTTCCCAACGCGAACGGGATGTCGGTCTATCTCCTCGACATCACCCGGCGGCGACAGGCCGAGGATGATCTGCGCAAGAGCAAGGATCGGCTGAGCCTCGCCCTGGAATCGGCCATGGCGGGCTCCTTCGATTGGGATCTGACGACCAACAAGGGGCATTGGTCGGAGGAAACCTACCGCATCTTCGGCCTCGATCCCGCCGTGCACGAATCGACAAGCGCCGTGTGGCGGTCGGTGGTCCACCCCGACGACTTCGACGTCGCCACCCTGAAGGCGCAATCGGACATCCTCGCCAAACAGCAGACCTACGTGCAGCTGGAATACCGGATCGTCCAACCGGGCGGCGCCGTCCGCTGGGTCTCGTCGATCGGGCGCGTCAATTATGGTCTGGACGGCACACCGCTGCATTTCAGCGGCCTGAACCTCGACATCACCGAGCGCAAGGCGCTGGAGGAGGCGCTGCGCCGCAGCGAGGAGCGGCTGACCATCGCGCTGGCGGCATCGGAGGCCGGGATCTGGGATTTCGACCAGCGCGACCGCACGCTGGCCTGGTCGGATGGCATGTACCGGTTGTACGGCGTCACTCCGGACAGCTTCAAGCCCGACGAGGACAGCTTCTTCGAACTGGTGCACCCGGCGGACCGGGACACGGTGCGCCGGTACACGAACGATGTGCTGGAGGCCCGGCGCTCCGATTACCGCGGGGAGTTCCGCATCCTTCATCCGCGCGACGGGGTGCGTTGGATCATGGCGATCGGGCGCCCCGTCTACGACAATGGACGTCTGGTCCGGCTCAGCGGGTTGAACATCGACATCACCGGGCGCAAGGCGATGGAGGAGGCCCTGCGCGACGCCAAGGCCAAGGCCGACGAGGCCAACATCTCCAAATCGAAGTTCCTGGCCGCGGCCAGCCACGACCTGCGTCAACCGCTGCAATCCGCCCTGCTGTTCGCCGGAGTCCTGCACCACCACGTCGACCCCGACAAGGGGCGCCCCCCGCTGGCCTCGCTGGAACGCGCGCTGGAGACGCTGAAGAACCTTCTCGACAGCCTGCTGGACGTGTCGCGGCTGGATGCCGGTGTCATCGTCCCGCAGATCGGCACCGTGCCCCTGCGCCCGATGCTGGAGGAGATCGAGGCGGCCTACGCCCCCATCGCCTCCAGCAAGGGTCTGGAGTTCACCGTCGTCCAACTCGCCCCGGACCTGGCGGTGCGCAGCGACCGGCTGCTGCTCGGCCGGATGCTCCGCAACTTGGTGGAGAACGCCATCCGCTACACCGAGGCGGGCTATGTCCGCGTGTCCTGCGAGGCGACGAACGGCACCGTCCGCATCATGGTGCAGGACAGCGGCATCGGCATCTCGGCGGAGCAGCAGACCAAGGTCTTCGAGGAGTTCCATCAGGTCGGCAACCCGGAGCGCGACCGCAGCCAGGGCCTCGGCCTGGGGCTGGCCATCGTGAAGCGGCTGTCCCGGCTGCTGAACCATCCGGTGTCGGTTCGCTCCGAACCGGCCCATGGGTCGGTCTTCTCCATCGACGCGCCGCGCGCCGCCGCGCCGGCCGTCCCCCTACCCGCCCCGGAAGCCGAAACCACCCCGACCGGCGACGGCCGGTTGGCCGTTCTGGTCGAGGACGACGTGATCGTCCTGATGGGGCTGCGGACCATCTTCCAGGAATGGGGATACGAGGTGGCCGTCGCCGGCTCCGCGGAACAGGCGCTGGAGCGGCTGCGCGGACTGGACCGCCACCCGGACCTGATCATCGCCGATTACCGGCTGCGCAACGGCCGGATCGGAACGGAAGCCATCGCGCAAATCCGCGGGCTGGTCGGATCGCCGGTTCCGGCGATCATCCTGACCGGCGAGATCGGCACCGACTGCGACCGCGACGCAGCGGCGCTCGGGCTGGCCGTGGTGCGCAAACCGGTCACGCCGCGGCAGTTGCAAGGCGCCATCCAGGATCTTCTGAACCTCAATCCAGTGAGTCAGACCGGCGACTGACCGTCCTCCCCGATGCGAGAGCTGTGGACAAAAAGCGGACCAGCCTTGACGGGACAGTGCCACTGCCCCATATTGTGCACTGCAACATAACGATAAGCCCTTTCCCGAGGGGGAGACGCCTTCTCAATCCTTTGAGGAGGTCCCTTATGAACACGCCTTCGACTTTCGCTTCCGCCCTTCCCTCCGAACGCGACCTGCAGATCATCCGCCGCAAGGCCGCCCGGATGCGCGCCGACCATCTCCGGTCCCTGCTGGGCCGGCTGGCCGCGTTTCTGAAAGGACGGACGGCCGATCTGAATCCCCACCGTCTGGATGGCGGCCGGGCCGCCGGTTGACACGGGCGTCCCTCATTTTTCCCTGACACAGCAACAGCAACGCCCCGCAGGCGGTCCGCGACAGCGGCGCCCCGCGGGACGGTCGATCTTTGGTTGGAGTTTTTCACATGCAGAAACGAGCGGTCGCCCTGGGCGGCTTCGGTGGGTTCAACCTGCACGGCGCGGGCGTGCTGACGGCGCTCGACCGCCTGGAGCGGATGCCCGACCTGTTCACGGTGACCTCCGGGCAGATCGTCGTGCTGGCCGCCTGGCTGCGCGGCGAGGACGTGCGCCGCCTGCTTCTCGAACACCGGGGGGCGTCCGGCGGGCTGCTCCAGGCCTGGCAGACCGCCCTGTTCGGGCACAAGGGCGTGTTCCGCCCGGTGCTGGGCGAGCATGCGCGGCGTTGGCTGGATGTCCCGCTGTCGCCCTCGGCGGTGCTGGAGCGGCTGATGCCGGCCCGCCAATACGCCCCGGTGCGCGACCGCGACACCGTGGCCGAGATCGCCCGCACCCTGAACGAGGCCGAGGTCGGCGTCGTCTTCAACACCTACGATTTCCGCTCCGGCAACGGGCTGCTTCACGGCAACCCTGCGGCCCGCCGCCTGATGGCCGGCGAGGTCGGGCTGGAGGACATCACTGCGGAGGCGGTGGAGAGCGCTCTCTGGCTCTATCTCTACGGCTTCGAGGAGGCCCCCGGCGGGCTGATCGACGGCGCCTATCACCGCAGCATCATCCTGTCGGAACTGCACGGCTTCGACGAGGTGACGGTGGCCGCGCCCTTCCCCGTTTCGTGGATCGGGCCGGTGCCGCGAAACCAGCTGGAGGTGGAGAACTGGAAGATCCGCCAGTGGTTCGCCAACTCCTACAAGGCGGAGGTGGCGCGGCTGCGCCGGGTGATCGAGCTGATGGAGCGCGGCACTCTGAACGACCCGGCCTACCGCATCCGCTCCCTGACCGAGCTGCCGCTGCGCCGCCATTACGGCTACTTCGACTATTTCACCGAGAAGGCGGAGGTGTTCGACGACGCGCTCGCCCAGGCGCTCGACCATTTCGGCGGCGGCCCGGCGCACGAGCAGCGGCGCGCCGGCTGATCGGCCGAGGGGAAGGCCCGGCGGCTCAGGCCACGCGGGCCTCCACCAGCTTGACGCAGTCGCCCATCACGAAGCGGCTGGCGACCGCCCCCAGGCCGGCCCGCGGCAGATGGGCCTCGTACCCGGCGGTGTAGCGGGCGCCGAAGGCGAAGCTCAGCCAGGGCGACACCAAGCGCATCCACAGCCGGGCCACCGAGCGCTCCGACTGGGTGTAGTCGAGGATGCGCAGTGTCCCCTCCGGCTTCAGGATGCGCCGCATCTCGCGCAGCACCGGCACTTGAAGCTCCTCCGGCAGGACGCAGAAGACGAAGGTCGCCACCGCATGGTCGAAATGGCCGTCGGGGAATCCGGTGGCGGCCAGATCCATCACCCGGAACTCCACCGCCCGCCCCAGCCTGCCCGCCCGCTTGGCGGCGCGGCCCAGCATGGCCGGGCTGGCGTCCACCGCGGTCATCCGGGCGCCGATGGGGTAGAAGGGGATGTTGCGGCCGGTGCCCGCCCCGGCATCGAGGATGCGCCCGGACAGGCCGTGGAACGTGCCCCGGCGCAGGCGCCGCTTCCACATCACCTCGTAACCGAGATCCAGCGCGTCGTAGAGCGGGGCGATGCGTTCGTAGGTGCGCACATAGCCGGTCTGCATGGTTCGAGACTCCCCCGAAGCGGCCGACCCCCGCCGTGAGCGCCGATGGCCGGAAGCGCGTTTCGCCTGTTCTTCCTTTCATAGCAGGCGAATGTGACGGATCATCGCGCCTGGGCTCCAAAGCCCGATAAACTGAATGGAGATGGCATGGATGCGCTGAACCCGGCGGCGGAGGCCCGCCGTCAGGCCGGACTGGAAATCCAGGCGCTGGCCGAGGATTTCGAACAGAGCGACGAGGCCGCCTTCCTGCGGATGCGCATCATCGGCGGGGTGGTGGCGGGAGTGGTGACGCTGGTCCTGCTGGTGCTGCTGACCGCGGGGGCGGACTGGCGCTATCTGTTTGGCTTCTGGGTGGTGATCGTCGGCTTCATCGGGATCGGCTACGCCGTGTCCGTCTACCGCCAGCGGCAGCAGACCGCGCGGCTGCGCGCCCTGGCGACCCGCTGGCTGACCGGCGGAACCGTCCCGCCAGTCTGAGGAAAGGGCTGGTCTGAGAGAAGGGTGGCGTCAGGAGGCGCGAGAGCCGCGGCGCTTGCGGCGGCGCTGGAAACTCTGGATGCGCTCGATCACTTCACCCATGTCCGCCGCCTCCTCCACCTCGCCGAGATGCAGGAGGACGCGGATGTAGGTGTCGATCAGGCCGAGAACGGCGTCCTCGTCGGTCACGCCGTAGGCCGCCTGGCCCAGGGCATCGACGATCAGGGTCCCGCTGTCGGCCAGCGCCTCGGCCACCTCGTTGATGGCGCGGTCGAGGGCGGTGTCATCCCCGTCCGGCGCTTCCAGCACCGGGTCGAGGATGTCGGGAAAGGAAAGCCGGTCGGCGGGATAGCCAGCCATGGGCAACTCTCCAAGATAAAAAAGGGCCGTGAGCCGGCCCCTGGTGCGCGCGAACGGAGGGTGGTGTCCCCTTCTGGTGATTCGTGGCCCGTTGAAAGATGGCGGTGAGGGAGGATGGCCGCGTCAGGCGGCCATCGATTCCATGGCTTCAGCCAGGGCGTCCGCGTCCTCCGCGACGGGCAGGCCCGTCCAGGGGATCAGTTCGCGCCCGGTGTTGGCGAGGCGCTTGGCCTCCATATGGCCGATCACCGCGGTGCCTTCCCGCGCGATCCGCAGGATGTCGCCGTCCTCCGGAACCAGCGCCCGTTCCACGCCGCAGGCGCGGGCGAGGCGGGCGTGGGCCTCCAGATGCTCGATGGTGCCGTGCACCGGCACGGAGAAGCGCGGACGGATCAGGTCGTACATGCGGATCAGGTCGTCCCGCTTCGGGTGGCCCGACACATGCACCGGCGCGTCGGCGGGGGTCACCACCGTCACGCCCTTGGCCTTCAGATGGTCCTGCACGTCGGCCAGCACCACCTCGTTGCCGGGGATGGCGCGGGCGGAGAAGATCACCGTGTCGCCGCTCTCCAGCCACAGGTCGCGGTGGCCGTCGCGGGCCAGCCGGCTGAGCGCCGCCCGCTCCTCGCCCTGGCTGCCGGTGCACAGGAACACGAGGTTCCGGCGCGGCGTCCAGGAAGCTTCCATGATGGAGATGAACTCCGGAGCCTTCTCCAGGTACCCGCTGGCGCGGGCCGCCTTCTCCATGCGCAGCATCGACCGGCCGACCAGCACCACCTTGCGGTCGTGGGCCGCCGCGGCCTCCGCCACCGCCTGCATGCGGGCGACGTTGGACGCGAAGCCGGTCACCGCGATGGCGCCCTTGCGCCCGGCGAAGGCCTCGATCAGGCCGGCGCGGGCGTCCGCTTCCGACCCCGTGGTGCCGTCGACGTTGGCGTTGGTGCTGTCGCACATCATCGCCAGCACGCCGCGGTCGCCCAGCCGCTTCAGCGCGTCCAGGTCCATGGTCGGGCCGACCAGCGGGTGCGGGTCGAACTTCCAGTCGCCGGTGTGCAGGACCGTGCCGGCCTTGGTGTGGATCGCCACCGACACCGGCTCGGGGATCGAGTGGGTGACGGTGATGGTCTCGATGCCGAAGGGGCCGATCTCGAAGGCCGCGCCCGGCTCGAACACCCGGATGCGGGCGTGGCGCAGGCCGCCGGACTCCTTCAACCGTTCACGGATCACATGGGCGGCGAAGGGGGTCGCGTAGATCGGGCATTCCAGCCCAGGCCACAGATGGTGGATGGCGCCGATGTGGTCTTCGTGGGCGTGGGTGACGACCAGCCCGACCACCTCGTCCATCCGCTCCTCGATGAAGGAGGGATCGGCCATCAGGCTGTCGACGCCCGGCGCCTCGTCGCCCATGAAGGCGACGCCGGCGTCCACAATCAGCCACTTCCCGGCATGGCCGTAGAGCGCCATGTTCATGCCGATGCGCGAGCAGCCGCCGAGCGGGATGAACAGGATTTCATCGTTGCCCGGCACCGGGCCGGGAGCCGGCGCGCCCGGCGGGCGGGTGGCCTTCGGACGCTCGTAGGGCTTGGGGTTCTGGTTCTTCTGGAAACGCGGGCCGCCGGACTTGCCGCTGCGCACATCGCCAACAATCGTGTTCGGGCGGTTGCCGCCAAAATTCGAGTTCGGGCGGTTGCCGCCCTTGGGCGCCGCGCGGCGGCGCTTGTTATCAAACGTCATTCGTCCTTCTGCTTCACAACATCTCAGCCGGCATTCAACGCTGCCGGACGGGCGTGCATCGCGTGTCGATGCGGATCTCGGGGGTCTCCCCGGCCATCGGCGGCGCCAGGACCGTGGGGATGGGTCGAGGCAGCCGGCCGGAGCGGCCAGGGAGAGCGGTGTTCGAGCCAGTAATCCAGATGGCGACGCCGGTCAACCGCTGAATCACGACCCGGAAAGGGGTTTGCCGGTCGGTCACCCGAAGGTTACGGCCATCCGCCGGCGATGTTGCACATATGTTTCCTTCGCCGCGGCGTTCAAGGGGGCGGCTTCGCCTGATTCCCTGCGGCCTTCGCGCGGCGCGCCGACCGAGCGCAAGAATGCTGGGATTGCGGGCGCTCGCGGGCTTCCCGACGGCGCTCCGGTTGGCTGGCCTGTGCAGGGCGCATGGCAAGGACTTGGGCAAGGCCTTGGGCAAGGACTTGGCCAAAGACACGGCAAAGCCATCGCCGGTCCGCGATCCTTCGCCGCCTCCCCTGTTGTTTGCGGACGCCCGGCGAACGGGCACCGTCCAAATGGGGAGTATCCCATGTCCGACTATGAATCCAGGTGGAGGAACGACCAGGGCACCCGCCGCGACGACGACCGGTGGGAGCGCGACCGCCAACGCGGCGAAGGCCGCGAGTGGAGCGCCGGCTCGTATCAGAACCGTGGCCGTGACGAGTTCGGTCAATCGAATTGGGGCCAGTCCGGTTCGGGCCAGTCCGGCCGGTCCGGCATGATGGGCGGCGGTGGCCGCCAGCCCGGCTACGGCTACGAGGGCCAAGGCCGCGAGGGCTTCGATTATGGCCGCGACTATTGGCGCCAGCAGGAAGGCCGGGGCGATTACGGCCAGGGCTCCTATGGCCAGAGTTCCTATAATCAGGGCTCCGGCAATCGTGATTACGGCCGTGATTACGGCCGCGATTACGGCTCCCGCGCCTCCTATGGGCAGGGCCAACGCGACTGGCGCTCCCGCGATGATCGCCAGAATTATGAGGACCGTGGCGACTACGGCCAGGACTTCGGCTATCGCGGCGGCTTCGGCCGCTCTGAATACGGCAGCGGCGCTTACGGCGGCCGGGACTATGGCAGCCGCGACTACGGCGGGATGGAATACGGGTCCGGCTCCCGCGGCTATGGAAACCGCGACTACAGCAGCCGTGACTACGGTAACCGCGACTATGGGCGGATGGGCTATGGCGGCGGTGGCGGCTACGGCCGCAACGAGGACCGCGGCTTCTTCGAACGGGCGGGCGACGAGATGGCCTCCTGGTTCGGCGACGAGGACGCGGAACGCCGCCGCCGCATGGACGCCCGCAACGACGACCCCGGCGCCCAGCACCATCGGGGCCGTGGGCCGCGCGGCTACACCCGCTCCGACGACCGCATCCGCGAGGATGTGAACGACCGCCTGACCGACGATCCCTACATCGACGCGTCGGAAATCGACGTGACCGTCAGCAATTGCGAGGTCACGCTGAGCGGCAGCGTGGACGACCGCCGGACCAAGCGCCGCGCCGAGGATATGGCGGAGACCATCTCCGGCGTCCGCCATGTGCAGAACAACCTGCGCGTCCGCGAGAGGACGTTCGGCGGCACCGGCACCACCGCCGGGGCGTCGGCCATGGCCGGGCTCGGCACCACCGGGTCCTCGAACACGGGGATGGGCGGCACGGGGATGGGCGGGTCCGGAACAAGTTCCTCCGGAACCTCCAGCGCGTCAGGCACCGGCATGTCCGGCACCGGGATGAGCGGAACAACGGACAGCACCAGCCGCACCGGCACCACCGGCAGCACCACGGGCAGCACCAGCCGCTGACCCGTGCCCAACGCGCCCCTCCCGCCCACACCGGCGGGAGGGGCTTTCCCTTGTTCCGTCAGTCCCCGTCCTTGCGCTGCTCCGCCGGCTTCTCCGCACGGGTCAGGTTGAAGGCGGTGTTGATGAGCGCGATGTGCGAGAAGGCCTGCGGGAAGTTGCCGACCAACCGCTTCGCCGTCGTGTCGTACTCCTCCGACAGCAAGCCCAGATCGTTGCGCAGGGCGAGCAGCCGGTTGAACAGCGCCTCGGCCTCCGTTTGGCGCCCTTGCAGCACATAGACGTCGGCCAGCCAGAAGGAGCAGGCGAGGAACACTCCCTCCCCGTTGGGCAGCCCGTCGTCGGTCCTCTCCGTCCGGTAGCGCATGACGAGGCCATCCTGCATCAGCTCCTGTTCGATGGCAGCGACGGTGCCCCGGATGCGGGGATCGTCCACCGGGAGGAAGCCGACCATCGGCAGCATCAGCAGCGCCGCGTCGACGTGGCCGGCGCCGTAATATTGGACGAAGCTGTTGCGCTCCTTCGAATAGCCGTTGGCGCAGACATCGTCGCAAATGGCCTGCCGCAGCGCCTTCCAACGCTCCAGCGGCGCATCCAGGCCGAACTTCTCCGCGCTCTTCACCATGCGGTCCACGGCGACCCAGGCCATCACCTTGGAATGGGTGAAATGCCGAGCGCCGCCGCGCACCTCCCAGATGCCCTCGTCGGGCTGGTCCCACACCGATTCCATGTGGTCGAGCAAGGCGCACTGGACATGCCAGGCTTCCGGCTGGGTCGTGATGCCGCGCATGCGCGCCTGGTGCGCCGCGTCCATCATCTCGCCATAGACGTCGAGCTGGAGCTGGGGGGCCGCGGCATTGCCGACGCGGACCGGACTCGCCCCCTCGTAGCCCGGCAGCCAGGGCACGTCCCATTCGAGCAGGCGGCGCTCCCCGGCGATGCCGTACATGATCTGGATCTGCTGCGGGCTGCCGGCGATGGTGCGCAGGCCCCAGTCGCGCCAGTCCAGCGCCTCCTGCAGATAGCCGGCGTTCATCAGCGCCAGCAGGGTCAGGGTGGCGTCGCGCAGCCAGCAATAGCGGTAGTCCCAATTCCGCACCCCGCCGAGCTGCTCGGGGAGGGAGGTGGTCGGCGCCGCGACGATGCCGCCGGTCGGGCGGTAGGTCAGCGCCTTCAGCGTCACCAGCGAACGCACCACCGCGTCGCGCCAGGGGCCGCCGTAGGCGCAGCGCCCGCTCCACTCCTCCCAGAACCGCTCGGTCTCGGCCAGAGCCTGCTCGGCGTCGACCGGCTCCGGCAGTGGCAGGTGCGAGGGGGAATAGGTCATCACGAAGCTGAGGCTCTCGCCCTCCGCCACAGTGAAATCGGCGACGGTGCTCAGATCCTCGCCGTGGATCGGGGCGCTGGTGTGCAGGACGACCATGTCCGGCCCGGCGATGGCCCGCAGGGTGTGCGGGCCGATCCGCGTCACCCACGGCACGACGTGCCCGTATCCGAAGCGCAGCGTCAGGTCCATCCGCATGGCGACGCGCCCGCGCCGCCCGCGCAGGATGCGCACGACGTCCGACGCCTCGCCGCGCGGGGGCATGAAGTCGATCATGGTGACGGCGCCCTCCGCCGTCTCGAACTCCGTCTCCAGGATCAGGCTGTCGCCGCGGTAGCGCCGGGTCGTGCGGGCGTCGGGATCGCTCGGGCGCAGCAGCCAGCGCCCGTTCTCCGGCGTACCCAGGAGCGCTGCGAAGCAGGCGTCGGAATCGAAGCGCGGCCAGCACAGCCAGTCGATGGAACCTTCGACTGACAGAAGGGCTGCGGTTTCGCAGTCTCCCAGAAGGGCGTAATCCTCGATGCGGGAGGCCATGGCACGCTCTCGAACGATTGGGGGTGCCCTTTGGCAACGGCCGGTGACCGCTCCGGTTCCCTGTGGTCAAGTACCGGCGCCGACGAAGGTCGATCATCCAGTTTGACGATTCTAGGCGCCGGACCCGCATGTTAGCGTTTTCGTCCATCGCCGCAGGACGACGCATCGAGGCCACCATGGACACAGGACGCGCCCCGCACCCCCGGCGGCATGCACCCCGCCCTGCCCGCCGCGCGGCGGCGGTCCTCCTTCTTGCCGGCCTCCCGCTGACGGCGGCGGGAGCGGAACCTCCCACCGTCTCCCTGCGGCCCGGCGCCGACATCCAGGCGGCGGTGGACCGTCATCCCCCCGGCACGCGCTTCCGGCTGGAAGCCGGTGTCCACCGCCTGCACTCCATCGTGCCGAAGGACCGCAACCTGTTCGAAGGCGCCCCGGCGCCGTGCTGAGCGGAGCGCGGCGGCTCACCGCCTTCGTCCGCCGCGGCCCCGTCTGGGTGGCCCGCGGGCAGACGCAGGAGGGCCGGGTCAACGCGGCGGAGTTCTGCCGCTCCGGCTTTCCCCGCTGCGCCCGTCCGGAGGATCTGTTCATCGACGACGCGCCGATGCTCCATGTCGGCAGCCGGTCCGCCGTCGGGCCGGGGCGCTGGTTCTTCGACTACGACGCCGACGAGATCGTGATCGGCGACGACCCCACCGGTCGGACCGTGGAGACCAGCGTCACCCCCCGCGCCTTCGGCGGCACGGCGTCGGGCGTCGTCATCCAGGCGCTGACCATCGAGAAATACGCCGCCCCCATCCAGGCCGCCGCCGTGGACGCGGAGTTCGGTCCCGGCTGGACCGTCCGGAACACCGTCCTGCGCCTGAACCACGGCGTCGGCGTCAACGCCGGCAACGGCAGCCGCATCCTCGACAACCGAATCCAGGACAACGGCCACGCCGGCTTTTCCGGGTCGGGGACCGATTTCCTGATCGCCGGCAACGAGATCGCCCGCAACGGCTATGCCGGTGTCGATTTCACTTGGGAGGGCGGCGGCGGCAAGATCACCGAATCCGGAGGCGGCGGGATCATCCGCGGCAATTGCGTCCACGACAATGTGGGCGCCGGAATCTGGGCCGACATCGACGTGCACCGGCTGGTGATCGAGGACAATCTGGTATTCGGCAACGCCGACAACGGCATCACCTATGAGATCAGCTACGACGGGGTGATCCGCAACAACCGGGTCGCCGACAACGGGCAGCGTGGCCAGGGCTGGTTCTGGGGCGCCCAGATCCTGATTTCCAGCGCGCAGGGCGTGAAGGTCTACGGCAACGACATCGACGTGCCGGGCGGCTTCGGCAACGCGGTGACGGTGGTGTCCCAGGACCGCGCGCCCTACACCCCCGCCGTCGGCAACGAGATCTTCGACAACCGCATCGTCATCCGCAACGCCAACGCGCGCGTCGGCGCCGTCACCGACGTCAACGCCGACAACGCGGTGGTCGCCGCAGGCAACCGGCTTTACGGAAACCGCTATCATCTGGCGGATCCGGGAGAGCGCGTCTGGTTCTGGAACGCCGCGGAGGCCGACTGGAACGCCATCCGCGCCCAGGGACAGGAGACGGGAAGCGTCCTTCATCTCGGCATTCCGCAGAAGACGGCGCTGACCTGCACCTCCGTGGTCCATGTGGACACAACTCGATGAAACACTCTCCGTCCATTCCCCTCTGAGAATAAAACCCACTCGCCCCGACAAGCAAAGGTTTCAAGATCGCTGTTACAGCTTTGAAAAAATTACTAATTTGGAGGTACTTTGCGGATATCTGCGCACAGTATTACGTTCTTGTTTGCGATTGACGGTCAAAATTGGTTGCTATGTTATAGGCCCTAAGCGGTCGCACAGACCTCTTGCAGCATCGCCTTCCCGCTTGATCCGGTTCATTTGATCGAATAGGGCCAAAGTCTTCGCTCCGGTGAACTCGGCGGCGACGTTGGCGGCGATCCCGGGCGGTTCCACGGGTCGGCGTGTCCATGGCGTGTGGCTGAGGGAGATTTTGTATGTTGCCGTGCAAAGACGGAGCGCGCCTGCCCAACGCCGTCCGCGACATCCCATCCGTCACATCCTTCACGGCAAATCACATCTTGGCCGCCGTTCCCTTGACCGCCGCCCCGATGAACGACCCAGGCTCGTTCGGGTCCTATTACCGGATGTCCGGGGGCGCGCGCCCTCTGGGGGAGGGTCAGATCGTCACGGCCATCCTGCACGACGAAACGCCGCTGACGCGGGAAAGCCTGTCCACCAGCCTGAACCTGTGCGGACGGGGGGTGCGGGTGTTGACGGCGGCGTCCCTGGCCGACCTGGAAAGCGTGGTGCGGCGGAACGAATCACCGGACGTCGCTCTGGCCAACTTCAGCGGGCGGCTCGCCTCCGATCCGGAGTTCCGGCCAAGGCTGGCCGAGCTTCTGGATGTGCTGGATGGCATCCCGCTCATCATGCTGTCGGATTCCGACGAGACGGCGACCGCGCTGGAGGCCATCCGCCAGGGCGCTCACGGCTACATCTCCACGACCATCGGCCTGACCATGGCGCTGGAGGCGATCCGGCTGGTCGCCGCCGGCGGCATCTTCGTTCCGGCATCCATCCTGCACCGGCTGATCCTGGGCCAGGACACGGTGACGGACCCGGTGCTGCACGCCGCGTTATCCGTCCCGACGCCCGTGGTCAACGGCAAGCCGCACCTGACCCAGCTGACCCCGCGCCAGCTCGCCGTCCTGGAATGCCTTCAGGAGGGCAAGCCGAACAAGGTCATCGCCCACGAGCTGGGAATGCGGGAAAGCACCGTCAAAGTGCATGTGCGGAACATCCTGCGTCGGCTCGGCGCCACCAACCGGACGGAAGCGGCGTGCCGCGTCATGCGCGAGGAGAACTGAGCGCAACGCGCGGGAACGGCGCGGGTGGGTCCCGCACCGTTCCGTCACCGCACCACACGATCAGGGTTGGTTCGATTCCAGGGCTGCGCCACGGGACAGATGGGCGTGCGCCATGAAGGCGGCTTCCGTCCGGTTGGTGGCCCCCAGCTTCTTCAGCACATTGCGCACATGGGCCTTGGCGGTGTTCTCGCACATGCCCAGCATGTAGGCGATGAGCTTGTTCGACTTGCCCTCGCGCATGCAGGTCAGCACGGCCATCTCCCGCGGAGTCAGTCCGCCGATCCGGTCCGTCACCGGCGCGGCGGCGCCCGGCGGCGGGGTCTGCGGAACCGCGATGGCTCCCGGCGCCGGCGCGATCAGCGATTGCAGGGACGTGGCCGGCACGAACGTGCCGCCGGCGGCGACCAGCCGGATCGCCTCCAGCATGACCCCCAGCCCGAGGCTGGGCACGATGTAGCCGCGCACGCCGAGGCGCAGGCTCTCCAGGATCATCCCGCCATCGTCGCGGTCCGAGATGATCACAAGCGGCACCGGCAGACAGGCCGACACGGCGTCGCGAATGGCCGCGCGCAGGACGTCGCTCAGCCCCATTTGCGCACCGATGTTGCACAACACGACCTCGGTCCGCCCGCCCCGCGCCAGGACGTCGGCGGCGTCCTTCAACGAGGCCACCGACTGCACGGTCATGTCCTGGCACAGCGTGCCGAGGCCGAGCGAAAAGCAATCCCGCGTCAGGCTGTTCGGGTCCACCAGGACCACGCCGATCCCCGGGGCGCCCCCCGGGGCAATCCCTGGGGCAATCTCTTGGGCGACCCTTGCTTTCTGCTTGATTTCCGTCGTCATCCGCTCCCCCTTTCGATCAAACACCAGGTCTTCTCACCTTGTCAGACCAGGGCTGCGAGCCTTTTCCCGCCACCGCCGGTAAGAGAGGTTTCAATTTTCGGGTGAGCGCGTCCGCTCGCGGATACTCGGAAAGATTTCACTTTCTTCATTTTCAGCGCCTTTCCCTGCCGACCACATGGATTGTTTCTGTTGGAAGATCATCAGGAATGCTTGCGCGGTCTGCATTGATGTTTTCAACGTTACCAGAACAGCGCGCCCGGTAAATACGCACTTCGATGCAAGGTTGTGGCGTGTCGGCGATTTAATCCGTACCCATTCCGGCGCCCGGCGGCCCGTGTTTCGCCGCTTCCGTACGCCTTTGTGAGGATGGCAGCGGCCCGGAACGCATCTTCCACCTCATCCCGCCGCCGGGACGGGAAAGGCCGCCGCGCATCGCCTTCTGCTTTGCGACCGAAAGAACAGGCCCAAAGGGCACAAGTCGGGGACCGGTGCACTCTGACCAATGGGAAGACGACAAGGGCAAGACATTGCGCTTCCGGATGGCGATAGCCGACACCTCTCCCGAAGACACGGAATTCCAGTGGAAACACATCAAATAGGAGGTAAAGACAAAGTCCGACATGGTTACTTCCACGCAGGATTGACGTTGACGACCACATGTGTGCAGCGCAGCATCAGACCTGGAAAACGGGTCGGGAGACATCCTTCATGGCATCGAGCGGGAAGCCGGTTCCATCACCCTGCGCCGCACGCGGCTCGGAAGCGGTGAAAGGGCGCCGGGGCATCGCAGCTCTTCTTCTGGATGAAACCCCGTTGACCCGCGAATGCCTGTCCGCCGGCCTCAGCCTGCGCGACCCGTCCCTGACGATGCGGACCGCGGCGTCGCTGGACGAGGCGAAGGCGATGCTCGCCGGAGCCCCCCGTCCCTCCGTCGTGCTGTGCAACGTCGTCAGCCTGACCCCGCCGAATGGCAGCGTCCTGGCGACGTTGCGCGACCTCGCCGGAGCCTTCGGCGGCACGCCGCTGGTCATCCTGTCCGACGGGGAGGAGGACCTGCCGCTGGAAGCCAGCCGGCTGGGCGTGCGGGGATGCCTGCCGACCAGCGTCGGCCTCGCCGTCGCCCAGGAGGCGGTCCGTCTGGTGGCGGGCGGCGGCACCTTCTTCCCCTCCCCCTTCCTCCACCGCCTGCTGCCGCGCCGCGAGGCCATGGAGGACGACCCGCCCATGCCATCCGGCGGAGCGGCGCTGACCGCGCGTCAGCGTGGCGTGCTGCAACGGCTTCGCGAGGGGAAGTCGAACCGCGTCATCGCACAGGAACTGGGGATCAGCGAGAACACGGCGAAGGTCCATGTCCGCGGCATCCTGCGGGCGCTGGGCGCCGCCAACCGCGTCGAGGCCGTGCGCAAGGCTTGGCAGCCGGCCGAATCGGAATCGCTCAGCCGGGGCCGGGATCGGGGCCGGGATCGGGACTGACCGTTCCGCCGCCGTGGATGAGCCGCAGCGCGGCGATCACCTCGGCCAGCGGCATCCGGCCGCTCAGCACCCCGCGCAGGCCGAGGCGCGCCGCGGCGGCGGCCACCGCCGGCCCGGGCCGGTCGGCGAGAACGGCGACGGGAGGACGCGGGCCGCCGCCCGTCAGCGCGTCCAGAAGCTGGCCGACGCCACCCTTGGCCGGGTCGGCGCGCCCGATGCTCACCAGAACCACGTCGGTGCCCCGCAGGGCGGCGGGAAGGTCCGCCAGCGCCGTGGCGCTGCGCCGGTGGCTGACCGCCACGTCCGGCGCAAAGGCGTTGATGGCGGCGGCAAGGCTTTCGCCGAACAGCGAGCGGTCGTCGATCAGAAGAACCGTGATCGGCGCCCGCCCGCCGGTCCGCCCGTCCGGATGGGGAGAAAGCGCGCCGCCCCGTGCGCCGGAGGGCACACGGGGCATGAGGTCTCGTCGGTTGCCGGCCAGCGCGTCCAAGCCAATCATGGCTGCGTCTTTCGGAATCGGGAGATCCCAGCCGGCCCCCGTGCCGGGCCATCACCGCCAAGCAGTCGCCGGGACGGGGGCGGCCCGTTCAGGGCGCCGGTGCGTGGCCGGAGTCAGCAGGCGTGGCGCCCGCGTCAGTCCGCCAGGTCGGAGGCGGCCGCCGCAAGCTGTCCGGAGAACGGAAGGACACAGGCATCGCCCGCAAACCCGTTGCTGAGAAGCATGGCTTCCGCCGCCTTGCGCCGCTTCGCCGCGTCGGGCCGCGCGTCGCGCCGCCCGACGGAGCAGTAGTGGAACCCCGCCGCCGCCATGGCCGCCGGAGCGTAGACGTTGCGCAGATCGACCATCACCGGGCGCCGCATCAGGCTGCGCACGCGGCCCAGATCGAGCGCGCGGAACTCGTTCCATTCCGTCAGGATGGCGACGCAGTCGGCCTCCGCCAGCGGGGCGTAGGCGTCGTCATGCCAGACCACGCCGGGCAGCAGGTGGCGCCCCTCCTCCATGCCGGCGGGGTCGTAGACGTGAACCGTGGCGCCTGCCTCCTGGAGCAGCGGGATGATCTCCAGGCTCGCCGCCTCGCGCATGTCGTCGGTGTCGGGCTTGAAGGTGATGCCCAGCACGGCGATCCGCTTGCCCGCCGCGTCCGGCCCGCAGGCCTGGAGGATCCGCCCGGCCATCAGCCGCTTGCGCGCCCGGTTCACGTCCACCACCGTTTCGATCAGCCGGACCGGCGCGCCGTGCTGCCGCCCGGTGCGCACCAGCGCCTCGGTGTCCTTGGGGAAGCAGGACCCGCCGAAGCCCGGCCCGGCGTTCAGGAAGGGGCGCCCGATGCGGCCGTCCAACCCCATGCCCGCCGCCACGTCCTGCACGTCGGCCCCCACCCGCTCGCACAGGTCGGCCACCTCGTTGATGAAGGTGATCTTGAAGGCCAGGAAGGCGTTGGCCGAGTATTTCGTCAGTTCCGCCGTTTCGATGCCGGTGCGCACGAAGGGCGTCCCGGCGCGGATCAACGGCTGGTAGAGGGCGTCCATCACCGCCCGCGCCCGGTCGGAGTCGGCGCCGATCACCACGCGGTCGGGCTGCATGAAATCGCCGATGGCCGAGCCTTCGCGCAGGAATTCCGGGTTGGACGCCACGTCGAACTCGGCGCGCGGGTTGATGTCGCGCACCAGCGCGGCGATCTGGCGCCCGGTGCCGACCGGCACCGTCGACTTGGTGACGATGACGGTGTAGCGGGACATGGTCCGCGCGATCTCCGCCGCCGCCGCGAAGACGTAGGTCAGGTCCGCCCCGCCGTCATCGGGACGGGAGGGGGTGCCGACCGCGATCAGCACCACGTCGGCCCCCTCCATGGCGACCGCGAGGTCGGACGTGAAGGACAGACGGTCCGCCGCCATGTTGCGCGCCACAAGGACGTCCAGGCCGGGCTCGTAGATGGGGATCTCGCCGCCTCTCAGGCGCCGGATTTTCGTTTCGTCCTTGTCCACACAGCACACGTCGATGCCGAATTCGGCAAAGCAGGCGCCGGACACGAGACCGACGTAGCCGGTCCCCACAACAGCGATCCGCATCATTCCACTCCTGTTGCTTGATGGCGTTGCCGAAGCCATCCCTGGCCGGCTCGAAAGTCGGCCGTCAGGCCACGGCACGCTCCGCCATGCCGTCCGCCTGGCCGTTCTCGCGCAATGCCCAGCGCACGGTTTCCGCCAGCCCCTGCTCCAGCCGCGTGCGCGGCGTCCAGCCGAGCACCGATCCGGCGTAGGTCACGTCCGCCTGCACGCTGCGCTGCTCGCCCGGACGTTCGGGGTGGTGGAGCACGGGATGGTCCGCCCGCGTCCGGCCGAGCGCCCCCAGCGCAAGGTCGGCCAGTTCGCTGATGCTGGTCTGCCGACCGCTGCCGAGGTTGAAGATCTTCCCGTGGCTGGCCGGGTTGTCGAGCGCGCCGACCCAGGCGTCCACCACGTCGTCGATGAAGACGAAGTCGCGGGTCTGCTTGCCGTCGCCGTAGATGCGGATCGGCTCGCCGCGGATGATGTTGCCCAGGAAGATGCCCAGCACCCCCTGATAGGGGTTGTCCACCGCCTGCCGCGGTCCGTAGACGTTGTACATGCGGAACGACGTGACGGCCAAGCCGCCCGGCAGGTCGTGCCGCGCCGCCGTCAGATGGACGTAGCGCTCGCCCGCGTATTTCGTCACCCCGTAGTAGGACACCGGGGAGCAGGGCGTGTCCTCCGGCGTCGGCACCACCTCGGCGTTGCCGTAGGCGCTCATCGAGCTGGCGTAGAGCAGGCGCTTCACCCCGCGTTCCACGCACTGCTGGAGGACGTTCACCGTCCCCTCCACGTTGGTGCGCAGGTCGCCGACCGGGTTGCTGAAGGCGCGGATGATCGACACCTGCCCGGCGATGTGGATCACCGCGTCGGGCACCTCCTCGAACGCCCGGTCGAGGTCGGCGGGGTTGGTGACGTCGCCGCGGATGTAGCGCACCTCCGCCGGCACGTTGGCGCGCAGCCCGGTGGACTCGTTGTCGATCACCGTCACCCGGTGGCCGAGCGACACGAGACGGTGCGTGATGTGGGAGCCGATGAATCCGGCCCCGCCCGTTACAAGAACGTTCATTGGTTCCTCCGCCGCACAGGGGTCGGGTTACGCGCTGAGGGCGATGCGGCCCGGTTCCACCTGGCTCTGGTCCGTGGGCAGGCCGTTCTGCGCGAGATAGCGCTCCGCCCAGTCCCACAGGCGGCGGATGCCGGTGTCGCGGTCCACCTGCGGGCGCCAGCCGAGGACCTGCTCCGCCTTGCGGATGTCGCTGACGTAGCAGGGCTGGTCGCCGGGCCGCCAGTCGGAGAAGTCGGCCTCCACCGGCGCGCCGCGCAGGGTGGACAGCATCTCCCCGAACTCGTGCCAGACCGAGATGGTGTTCTCCGGCCCGCCGCCGATGTTGAAGACCTGCCCGCGGCTGACCTCGATCTTCTCGGTGGCGAGGCGGAAGGCGCGCACAAGGTCTTCCACGAACAGCACGTCGCGCACCTGCATGCCGTCGCCGTAGATGTGGATGGGCCGCCCGGTCAGCGCCGAGATGATGAAATGCGCGACCCAGCCCTGATCCTCGTTGCCGAACTGGCGTGGGCCGTAGATGCAGCTCATCCGGAAGACGACGGTCGGCAGGTCGTAGATGCGGGCGTAGTCGCGCACATACTGGTCCGCCGCCCCCTTGGAGCAGCCGTAGGGCGAATGGAAGTCCAGCGGCTCCGCCTCCGAGACGCCAAGCGGGCGGTCCACGAAGCGGTAGCGGCTGCTGGCCCGCTCGACCGCCACATGCTCCAGCCCGCCATAGACCTTGTTGGTCGAGGTGAAGACCACTTTCGGCGGGGTCTTCATCCGGCGCGCCGCCTCCAGCACGTTGAAGGTGCCGAGCGCGTTGATGTCGAAGTCGGTGCGCGGGTCGTCCAGCGAGGAGGTCACCGCGACCTGACCGGCGAGGTGGTAGACCTCCTCGGCCCCGGCCATGCAGGATTTGACGGCGGCGAAGTCGCGCACGTCGGCTTTCATGAAGGTCAGGCGGGAGCCGGCGTTGAGGGTCTGCAGCCACGCCGCGTTCCGCTCGCTGCCCGGACGCAGCAGGGCGTCCAGGACGACGACGTCGCGCCCGTCCTCCAGCAGTTTCTTGACCAGATTGCAGCCGACGAGGCCGGCCCCGCCGGTCACGAGCGTCTTGCCTTCCATAGGTGTCTTCTCCATTGCTGCGGCTTTTACCGGTTGGGCAGAGGGCGTTGGGCAGGGGTTCAGGCGGCCTTGAGGACGGCGGCGCCCGCCGGGCGGCGGATCACCGCCTCGTAGAGCCGGTGGGTGTCCGCGGCCGCGGCGGCCCAGTCGAAGCGCTGGGTGGCGCGCAGGCGGCCGTGACGGCCCATCCGCGCCCGCCGCTCGGGGTCTGCGGCCAATTGCTCGACGGCGGCGCGCAGGGCCTGCGGGTCGCCCGGCTCGACGATCACCGCGCAGCCGTCATCGACCTGATGGGGGATGCCGCCGACCCGGGTCGTCGCCACCGGGACGCCGAAGGCCATCGCCTCCAGGATCACGTTGGGGAAGGTGTCGGCCAGGGTCGGGAAGACGAACAGGTCGGAGCGGCGGAACATGGCGGCGACCTCCGCCTCCACCAGATTGCCGGTGAGGTGGATGGTCTGGCCCGGCCTGCAGCGGCGCTGGTACGCCTCGTAATCGACGAAGTCGCGCTTCTCGCCGCCGACGATCAGGCGGAACGGCATCGACAGCCCCGCGAAGGCGTCGAGCAGCACGCCCAGCCCCTTGTTGGCCGTGTGGTTGGCCAGGAAGAAGGCGGTAAAGGGACCACCGTCCTCTCCCCGCTCCGGGATGCCGAATTTGCGGTGGATGTCCTGGTCCGCCGGGGTCGGCGCGCCCCAGTCGGTCGGGCGGTCCACGCCGTAGGGAATGATGGCGATGTCGTCCCCGGTGAAGCCGAAGCCGCGGACGATCGGCAGATCGACGGGCGAGATCGCGCAGATGGCCGCGGCGTTGCGCACCACGTAGCGGACGGGGCGGTCGATCAGCAGGTCCCAGGCCAGCCGCCTTGCCGCGTCCATGCGCCGGAAGGCCGCCGGGTTGCCGATCTCCACGAAGCCGTGTGTGGACACCACATACGGCACGCCCTTCGCCACGCAGGCGCGGGCCACCCGCATCATCTCCAGCGCCGGGATCGGGTTGTGGATGTGCACCAGATCGTAGGAGCCGTGGCGGATCAGAGCCGGGATGCTCGACCGGTAGAACAGGGTCTTCGCGCGGTTGGGCAGCATGGAGTCGAGCCCGACAAAGGGGCTGGAGGTCCGCACTTCGATCCGTTCGCCCGGCTTGCTCAGGTCCATCGGCACCCGGCTCGCCATACCCATGTTCGCGATGTCGATGCGGTCATGCGCCTGCAGCGCGACGCTCAGCTTCTCCGCCGCCTTGCTGGCGCCGCTGACCGCCAGATGCGGCGGCACGACGATCGCCGACAGGATCTTCAGGCTCATCGCAGGAATCCTCGACTGTATGGAAGCGCGGGCCGCATCGGTCGCGGTTCACGGCGCTGTTCCGAGGTCGTTCAGGAAAATTCGCCGATGCAAGGCCGTTTCATTTTAAAAACGGCGCAGATGAACGCAGCATCGGAGGAATTTTCATTTTAAATAACGGCGCTTCTCTTTGGCAATTACCAAACAACCGCCACGCCTAGCCAAATCGAAGCTCTCCTTTCGGACGGCGCGCCTGGCCGCTGCGGACCAGCGGCATCTGCACCGCCTGGCAGGCCAGCAGGAACAGGAAGGCCGGATTCAGCATGACGTAGCGCCGCCACAGCCGCCGCGGCTCGGTGGACAGCCGGAACAGCCATTCCAACCCGGCATTCTGCATCCACATCGGCGCCTGCGGCTGTTTCCCGGCGATGAAGTCGAAGGCCGCACCCACCGCGATCAGCGGCATCGACAGCGCCGCCTTGTGCTCGTAGACCCAGGTCTCCTGGCGCGGGCAGCCCAGCCCGACGAAGACGATCCGCGCGCCGGACTCCACGATCTCGCGGTCCACCGCCGCGCGCTCCTCGCTGCTCAGCGTGCGGAAGGCGGACGGGCGGGCACCGGCGATGATCAGACCGGGGAAGCGCTCCTTGAGCGCCGTGATCAGCGTGTCGAGCAGCCCCGCCGTGGCGCCGTAGAGGTAGATGGGCAGCCCCCTGGCCGCCGCCGCCGCGCAGGTGCGCAGCATCAGGTTCGGGCCGTAGACGCGGTCCGGCAAGGCCGCGCCGTGCAGCCGGTTCAGCGCCCAGCGCACCGGCTGGCCGTCCGGAGTCACGAGGTCGATGGCGTTCAGGCGGTAGCGATGCTCGGGGTCGAGCGCCCCGGTCATCACCCCATGCACGGCGAGCGCGCTGACCGCGAAGGGCTTTTGCTGCTCCGCCGCGTCGATGATGGCGCGCACGCCGGCCTCGTAATCGACGGCGTTGACGTAGACGCCGAGCACTTCCTTTTTCCCATGGTCGATCATGCCACGGCCTCCACGCGCCAGCGGCGCCGATTGCTGTCGTGAATGTCGGTGAGGATGTTGCGCACGTCGTGCCGGATGTCCCAGGACGGGTAGTGGGACCGGAACCGGTCGAGCGAGCTGACCCACCAGATGTGGTCGCCGATGCGGTTGGCCTCCTTGAAGGCCAGATCCATCGGGCGCCCGGTGATCTCCTCGCACAGCGCCACCGCCTCCAGGATGGAGCAGTTGCTCGCCCGTCCGCCGCCGATGTTGTAGACCTCGGCGCTGCGCGGCGCGTCGTAGAATGCTTGGAAGGCGGCGATCAGGTCGTTGCTGTGGATGTTGTCGCGGACCTGCTTGCCCTTGTAGCCGATCACGTCGTACCGGGTGCCGGTGACGGCGCAGCGCATCAGATAGGCCAGGAAGCCGTGGAGCTGCGTCGGCGAATGGTTCGGCCCGGTCAGGCAGCCGCCGCGGAAGCACACCGTCTTCATCCCGAAATAGCGGCCGTATTCCTGGACCAGCACGTCGGCGGCCACCTTGGAGGCGCCGAACAGGCTGTGCAGGGTGGCGTCGATCGACATGTCCTCGGCGATGCCGCCGGCGTAGCGGTGCGCCGGGTCGATCTCGTAGCGCGTCTCCGTCTCGATCAGCGGCAGGCGGTTCGGCGTGTCGCCGTAGACCTTGTTGGTCGAGGTGAAGATGAACACCGCGTCCGGGCAATGCCGCCGCGCCGCCTCCAGCAGGTTCAGCGTGCCGTTGGCGTTCACCGAGAAATCCATCTGCGGGTCGCGCGCCGCCCAATCGTGCGAGGGCTGCGCCGCCGTGTGGATGATCAGGGAGATGGCCGCGCCGTGCCGCTCGAACAGCGCGTCGATGGCCGCGGCGTCGCGGATGTCGATGGCGTGGTGGCGGTAGCGCTGGCGCAGCGTCTGCTCCAGGGTCTGGCGCTGCCACGCGGTCGAGGCCTCGTCACCGAAGAAGGTCCGCCGCATGTCGTTGTCGATGCCGACGACGTCCATTCCCAGCGCACCGAAATGCAGGCAACTCTCCGACCCGATCAATCCGCAGGAACCGGTGACAAGGGCGACGGACATGGCGTCAAACTCCTTCGCGGTTTGTTTGTCGTTTCAGCAGGTTTTTTTTGGTCAGTAGGCGTTGCGGTCCCAGAAAAGGAGGAGGGCGGTGCGCACCATGATCTCGGCGTCCAGCCCCAGGGACCAGTTGTCGACGTAGTAGAGGTCGTGTTCGACGCGGCGGGCGGCGGTGTGGAGGTTGTCGATCTCGCCGCGCAGACCATTCACCTGCGCCCAGCCGGTGATTCCGGGACGGACGCGGTGGCGGCAGGCGTAGTTCTCCACCGCCTCGTGGTACAGCGCGTCCCCGGCCTTCATGGCGACGGGATGGGGCCGCGGCCCGACGATGGACATGTCGCCGCGCAGCACGTTGAAGAGCTGCGGAAGCTCGTCGATGCTGGTGCGGCGCAGGAAGCGCCCGACGCGCGTCACCCGCGGATCGTTGCGCACGGTCCGCTGCGCGCCCGACTGGTCGCCGCGGTCGGTGTGCATCGTGCGGAACTTCCAGATCTCGAATTCCTCGTTGTTGAAGCCGAAGCGCTTCTGGCGGAACAGCACCGGACCGGGGCTTTCCAGCTTGATGGCGGCGGCTGCCAGCAGCAGGACCGGCGCCAGAACCGCCAGCGCCGCGCCGCCGATCAGCAGGTCCTCCGACCGCTTCAGCACGCCGCGCCAGCCGGCCAGCGGGTGATGGATGACGCCCAGCAGCGGAACGCCCGCCGTCGCGTCGACCGACAGGCCCGCGGTGCGGGCGATCAGCCGGTGCGGCAGCAGGCGGACGTCCACCGCGAGGACGCGCAGCCGTTCCAGGATGTCGCTGATCTCCGCCTCGGCGCTCCAGGGCAGGGCCACCACCACGAGATCGATGCGGTTCTTGCGCACCTGCTCGACGAGCCCGGTCACGCCTCCCAGCACCGGCACCCCGGCCAGCCGGGCGGCGGCCAGGGGCGGAGCGTTCACGGATGAAGGCCGGTCCGCGGCGGTGGACACTGCGCCGATCACTTGGTAACCCGCCCCCTCCGTGCGCTGGAGCCGATCCAGCCATTCGAGAGCCAGATCGTTGGTGCCGACCAGCAGGGTCCGCTGCCGCGAACCGCCGGCCAGATTCCAGTCGCGCGCCAGCCGGAGGACCAGGCTGCGCAGCGCGGTCAGCCCGAACAGGCCGAGCCCGTACCACAGCCACAGAGTCCCCGCCGCCACCGTGTCCAGCCGCCGCAGGTCCCCCGTCACGCCGAGCATGAGGACGAGCACCAGGAAGGCCGCCGTCCAGGCCCCGAACAGCGGCCCGGCGTGCGAACCGATGGTCCGCCGCACCGCCTTGGGACGCAGGTTGCGGTAGCAGCCCGCGCTGTAGAAGCACATCAGCGACAGCACGACCAGCGGGCCGACCGCGGCGTTGAAGACGCCCGCAAAAGCATGAACGGCGTCTGCGAACAGGGCCGGGTCGGCGGGAGCGGCCCGCAGCAATCGGGTGGCGATGCCCTCCGCCGCCAGGCCCGTGCCGACGACCATCAGCGCGTCCGCGGCCACCAGTCCGCACAGCAGGGCGGGAGCGGAGGCCGCCGCGGCGACCGGCGGGACGGAGTCCGGGCGCGGGCCCTGGAAGGCCATTCCCACGCGCGCGCCGTAGTCCGGCTTCGCCGAGCTGTCTCGTGAAGGGAGTTCGAACATCCGCCGTTCCCTGTTGGCCCAATCCCGGCCGCCGCACCCCAGCGATGCGGCGGCGCTGCCGGCTTGAGTCGCCGCGCTCAGAAATAGGTCTTGGCGAAATAGGCGATGGTGCGCTCCAGCCCCTCTTCGAGCGGCACGTGCGGCATCCATTTCAGGTAGGCGTGGGCCTTGGTGATGTCCGGCTTGCGCTGCCGCGGGTCGTCCTGGGGCAGCGGGTGCCGCTCGACCCGGGAGCGCGATCCGGTCATCCGGATGACGGTCTCCGCCAGTTCCAGAATGGTGAACTCGCCGGGATTGCCGAGGTTGATCGGGCCGGTCACCGTCCCGTCCGTCTCCATCAGCCGGTGCAGCCCCTCGACCAGATCGTCGACGTAGCAGAAGGACCGCGTCTGCGACCCGTCGCCGTAGATCGTGATCGGATCGCCCTTCAGCGCCTGGACGATGAAGTTCGACACCACGCGCCCGTCGTTCGGATTCATGCGCGGCCCGTAGGTGTTGAAGATGCGCGCGACCTTGATCGGGACCTTGTGCTGCCGGTGGTAGTCGAAGAACAGCGTCTCGGCGCAGCGCTTTCCCTCGTCGTAGCAGGCGCGCGGTCCGATGGGATTCACGTTGCCCCAGTAATCCTCGCGCTGCGGGTGGACGAAGGGGTCGCCGTAGACCTCGCTGGTCGAGGCCTGCAGGATCGTCGCCTTCACCCGCTTGGCCAGCCCCAGCATGTTGATGGCGCCGTGCACCGACGTCTTAGTCGTCTGCACCGGGTCGAACTGGTAATGCACCGGCGAGGCCGGGCAGGCCAGGTTGTAGACCTCGTCCACCTCGACGTAGAGGGGGAAGGTGATGTCGTGGCGCACCGCCTCGAACTTCGGATTGTCCAGCAGATGCGCAATATTCGAACGCGATCCCGTGAAATAGTTGTCGACGCACAGGACCTCTTTCCCGGCGGCCAGAAGACGCTCGCACAGGTGCGATCCGATGAACCCGGCGCCACCTGTCACAAGAACGCGCTCAGTCGTGGACGTCATTGAGCCTCTCCATGGAGTTGACCGGGGAATTCGAACGAGACACGGCGGCTCGCGGAGATGTCGCGCCGCACCGCTTCCATGATTATTTTAAAATTCGGCGACGATGCGCAGCACTCCGCCACAAAGCACGGGCCATTGCTCAGCCCTTTACGTGGGAATGCCTGGACATGTCTGGAATCTTGCGGCGTTTCGAAGCCTGAAGCGGCTCCGCTGCACCCGGCAAACTGTGACCGGCGTGGAGTTGACCGTCAAACACGCGGACGGGGTATCGGGTATGATTATTTATGACGGTCGACGTCGTAAGCACAGAGACGGATGGGCCTTCTTTTTTTCAATTGTTGATCGGCGTCATTCACGATAATCGAAGTCTATCCGGCAATGGTTGCGGAAGCGGAATACCACTGTCCATGCGGCCTGTCCATTCGGACTTGGTCTTTAAAAGACACGCGAATTCTCGGTTATCTCCAAAGAAAACAACAAGACCGCCGCGCGTCCTTTGCACCCATCCGCCACGCCCATCCCGGGCCGGACCGCCAGCCAGCAAGACGAAAGGGGCGACGACGTGAATTCTTCGATCGGCAAAGGCGGAACGCTTCCAGGCCACGACGCGCACGCCAGCGTCCTTCCGGACAGTCTTTTGCAAACGGGCGCCGGAGAGTCCTCCGACGTCCGCGGCCGCCAGGAGGCAACCGTCTTCGCCACGCTGGCCGTGCTGTGGCGGCGCAAGCTGCTGCTGCTCGCCGTCATCCTGCTGGGAACGGCGACCATCACCTACGTCATGCAGTCGCTGAAGCCGATGTACCGCGCCACCGCGATGGTGCAGCTCGATTCCCGGCGGGTCGAGTTGGCGGAGTTCAAGTCGGTGGTGTCCAACCTGACGCCCGAGGCGCCCGCGGTGCGCAGCGAGGTGTCCATCGTCGGCTCGCGCGCCCTGGCGGAACGGGTGGTGGAAAAGCTCGGCCTGCTCAACGACCCCGAATTCAACCCGGCGCTCAAGGCCGCGGACGGCGCCGACGACCATTGGCTGAAGCGCGTCACCAAAGCCGGCGTCGGCGCGCTGCCGCCGGAAGGCAACGACGTGCTGCGCCGGATCGTGCAAGAGGCGACCGCCCTGTTCCGCGCCGAGGAAAGCCCCAACGCCGGCGACCTGAACCAAGCCCGCCTGCTGACAATCGACACGCTGCTGCGCCGGATCGAGGCGCGCAACGACGATCGCTCCTTCACCATCATCATCGAGGCGTCGTCGGTCGATCCCGCCAAGGCCGCGGCCATCGCCAACGCCTTCGGCCAAGCCTATCTGGACTACCGGACGGAAATGAACCGCGACCTGACCGAGCGGGTCAACCAGTGGCTCGGCGGGCGGCTCGTCGAGGCGCGCGAGGCGGTGCGCGGCGCCGAGGAGGCCATCCGCAGCTTCCGCAAGGAGAACAGCCTGCTGGAGCTGCCGCCGGACGGGCGCAACATGGTCCAGCAGCAGATGAACGAACTCGCCACCCAGCTGACCGCTGCGCAGGCGCAGAAGGCGGCGGCCGAGGCCCGCGTGCGCCAGGCCCGCGACCAGACCGCCAACAACAACGCCGCGGCGATCCCGGAGGTGCTGGCCTCCCCGCTGATCCAGAAGCTGCGCGAGGCGGAGGCGATGCTGGAGCGCCGGCTGGCCGAACTCCAGCAGGTCTATGGCGACAAGCACCAGGACATCGTGAATCTCCGCCGCGGCATCGGCGAGCTGAAGACCCGCATCCGCGACGAGGTCGGCAAGATCCAGAAGGGCCTGGACGCCGACCTGGAGGTCGCGCGCATCCGCGAGGCCACGCTGCTGAAAAGCATCGCCGACCTGCAGGAGCAGCAGAAGGGCATCGAGGCCACCGGCATCCAACTCCGCGATCTGGAGCGCGCCGCCGACGCGCACCGCACGCTCTACCGCAGCCTCGCCGAGCGCTACGAGCAGACCATGGCGCTGAAGAACACCGGCGCGCTGGACGCGCATCTCAGCGCCCCCGCCCTGCCGCCGATCCGCCCGGCCTTCCCGCAGCTGCGCATGTCGCTGGGCGTCGGGCTGGTCGGCTCCACGGCGCTGGCGGTGGCGCTGGTGCTGCTGCTGGAGCGGCTCAGCTCCGGCCTGCGCACGCCGGCCCAGGTGGAGCGGGCGACCGGCGTGCCCTGCCTCGGCATGGTCCCGTCGCTTCCCCGCAACGAGGCGACCTGGAACCTGCCCGTCCATCCCGACAGCCGCCACGCCCGCGAGATCGGCGCCTTCCGCGAAGCGATCCAGACCGTGCGCACCATGGCCTGCATGCCGCGCAAGCGGGGGACGCCGCCCAAGGTGCTGCTCGTCACCTCCTCGATCCCCAAGGAAGGCAAGTCGGTGCTGGCGGCCAATCTGGCGCGGTCGCTGGCAGGGCTGGGGCTGAACACGCTGCTGATCGACGCGGACTTCCGCCGTCCCTCCATCGCGACGCTGCTGGGCTACCAGCCGCGGGGCAGCGTCACCGACCTGCTGGACGGGCGCGTCGGCATCGACGACCTGATCCACCGGGAGTCCGCGAACCTCGATGTCCTGGGAAACACCATCGGCACCCCCGACGCGCACGACCGCATCAGCTCGCAGGCGATGAGCGACCTGATCCAATGGGCGCGCCACAATTACGACGTCGTGGTGATCGACTCCGCCCCGGTGATGCTGTTCTCCGACGCGCTGGCCCTGTCCTTCCTGGCCGACAGCGTGATCTACGTCGTCCGCTGGCAGCACACCCCGCTGGACACCGTGACGGCCGGCTTCAACAAGCTGAAGTCGGTCGACAGCACGGTCGGCGGCGTCGTGCTGTCGCGGGTCGTCGCGTCCAAGCACGTCAAGTACGGCCACAAGGACGACGCCTACTACTACGCCCTGCACGCGCCCGCGCGGCATTCCTAGCCCTCCATTTCAGCCCTCTCTCCTCCGGGGAGAGGGTGGCCCTAGGGGCCGGTGAGGGGGGTGCGCTTCTGCCGGACGCTCCGACACGCGCATCCCCATCACCCTGACCCTCTCCCCGGAGGGGAGAGGGGATGCCAAAAAAAGCGAGGATTCCATGACCAACGCCGAGTTCCCGCGGCTTGCCATCATCGGCTGCGGCAGCATCGTGAGCCATCACCTGTTGCCGGCGCTGCTCCGCCTGGGCTGGCGGCCGAGCGTGCTTGTCGATCCCACGCCGGGGCGGCTGGAGACGGTGCAGGCCATGCTCGGCCGCAACCGCGCCCCCGTCGCCGTGGCCGACTGGCGGGAGGCGGCGGACCAGTTCGACGCGGCGCTGGTGGCGGCCCCGCCGATGTTCCACGCGCCGGTCGGCCAGAGCCTGCTGGAGGCCGGAAAGCACGTCTTCATGGAAAAGCCGCTGGCCGTCACGCGGACCGACGCCGAGCGCATGGTGCAGACGGCGGAGGAGGGCCAGCGTGTGCTCGCGGTCGGTCTGATGCGCCGCTACGTCAACGGCGTCCGCTGGCTGAAGGCGCTGATCGACTCCGGCCAACTCGGCCGCGTCCTGCGCTTCGAGGCGCGGGAGGGCTTCGTCTACAACTGGGGCATCAGTTCACCCGCCATGCTGCGCCGCGACGGGGCGGGCGGCGGCGTGCTGCTCGACACCGGGTCGCACACGCTGGACCTGCTGCTGTGGTGGTTCGGCGAGGCGGCGGAGGTCGATTACAGCGACGACAGCTACGGCGGGCTGGAATCCGACTGCCGGCTGTCCCTGACCATGGCCTCCGGCGCCACCGGAACGCTGGAGCTGAGCCGCACCCGCGCCCTCCGCAACACCATCCGCGTTCACGGAACCAAGGGCAGCGTCGAGGTCCATCTCTACGAGAACCAGATCGCCTCGGACGTGCCGCAGATCCTCGATTTCGTCCATGACGGCTTCTCGGCCAACCACATCCCGCCGCAGATCTTCGGCGACCTGTTCCAGGCGGAGCTGAAGGATTTCGCCGACGCCATCCGCGACGAGCGCCCGGCCGCCGTCGGCGGGCGCGACGCCCTGCCCTCCACCGCGCTGATCGAACGCTGCTACGCCAGCCGCAAGCCGCTGGCCCTGCCCTGGGTGGACGGGACGGCATCCGTCGCCGCCCTTCGCACCGATGGTCCCACGGTCGTGGTGACGGGCGCCGCCGGCTTCATCGGCGGGCGGCTGGTCGAGCGGCTGTGCCTGGAGCATGGCGCCAAGGTCCGCTGCATCGTCCGCGACATCGCCCAGGCGGTGCGTCTGGCCCGCTTCCCGGTCGAGATCGTCCGCGCCGACCTGCTGGACCGCGAAGCCATCGGCAGGGCGGTGGCCGGCGCCGACTGGGTCTTCCACTGCGCCTACGACGTGCGGTCGCGCCGCCAGAACATCGACGGGATGAACGCGCTGATCGACGCCAGCCTCGCCAACGGGGTGGAGAGCTTCGTCCATCTCAGCACCTTCTCGGTCTACGAACCGCTGCCCGACGGCCCGCTGTCGGAGGAGACGCGGGACGGCGACCGCGCCTGGAGCTACGTCCAGAACAAGCTCGACCTGGAAAAGATGGTGCTCGACGCGGCGCACAAGCGCGGCCTGCCGGGGGTGGTGCTCCAGCCCTCCATCGTCTACGGCCCCTTCTGCAAGCCCTGGACGAACGCCCCCGCCGAGATGCTGCTGAGCGGCACGGTGGTGCTGCCGCAGGAAAGCGGGCTGTGCAACGCCGTCTACATCGACGATCTGGTGGACGCGATGATCGCGGCGACCCGCAGTCCCCAGGCCATCGGGGAGCGCTTCGTGATCTCCGGCCCCGACGCCCCGCCCTGGGCCGCCGTCTTCGGGCGCTTCCAGGAAGCGCTGGGCGTGGACAGCCTGCGCTTCCAGCCCGCCGCGGTCATCCGCAAGGAGATGAAGAGCCTGCGGCGCGACATCGCCATGGTGCTTCAGGACCCCAAGAAGATCATCCAGATCATCGTGCGCTGGCGCCCGGCCCGCCGGCTGCTCCAGGGCGGCTTCGACAGCCTGCCGCCGCGGCTGCGCCATCTCGTGATGGTGCATTACTTCCTGAAGAAGAAGGCCAGCCGCAACCAGCTCTGGCTCCCCGACGCGCAGAAGCTGGCGCTCTATCAGGCCAGGGCGCTCATCGACCTGACCAAGGCGCGGCGCCTGCTCGGCTACGAGCCGCGCTTCACCTTCGAGGACGGCATGGCGCTGACCGCGGACTATCTGCGCTGGGCCTACCGCGACGTGCCGCGCACGGCGCCTGCGTCCCGCCCTGCCAACGAAGACCGTCAGCCCGCTCCCCTGCCCGCCCCCACCGAGACGACGCGGGTCGGCAGCGCATGAGAATGATCCCGGCGTCGCTCGTCCGCAGCTTCTGGACCCTTGCTGACCAGGGCGTGGTCAGCCTGGGCATGTTCGCCATCAACATCCAGCTCGCCCGGACCTTCCCGTCGCAGGAATACGGGACTTTCGTCTTCTTCCTGTCGGTCCTGCTGGCGCTCCAGGTCGTCAACGTCAGCCTGATCCAGTACCCGCTCTCGGTGGACGGCACCGTGCTGGACCCGGCCAGGCGCCGGACCCTGGCCGGAAGCGCCGTGCTGCTCACCGCCGGATCGCTGCTGCCCCTGTCCGGGGTGCTGGCCCTGGTCGGCTATGGGCTCGGCATGCCGGAGATGATCGGCCCGACCATGCTCTATTTCATCGTCTGGCAGGTGCAGGAGATCGGCCGGCGCGGGCTGATGGCCGGGCTGAAGCACGATCAGGCGCTGTGGGGCGACAGCCTGACCTATCTGGGGCAGGTGGTGGTGCTGAACCTGATGGCGCTCGGCGGCCATCTGACGCTGGAGCGCGTGTTCGTCGCCATGACGGGACCGGCGCTGGCCGGGGCGGTCGTGCATTTCGCCATACTGCGCCCCGGCTTCGGCCGCCTGTCGGACCTGCCCGCGGTGTGCCGCCGCTTCTGGTCCATCGGGCATTGGGCGCTCGCCAACAACCTCTTCCTGATGCTGCGGGTGCAGAGCCTCGTCTGGCTGATGGCGGCGATGGACGGCATGGCCTCCACCGCCGCTTTCCAGGCGGTGGTCAATCTGGTGAACATCGCCAACCCGATCATCATCGGCATGGGCAACCTCGTCCCGCAGGTTGCCGCAAGGGGACGAAGCGCCATGCCGGACGGCGGCGGCGCCCTCCATCCGGACGAGAAGGCATGGCTGGCGATCCGCGGCTACGTCGTCATCGGCGCGGCGCCGCTGCTGGTCTATTACAGCCTCGCCCTGCTGATCCCCGATCAGGTGCTGCACATCGTCTATGGCACGGCCTCGCCTTACGCGGACCAGGAGTTGCCGCTGCGCCTGCTCTCCATCGGGGCGCTGACCGGCTATCTGGCGGAGATGGTCTGCTCCTACTTCTACGGCGTGCAGCGCAGCCAGTTCGCGCTCGTGGTGAACGTCGTCGGCACGCTCGCCGTGTTCGCGGCGGTCGGGCCGCTGGCGGCGATGTACGGCGTCGCCGGGGTGTGCATGGCCCTGCTCTTCTCCAGCGTGCTGCGCGTCGGCGCGGCCCAATACTACCTCTCCAAGACGAGGACCGCCCATGTCGCCCGCTGACGGCAGCGCCGGACTGGCCTTCAAGGACGCCGGACTGCGCCCGCTCGACCTCCGGCACGTCGTGATCCAGCCGGCCATCGCCCATCCCTCCTCGGCGAACGGGCTGCACAACGTGGTGCGCAGCCTGATCGCGGAGCAGCGCGCCATGGGCGACGACGCCCGGCTGTTCCTGTTCTCCGACGATCCGGACGCCCTGACGGGCTTCCCGGCGGATTGTCCGGCGCAGCGCTTCCCCCTCGGCGGGCCGCGGCTGTCCGGACGGTCGCTGACCATCGCGGGGGCGACGCTGGACCGCCTGCTGGACGGCGCCGGGCCGGACACGGTGGTGCACATCCACGGCGCCGTGAAGCCGCTGTTCGCGGCGCTCGCCCACGGGCTCCACCGGCGCGGCGTCGCCTATGGCGTGACGCTGCACGGCCAGTACTCCCACGTCTATGACGGCGCGGGCCGGGTGCGGCGGCGCCTGCCCGCCGCCTGGATGCGCGTCTTCGATGGCCCGGCCCTCGCCCGCGCCTGCTTCGTCCACGCCATCACGGAGGAGGAGGCGGCCATCGTCCGGCGGGTGGCGCCCGGCGCCGCCGTCCGCCTCCTGCCCAACACCGCCTGGTCGGCGCGGCGCGGCGGCCTTCCCGCCGCCGTTCCGCGCGCCGCGCCGGACGGCGGACGGCCGACCTTCGGCTATTGCGCGCGTTACGAGATCGACCACAAGGGCGTGGACCTGCTGATCGACGGCTTCGCCGCCTACCGCCGGGCAGGCGGGCGCGGAGTGCTGGAACTGGCGGGGTCCGGCCCCGCCCGGGCCGAGCTGGAGCGGCGCGCCCAGGCCCACGGCCTCGGCCCCCACCTCCGCATCCACGGCCCGGTCTTTGGGGCGGAGAAGGCGGCGATGATGGCGGGCTGGCACTACTTCGCCCTGACCTCGCGCTACGACGTGATGCCGACCGGCTGCCTGGAGGCCGCCCTGTCCGGCCTGCCGCTGATCGTGACGCGGGAGACCGGTCTCGTCCCCTATGTGGAGGGTCACCGCGCCGGCTTCGGCATCCCGGACCTGACGGCCGAGGCGGTGGCCGACGCGCTGGCATGTGCCGAGCGGGCCGGCCCCGGCACCTGGCGGGACATGGCGGCCAACGCGCACCGCATGGTCGTGGCGATCGGCGACTGGGGACGGATCGCCGCCCGGCTGCGCGCCGCCGGCTATGGACGCCCGTCATGAGCGCCGTCCTGTCCACCCCCAAGCGCAGCCGGACACGGGCGGCGGACCTCTATCTGGGCTTCCTGATGGTGGTCCTTCTCGGCTACACCCTGGCCGGACGCGGTTTCGCCTACATCGGGATGCCGCCCCTCTTCATCGGCGAGATCCTTCTTCTGACCGGCCTCCTGGTCATGCTGCGGACCGGCGGCATCGTCGCAACGCTGTCCAGCCTGCCGGGAACGCTGCTGGCGATCCTGATCGTCTGGGTCCTGGCGCGCACCATCCCGTTCCTCGGCCTCTACAGCTTCGACGCCCTGCGCGACAGCGTGATCGTCATGTACGGCCTGTTCGCCTTCATCGTCGTCGTCGTGCTGTACGACGAGCCGGAGCGTTTGCGCCGCCTCGTGCTGGCCTACGGCAGCTTCGCGGTGCTGTTCGTGTCGATCATGCCGATCGTCTATCCGGGCTACCAGCTGCTCCAGTCCCAGATTCCCATCTGGCCGCGCTACAACGTCCCGCTGATCAGCCTGCGTCCGGGCGAGGTCGGCGTGCATTTCGCCGGGATCGCCCTGTTCGTCCTGCTCGGGTTCCGCCGCCTCGGCCCGGTGCAGCTGGCGTTGCTGGTGGTCGGGATCGCGATGGTCGCCGCGCACAGCCGTGGCGGGACGCTCGCCATCGTCGTGCCGCTGTGCATCGCCCTGGCCATGGTGCCGCGCAGCCGCCAGCTCGCCCCGCTGCTGATGATCGCCGCGGCCATCGTGACCATCGCGGCCCTGCTGAACGTGGAAATCGAGGTGTCGTCGCGGAAGCTGTCGGTCGACCAGATCGTCACCAACCTGATGAGCATCGCGGGCTCCGCCGAGACCGCCGGCCTGGACGGCACCAAGCAATGGCGCATCATGTGGTGGGACAAGATCATCAACTACACCGTCCACGGCGACAATTTCTGGAACGGCAAGGGATTCGGCATCAATCTGGCCGACGACGACGGCTTCCAGGTCATCGACGAGGAGGAGGCCCAGGTGCTGCGCAGCCCGCACAACGCGCACATGACGATCCTCGCACGGTCCGGCGTCCCCGGCTTCGTGCTGTGGGTGGCCATGCTGGGAAGCTGGGTGGCCTTCATGGTCCGTGCCTTCCTGCTGGCCCGCCGGCACGGCGACCGCGCCTGGGCGCGGCTGTTCGTCTTCCTGCTCTGCTACTGGCTGTCCATCGTCATCAACGCGTCCTTCGACGTGGCGCTGGAAGGCCCGATGCTGGGCATCTGGTTCTGGGTCCTGTTCGGGACGGGCATCGCCGCCGGGTTGATCCACCGCACGGAAATCGAAGGCCGGACGGGCGGGCGGGCGACGCCATGATCCTTCTTTGCGCGAAAAGGGCGGGAGCCCGCGGCCCCCGCCCTTTCCCGTCCGTCCCTTAGGTCCGCGCCTTACGCCGCGTGCAGCAGCGACGGGTCGGCGTGGTCGAGCAGCGGGTCGTAGCCGGCATCGGCCAGGGCGACGCCGTACAGGCTGTTCGCGGCGGCCGCCATGTCGGCCACGGCCGCCGGAGCGGTGGCCGCCGCCTGCTGGGCCGCGACGTGGCTCCACACGCTGTCCATCCCGGCGTCGAGCGCCAGGGGCGCGGCTTCGCCGACCGGAGTGGCCGAGGGGAAGAAGCTCTTGTCGGCGTCCACCACCAGCGCGCCGTTCCACCACATCGACGACTGGCCCTTGACCACGTCCTTACCGTCGAGCGGCCCCTTGTCGTAGGTGACGATGCCGTCGGTGGGCAGGACCGCCTTGCCGTTGATGGTGACCTTGTTGACGAACAGGCTGCGGTCCTGCCCGTTCACCACGGCGTCGTTGTCGTACTGGATCTGCACCTTGTGCGCCTGGTCGGCGGACAGGCTGGTGGTGACGCTGTAGTCCTTGGCCGCGGTGCCGGCCACGCCCTCGCCGACCTTCTGACCGTCGACCAGCAGGTTGAAGTGGGCGTTCGCCCCGCCGGCCGCCGCACCGGTGGCGTTGACGGTGATCGTCGTCGTGCTGGGACCGCTCTGCGGCAGCGTGCCGCCCGCGGGGAACTCCTTCGCCGGGGCGTCGACCACCAGCGTGCCGCCCCACCACATCGACGACTGGCCCTTGACCATGTCCTTGCCGTCCAAGGCGCCCTTGTCGTAGGTGACGATGCCGTCGGTCGGGTTGTGGGCGGTGCCGTTGATGGTGATCTTGTTGACGAACAGGTTGCGGTCCTGGCCGTTCACGAAACCGTCGTTGTCGTACTGGATCTGCACCTTGTGCGGCTGCCCCGCCGTCAGGTTGGTGGTGAAGCTGTAATCCTTCGCCGCGGTGCCGACCGTGGCGTCGCCGATGGCCTTGCCGTCCACCAGCAGCTTGAAATGCGCGTTCACCCCGCCCGCGGCGGAACCGGAGGCGTTGACCTTGATCGTCGTGACGCTGGCCGCCGGCGTCGTCGGGACGGTCGGCGTGGTCGTGGTCGTGTCCACCGCGAAGCCGGCGGAGGCCCCGGCCTTGCCCGCGTTGCCGGCGAGGTCGGTGTAGCTGCTAGCCTTCACCGCCACGGTGGCGTCGGTGATCTTCGTGTTGGAGGCCGGCGTGAAGACGGCGGTGTAGGTGGAGGCGTCCACCGTCTTGAAGCCGCTCAGCGTGCCGCCCTTCACCGTGGTGTCGGCCAGCGCGAAGTCCTTCACCGCCTCGCTGAAGGCGAAGGTGACGAGCGGCGCCTCGCCCTTGGTCACGCTGCTGTCGGCAATGCTCACCTTGACCGTGGGCGGCGTGGTGTCGGCTGCGGCAGGGGGCGGCGTCGGAGCCGGCGGGTTGGTCGGGCTGGTGG
>NZ_WHOR01000220.1:0-9808 GCF_013340925.1 Azospirillum formosense
GGGGGGCCCGGAGAGGTGAATAAGAGACAGCCTCCATGGCGGCGAGCAGGGCGCGGATGGTGCCCTCCGACGCCTGGATGGTCTCGCCCGACGCCCCGGTGTAGTGCGTCTCAATCCCCATCCGCTCGCCGAGCCGGTCGAGCGCCGTCGTCTCCTCGATGGTCCACAGGACGGAGCGCGGCGCCATGGTTCCGGCGTCGAGGCCCTTACCCTCGGTCCATAGGACGCGGCCCACCGCCTCGCCCATGCCCGTTACCGGCGCGTCGGACAGGTTGGCGAGCAGATGCAGGCGGCTACCGTCGCCCAGCCGCCAGGAGACGCGGATGCCCCGCCCGTCGATCACCTCGTGGGCGGCGGCACCGCCGGGCGCGTTCTCCAGCCGCGGCGCGATCTCCTTGCGGCGCACCGCCAGGATGCGGCGGTACCAGTCCAGCCACTCCCCGTGCGCGCCCGTTTCACGGTCGTCCCAGTCGAGCTTGGCCGACTGGAAGGTCTCCGGAGCGGTCGGGTCGGGGATGCGGTCGCGCACCTTCGGGTCCTGGAATTCCGGGAACTTGGCGAACTCCTCCCGTCGGCCGTTGCGCACCGCCTCGGCCAGCTCGTCGGCGAAGTCGCAGAAGAAGGGGAAGGGGCGGGCGGAGGCCCACTCCTCGCCCATGAACAGCATCGGGATGCCCGGCCCCAGCAGATAGAGCGAGCTCGCCGCCCGCACCGCCTCGGGCCGCGAGAAGCGGGTGATGCGGTCCCCGAAGGCGCGGTTGCCGATCTGGTCGTGGTTCTGGATGAAGGTGACGAAGGCGGTCGGCGGCAGGTGCGCGGAGGGCTCGCCGCGCGCCTCGCCGCCGCGGTAGGAGGAAGCGTGGCCCTGGAAGGCGAAGCCCTCGGCCATGGCGCGGGCCAGCTTCACCGCGTCGCCGGCGTAGTCGGCGTAATAGCCGGCATCTTCGCCGGACGCCCAGACGTGCAGGCAGTGGTGCAGGTCGTCGTTCCACTGCGCGGTGTGCCAGTGCGGATCGCCCTCCGGATGGCGTTCCAGCAGGTGGGCCTCGTTCTCGTCGTTCTCCAGCACGAGATGGACCTGGCGGCGGCAGCGCACGGCGTCCTGCACGCGCTCCGCCAACTCCTGGAGGAACAGTTTGTCGCTGTCGTCGAGGATGGCGTGGACCGCGTCGAAGCGCAGCCCGTCCATGTGGAACTCCTCGATCCAATAGAGCGCGTTGTGGATGAAATAGTCGCGCACGGTGGCGTTGCGCGGCCCGTCCACGTTGATGGCGTCGCCCCAGGGCGTCTTGTGCCGGTCGGTGAAGAAGGCCTTGGCGTAGGCGTGGAGATAGTTCCCGTCCGGCCCGAAATGGTTGTAGACGACGTCGAGGAAGACCATCAGTCCCTTGGCGTGGGCGGCGTCCACCAGCGCCTTCAGATCCTCCGGGCGGCCATAGGCGGCGTCCGGGGCGTAGGGCAGCACCCCGTCGTAGCCCCAGTTGCGGGCGCCGGGGAAATCGGCGACCGGCAGCAGCTCGATGGCGGTGACGCCCAGCTCCACGAGATGGTCGAGCTTGTCGATGGCGGCGCGGAAGGTGCCTTCCTCGGTGAAGGTGCCGACGTGCAGCTCGTACAGCACCGTCTCGTGCCAGGGGCGGCCGGTCCAGGCGGCGTCGGACCAGCGGTAGACGGTGGGGTCGATCACCTCGCTCGGCCCGTGCACGTCGTCGGGCTGGTGGCGGGAGGCCGGGTCGGGCACGCGCAGCCCGTCGGGAAGCTCGAACTGGTAGCGGGTGCCCGCCTGGGCCTGGGCGGTGGTCCATTCGAACCAGCCGTCGGCCCGGCGCACCATGGGCAGCAGGGCCTGGGTGTCCTCAAGCCACAGCGAGACCTGCTCGGTCCCCGGCGCCCACAGGGTGAAGCGGACGGAGCCGTCGGGCTGCACCTGCGCGCCGAAGGGCATGGCGTGGGCCCGCGCCTCGCCGAGGCGGGTGGCGCCGGGGGCGGCCAGCCCGACCGGGCCGGACTCGCGGTCGGCCACCTCCGGCCCGGCGTCGGCGCTGAGGATGCCGATGGCGCCGGCCAGCGGGATGGCCAGCCAGTCGGGCCGGTTCGCCAGCTCGTAGCCGATCTCGTAGAGCGCCTTTTCCAGCAGGAAGAGTTTCAAAAGCTGCGTGGCTGTGGCCGCGTCGGCGGGCCAGCCCGGGCAATCGCCGATAGCCTCGCGGTAGCCGGCGACGAAGGCGGATGCGGCTTCCCCCTCCCACCAGTTCAGCCAGGCGGTGCGGGCGCCGCGCGCCGTCTCGTCCAGGTCGGCGGGCAGGGCGGCCCGCGTTCCGGCGGCGGCGTAGGTGATGGAGCGCAGCATCCCCGCCACGTCGCGCAGAATGCAGTGCTTGGCCCGCCGTTCGGCCAGCGGGCGCATCGGCTCGCCCTCGAAATCGACGATGAACAGGTCGTCCTTGCCGGCCAGCACCTGCCCCAGGTGATAGTCGCCGTGCAGGCGCATGGCGTGGAAGGTCCCGCGCGGCGGCGTCAGGGTCGCGATCTGGCGCATCACCGTGGCCTCGCTGTCGGCCAGCGACGCGGCGTAGGGGGCGATGTCGGCGTTCAGCCGCGGGGCGGCCTCGCGCAGTTGGCCCAGCACGCGGCGGGCGAGGCTGCGCACGCCGTCCGCCCAGCCTTTCAGCATGGCGGGGGTGACGGGCTCCGGCGTGAAGGCGTCGCCGCCGCCGGGGGTGGCCAATGCCCGGTGCATCTCCGCCGTGCGGCGGCCCAGCCGGCGCATGAAGGTCATCAGTGCGACGTCGTCCGCCGTGTCGTCCTCGAAGCGCTCGACGCGCTCCGCCAGGGCGGCGGTGACGTGGCTCCAGGCGTCGCGGGCGTCGGGGACCAGCTCCTGCAGGATGCACAGGGTGGCGGCCTCGCCGTCTCCCGTGCGCTCCACCCAGCCCAGCAGGGCCGGGGTGTTGCGGAAGTTGGCGACCTCGGTCAGGAAGCGCCCGACCTCCAACTCCGGATGGATACCGGGCTCCAGCTTGCGCAGCCCCTTCAGGATCGCCGCGTCGCCGACGCGGACGGAGGTGTTGGATTGCTCCACCCCGGTCCAGCGCAGCGGGGCGTCCGTGCCCAGCGCGCCCTTCACGGAATCGAGCGTGCGGCTTTGCCCGAAGCGCAGGCCGCCGTTCTCACCGCCCTTGCGGATGCCGTCGAGCAGGGCGCGAACCACCTCCTCGTCGCCGTAGCCGTCGCGCAGGCCGCCCGTCCAGGGGAGCGCCTCGGGGCCGGCGATGGCGAAGGGATCGGCGCTGCCGGCCTTGCCGCCGTCGCCTTGCCCCCCGTCGCCTTGGCCGCCGCGGTCGAGCACCAGGGGAAGCTGGTAGAGCTGGGGCTCGCGCCCCGGCGCCTCCACCCGCAGCAGGCAGAGCTGGGCGGAGCCGGAGGCCAGCGGAAGCGGCAGCGCATCGACGATGCGGACGGTGGGCGTGCCGGCGTCCTTGGCGGCGTACCAGCGCCGTCCGGTCAGGAAGCCGGGAAGCAGTTTGTCCTGAAGCAGGGACAGGGCCTCGCCCTCGATGGGGCCGGAAAAAGCGTTTGATTTGGGCGCTGTCGGCAAGACACGTCTCCCCTGTTGGGCGGCACGGCTCGCACAACAACCGGGGCGGTGCGGTGTTCCTCGCGCCTGACCGTAGGTGGCTAGCCGTCGGACATGCGCGGATGGTGGGGCAGGCGGCCCAGCCGGCCGACCCGTTCGGCCAGTTGCAGCGCCTCGACCACGTCGTCGAGCCGCCCGCACTGCATCAGCGTATGCGCGTGGGTGTTGAGCGCGGCGACCACCGCGCGTTCATCGGACACGCCGTCGGCCGGGCGCCCGTCGCGGTCGAGAATGACCGCACCGAGTGCGGCCAGCGCCTCCGCCGACAGATTCACGGCGTCGAGCATCGCCGCGTCATCCTTCTCCGCGGCGTTCAGCACGGGTTCCAACACCTCGGCGAGCAACCGGGGATTCATGAAGGCACGCTCCTGACGGCATCTGTGCTTTGAAACACTGAAAATGGCCCATTGTGCCGCCGCCGCAAGCCGATGCCCCGTCAACTGAACGGGAGGTAGAGGGCGTCGACGCTTTCAAAGGCGGTCCGCATTCAAAAGCGCTTTGGAGCGCCTGCTCCCGAAAGCCCGGGGAGGCCTTGTCAGAGTCAGAGCGAAAGCAGGGGGCCGGAAAAAGGAAAAGCCAGCAACCCGTCAAGGTTGCTGGCTTCATGATGGTGGAGCCAAGGAGGATCGAACTCCTGACCTCTACAATGCCATTGTAGCGCTCTCCCAGCTGAGCTATGGCCCCACTTGTCGATCAGACCAACACAAGAAGTGTTGGTGCGCTTGGAGGGACTCGAACCCCCACGGCCTTTCAGCCACTAGGACCTGAACCTAGCGCGTCTACCAATTCCGCCACAAGCGCATCGTCTGCTCTTTGTCCCGCATCCCTTGGGGCGACGCGGGAGCGCTGATATAGCCTTGTGGGCGTCGCGGCTCAAGCGAAATCTATCGCTGCCGTCATTTTTCCGGGAAGGGGGGTGCACCCCCCTTCGGTGCACCCCCGGTGCGCCGGATGCTACGTCTTTCCCCCTTTCGCGCGGGGTGGGCGCCGCTGCTACTCTGACTTTGCCCCAAGGGCGTGTGCCTCCCTGTTTTGCACCTCAAGGGCCCGCCGTTCGTCTGGACGGCGGGCCGCTTTCTTTTGCGGGTGCCGGGAGCCTCTACAGCGGCAGACGCTCCCCCTCCGCGCCGGCCATGCTGTCCGCCGTCCTTCTGGGCTGCTTCGCCATGGCGCGGTCGAGGACACGGCGGAGCTGGCGCGGCGTCACCGGCTTGCGGACCACCTCCAGCCCATGCGCGGCGGCGTCCGTCTCGCATTCCGGACCGGCTTCACCGGTCAGGATCATGGCGGGCACATCCCATCCCGCCATGGCGCGGACGCGCACCACCGCCTCCGTTCCGATGCGCCCTTCACGCAGGCGGTAATCGACCAGCATCACGTCGGGCATGCGGCCGTCCGCCTCGACCTTTGCCACGGCCTCGTCGGCGGAGCCGGCAATCAGCACCTCGTACCCCCATTCGCGGAACATGTCGCGCAGCCCCAGCAGGACGATGGCGTCGTCGTCCACCAGCAGGGCACGCGGGGCGTCGCGGCCGCCGGTGAAGAGGGAGGCGGTCGGCGGCGGCGGCGGCGGCGCTTCCACGGCGGCCAAAGGGACGGTGATGGCGAAGACGGAGCCGCGGCCCGGCTGGGATTTCACCTCCACGGGATGGTCGAGGATCGCCGACAGGCGCTGCACGATGGCGAGCCCGAGCCCGAGCCCGCGCGCCCGGTCCCGCTCCGGGTTGTTGATCTGGTGGAACTCCGCGAAGATCCGGGTCAGCTGGTCGGGCGGGATGCCGATTCCGGTGTCGCTGACCTCGATCCGCGCCAGACCGCCCTGTGCCGTGTCGTTCAAGGTCCGGACGGCGATCTGCACCGCCCCGCGCTCGGTGTACTTGACGGCGTTCTCCACCAGGTTGCGCACCATGCGGCCCAGCAGCACGCGGTCGCTGCGCACCGTCGCCGTGCGGTCCTGCACGATGCGGAAGGCCAGCTTCTTGCTCTCCAGGATCGGCGCGTAGGAGGCGGCGATCTCGTCCAGCAGATTGTTCAGGGGGAAGGGCTCCACGCGCGGATCGACCGCCCCGGCGTCCAGCCGTGACACGTCCAGCAGGCTGTCCAGCAGCCCCTTCAGCGTGTCCAGGCCGCGCTCCAGCATTTCCAGGCTGCGCTGCCCCTGCTCGTCGCGAATGAAGCGGTGCAGGATGCCGGTGAACAGGAACATGGACTGCATCGGCTGGCGCAGGTCATGGCTGGCCGCCGCGAGGAACTTCGATTTGGCGCGGTTGGCCTCGTCGGCCTCCTCCTTGGCGCGCTGGAGCGCCAGTTCCATCGCCTTGCGCTCGCCGACGTCGCGCAACGTGCAGATCGCCAGCGTCACCCGCCCATCCGGGGCACGAACCGGGGTGGCGCTGACCGACAGGGTCATGGCGGTGCCGTCGGGCCGGGTGTAGGGGAAATCCTCCTGCTCCACCGTCTCGCCCTGACGCAGGGCGCGGGACAGCGGGCAACGCCCATCGCCGAAGCAGGCGCCGCCGTTGCAGGCCCGCGTGCCGTCGCAGCCGCAGCCGGCGGCGGGAGGCGGCGGTCCGCCGAGCAGGCGAAGCGCCGTGTCGTTGACCTTGACGATCCGTCCGGTCGGCGCCTCCGCCACCAGCAGCCCCGAGGGCAGATGGTCCAGAATGGCCGTCAGCAGGCTGCGCTCCGCCTCGAGTTGCCGGGTCAGGAGCGTGCGCTCGTCCTCCAGGCGCCGGCGGTCCGTGGCGTCCCGGAAGTAGAGGGCCAATCCCTTGCGCGATGGGAATGCGCGGACGGCGAACCAGACGCCGCTGCGCGGCCCTTGCGTCTCGAATTCCACCGCTTCGCGGCTCTCCATGGCCTGCTGCAGCGTCCGCCCGGACTCGCCGGCCATCAGTTCCGCGAAGGCTTGGCGTCCGTTCCGGCCAATGGCGTTCCCGGAATCGGGCAGCAGGGTCCGTGCCCGCTCGTTGACGAAGACGACCCGCCAGGACCGGTCGAGTTCGGCCACGGCGTCCGTCGTGCTCTCCAGGACCGACGCCTTCTCGACCACGGTTTCCAGCATCCGTTCGCGCACGCGCAGGAATTGCCGCATGCCCCAGGCGGCCCCCAGGCAGGTGAGCAGAAGAACCCCGCCGAACAGAGCCAGCGAAAAGACCATGGTGTCCCGGACCGGGCGCGTCGCGGCATCGCGGTCGATCCCGATGGCGATCATCGATTCGCGGGTGCCGGTGTCCAGGGGGGCGGACACCACCATCCGCTCCGTTCCGCCGGTGTCGAAGACGGCCGCCGACCGTGTTCCCCGCGCCGCATGCATGGCCTGGAGCATGGCCGCGGGCAGAGGCTGTCCGATGGCGTCGGGCGCCTCCGGCACGCGGGCCACCATGTGGCCCTGGCGGTCGGCGATCACAATTTCCATGCCCGGAGGCAGGGGGCGGCTGCCCAGATTTTCCTCGAGCCAGCGGGCGTCGAGAAGCACCGTCACCACGCCGCCCGGCTCGCCGGCCGGCGCTGGGTAGGCCAGCCGGAAGGGCAGGATGGGGCGCCGGTTGGGATCGCGCAGCCCGTACTCCCCCGCCGTCAAGGCGCCGGTGGTCAGCGCGTTCTGGAACGTGCGGATGCTGCCGAGATTGACGCCCAGCGAAACCGGATCGGTCGCGCACCACACCCGGCCTTCCCGGTCGGCCACCTCAACCGACAGATAGGCGGGATAGCGGGCGCGTAGCCGGTCCATGGTCGGCTGGCAGTCCGCCGCTCCGGCCTGCGGCACGCCGGATTCGACGATGGTCGCCAACACCTGCCGCGCCTCCGCGGCGATGCGCTGCTGCTCGGCGTCCAGCAGGTCGAGAAGGCGCAGGGTGTCGTTCCGCACCTCGTTCTCCCGATCCTGCCGCAGGCTGTGCTGCGTCATGAACTGGAGCGCCGCGAGCGGCACCACGGCCGCCACGAGCAAAAGAAACAGACGCAGATAATGTGGCATTGCCAAGAGAATCTGATGAAGGAGAACCGCCACCCTTGCGTCCGGACAGGCCGAACCGGCGCAGGCGGCAGCCGGGACAGGGCCGTCGGCGGTGGATGTTCTTCAAACTCCACAGGGTGTTCATGCCACATGGGGACGGAGATGCAATGATTAACGGGCCGGATAACTCCATTTTGCTTCGGAACCGGCGTGCTCCTCAGCGGTGCCGGGGAAGGAAGCCGGCCAGGGCGTAGCGCAAGGTTGGTCACGATGGCGCGCAGGGGCGTCGGATCACGACGTCACCGTCACCAGAAAGGCGAGGGCGCTCGCAACCATCAACGTTTTGGGCATGCCCATGCTCATCGCTTCCCCTAGAGGAATCCGGTCCGGCACGCAGACTTGCTCGTAAGGCGCCTGGGCTTCCCCCTGCGTAACCGCTCCGAGCAAAGCTGGGTCCCATGCGCAACGAAGAATTTTCATGGCGCCGCTCGCATTCGCGTAATATTTCTCCATTGTAATAGGTGCCCCCGCCACCATCCATCCGCGCGAGCCGACCATGCCGTGGAGCCGCACTCCCTCCTATCAGGCCATCACCTTGCTGCGCCGGCATAGCCGGGAATGCCGTGGGTTGGAAACCCGCGAGTATCTGGTCGCCGTGGAACGCCGGATGGTCGAACTCATCGATCTGGAGCGGCGGGAGGCCCGCGACGGGGTGGCGCTGGCGGTCCATGAAGCGGCGGAGTGATTTGGGCATTCGTCAAATTTCAAATCGGTAACGTAGTAAGCCTCTCCTGAAACACAACCGACACAGATCGGTGCTAAAGGCCAAAGTGTCGTTCATTGACACGAGGCCGCCGCGTTCATGGCTCTCCCGACCGAAATGGCCGGCAACGATACCGCCGACGGCAGGGAGGGGTGCGACGTCGCCCTTTGCACCGTCCCTGCCGAGTCCATCCACAGCCGCATCCGTCGCGTCCATCAGCGCGCCACGGCGATGCTGAGCGACGCGTTGGCCGACTTCAACCTGACGGCGCCGCAATGGGCGGCGCTGGCGGCGCTGCACCAGCATGGGCCGATGTCGCAGATCGACCTGGGCCGCAGCATCGCGATGGACCCCGCCACGATGCAGGGGGTGGTGGTGCGGCTCATCGACCGCGGCTATCTCCTGCGCAGTCCCGACAGCCTCGACCGCCGCCGCAACCTCGTCAGACTGGCCGACAGCGGGCGCCACGTGGTGGAGGCGGCCGGACCGGCCATCGCGCGGGCGGAGGCCGAATTGACCGGGCGCCTGTCGGCGGACGAACGGAGCCGATTGGCCGACCTGCTGGCCCGCCTGTGCGTGTGAGCACCGGTGTTGCGTCTGAAACGGTGGGCGGGGCGAATGGTCTGGGTTAGCCCAGGTTATGCACATCACCCTGAACGGCGCCCTTGACTCTCCGAATGTTGCTTTTTTGTTTTTCCGGAGCCCTCTGAAACCGTTAAAACCCACAAAAGTCAGGCAATTCCGCCATTTCAAGAGTGCCTGAAATTTAGGCAATTTGGTCAGGGCCGTGGATTCACGGCCATGCTCACAGGTTGCCCCTGGATTCGCTCACAGAGTTACCCACAGCTTCTGGGGATATCCCGATATTGCGGATAGAGTTGCCCGCCCGCAGCCCATGCTGTCAGCCGACCACCCGCCATTGCCCATCCGGGTCCAGGCAGGCGGTTCCGACCAGCGTCGCGGGGCGTCCGCCGACGACGCCGGGCATCTGGAAATCGCGGCAAGAGCGCCCGCCGGGGCCAAGATAGGTGGGCGAGGTCCGGGTCGCCAACGGTGCTGCCGGAACGGGCTGGGGAACCGGTGCATAGACCACGGGCGGATAGATTGCGGGCGGATAGATTGCGGGCGGCGGTGGAGCATAGACGGGGGGCGGAAAGCCGAAGGCCAGCGGCAGCGAAATGCTGAAGCCGAAGAAGTTCCCTCCATGCCAGCCGCCGGCGAACACCGGAGCCGGGGTCGTCAGAAGGACGGGCAGGAGCAGCGCGCACAGCCGCGCTGAAGCCGGAAAGGGGATCATGGCGCACCTCCGCCGCGGCGCGGGACAGGGCGCCGCCGTAAGAAAGATGGGTACGAAAAAGGCGCCGTCGAGACGGCGCCTTTTCTGCGTTCTCAGAAGCGTGCGCCTGCGCGACGGCGTCACATCGCCGTGCGGACGGCCTCGGCCCCGTTG
>NZ_WHOR01000221.1:0-9765 GCF_013340925.1 Azospirillum formosense
TCCGTCATACGGGGGACCTCGCCGGCGGTGCCGTGGGACGGCCGGGTCAGTAGGCGTCCTTGCGGCGTTCGTACTCGGCCTTGGCGGTGTCCGGGGTGAACAGGGCCGATTCCGTCTGGATCCATTTCGGCGGCGCCTTGCCGTCCTTCTTGAAGGCGACCAGCGCGTCGAAGGCCGGGCCGGCCATGTTCGGGGTCAGTTCCACGGTCGCGTTGGCCTCGCCTTCGGCCATCGCCTTGAAGATGTCGGGCACGCCGTCGATGGACACGACCAGGATGTCCTTGCCCGGCTTCAGCCCGGCCTCCTTGATCGCCTGGATGGCGCCGACCGCCATGTCGTCGTTGTGGGCGTAGACCGCGCAGATGCCCTTGCCGCCGTTCTCCGCCTTGATGAAGCTCTCCATCACCTCCTTGCCCTTGGCGCGGGTGAAGTCGCCGGACTGGGTGCGGACGATCTTCATGCCGGGATTCTTGGCGACGACCTCGTCGAAGCCCTTCTTGCGGTTGATGGCGGGGGAGGAGCCGACGGTGCCCTGGAGTTCGACCACGTTGCAGGTGCCACCGGTCTGCTTGGCCAGCCACTCGCCGGCGACCCGGCCCTCCAGCACCGTGTCGGAGGTGACGGCGGTCATGTAGAGGCCGGGGTCGCGGGTCTCGATCTGGCGGTCGAGCAGGACGACGGGGATCTTCGCCTCCTTCGCCTCCTTCAGCACCGAATCCCAGCCGGTCGCCACCACGGGGGCGATGAAGATGGCGTCCACGCCCTGGGCGACGAAGGACCGCACGGCCTTGATCTGGTTCTCCTGCTTCTGCTGGGCGTCGGAGATCTTCAGGTCGATCCCGCGCTTCTCGGCCTCCGTCTTGGCGGTCTTGGTCTCGGCGGCGCGCCAGCCCGATTCCGAGCCGATCTGCGAGAAGCCGACCACCAGTTTCTTGTCGGCGGCCTGCGCACCGCCGAGCCCGATCAACAAGGCCGCGGCGGCAGCGGCGGAGATCAACCATGTCCTGGACATACCGTTTCACTCCCCTGGGGTGTCTTGTCATCGATCCGGGCAGTCCCGGCGACCCGCCTGTGCCCGCTCACATCTGTTCGTTGCACCAACATTAGGCGTCGAAAACCATATCTGTCCAATACGATTCTCGACCGAAGCGATACCGAAACCGGCATGATCGCCCGATGCGGGCAAAGCGCTGCCGGTCCTTCCCTCACCTCTGTCCGGGCACGCCGTCGATCCGCCGCCACAGGCCCAGCGGATTGCCGTCGCGCAGCGCCTCCGGCAGCAGGGCGGCGGGAATGTCCTGGTAGCAAACCGGGCGCAGGAAGCGCCGGATCGCCAGCGTCCCGACCGAGGTCCTCCGGCTGTCCGAAGTCGCCGGGAAGGGTCCGCCATGGACCATGGCGTGGCAGACCTCGACGCCGGTCGGCCAGCCGTTGGCCAGGATGCGGCCCGCCTTGCGTTCCAGGGTCGGCAGCAGCGCGGCCACGGCGTCGCCGTCCGCCGGTTCCATCTGCACGGTCGCGGTGAGCTGGCCTTCCAGCCGCTCGGCGACGGACCGCATCGCCGCGACGTCCGGGCAACGGATCAGCAGCGACGCCGCCCCGAACACCTCGTCCTGCAAGGCCGGCTCAGTGAGGAAGGCGTCGGCGGTCGTGCCGAACAGGGCGGCCTGCGCTTGGTTCGGGCCGAAACAGGCCAGCCCGCGGGCGAGCGTCGCCACGGCGGCGCTGCCGGACAGCCGCGCCACGCCTGAATCGTAGGCGGCGTGGATGGCCGGGGTCAGCATGGTCGCGGCGGCGCTGCCGCCCAGCGCCTCCACCGCCACGGCCACGAAACGGTCGAGGTCCGGCCCGTTGACGCCCAGCAGAATGCCGGGGTTGGTGCAGAACTGGCCGGCGCCCATGGTCAGGGACGCCACGAAGCCCTTGCCCAGCGCCTCGGCCCGCGCGGCCAGGGCCGCCGGCATCAGGAAAACCGGGTTGATGCTGCTCATCTCCGCATAGACCGGGATCGGCTCGGGCCGCCGGGCCGCCGCCGCCATCAGGGCGAGGCCGCCGCCGCGCGAGCCGGTGAAGCCCACCGCCTTGATGCGCGGGTCGGTGACCAGCGCCGTTCCGATGGGGTTGCCGACGCCGAACAGCAGCGAGAAGACGCCCTCGGGCAGCCCGCAGGAGGCCACCGCCGCCCGGATGGCCTGGCCGACCAGCTCCGACGTGCCGGGATGGGCGGAATGGCCCTTGACCACCACCGGGCAGCCGGCGGCCAGCGCCGACGCGGTGTCGCCCCCGGCCACCGAGAAGGCCAAAGGGAAATTCGACGCGCCGAACACCGCGACGGGGCCGAGCGGGATGTGGCGCTGCCGGACGTCGGGCCGCGGCAGCGGCTTGCGCTCCGGCTGGGCCGGGTCGATGCGGGCCTCCAGCCAGCCGCCCTCGCGCACCGTCTCGGCGAACAGGCGGAGCTGGCCGACGGTGCGGCCCCGCTCCCCCTCCAGCCGCGGGCGCGGCAGGCCGCTCTCGGCCATGGCGCGGACGATCAGCGCGTCGCCGAGGTCGAGGATGTTCGCGGCGATGGTCTCCAGGAAGGCGGCCCGCGCCTCCAGCCCGGTCTCGCGGAAGGCGTCGAAGGCGGCCCAGGCCAGCGCGCAGGCGCGCTCGACCTCCGCGGCCCCGCCGCCGCCGAAGGCCGGCTCCAGGTCCGCGCCGGTGGCGGGATCGACGGCGCGGAATTCGCCGTCGGAACCACGGTGGCTCCGCGCGCCGATCAGCATCTCGCCGGTGATGGTCATCATGGGTCTCCTGGTTTGGCGAGGGGGGGCGCCGTCCTCAGCGCGCCCAGCGCAGGACCAGCGGGTCGAGACGGCGGGCGGCGTCGAGCAGGCCGGCGCGGCTGGCCGGGTGCGGGTCCGCCAGCGGGTGGCGCACGGCGTCGCAGGCGATGATGCCGCCCTCCTTCATCAGGATCTTGGCGGTGGCGAGCCCGCACTGGCGGTTCTCGTGGTTGATCAGCGGCAGCCAGCGCCCGTAGGCCGCCACCGCCGCCTCGCGGTCGCCGGCCAGGAAGGGATCGATGATCTGGCGGATGCCGTCGGGATAGCCGCCGCCCGTCATGGCGCCGGTGGCCCCGGCGTCGAGGTCGGCCAGCAGGGTGATCGCCTCCTCGCCGTCCCACGGCCCTTCGATGGCGTCGCCGCCCAGCTCGATCAGCCGGCGCAGCTTGGCGGCGGCCTGCGGCACCTCGACCTTGAAGTAGGCGACGTTGGCGATCTCCCGCGCCATGCGGGCCAGCAGCTCCGCCGACAACGCGGTGCCGCTGACCGGGGCGTCCTGGATCATGATCGGGATGTCGATGGCGTCGGACACCCGCTGGAAGAAGGCGACGATGCCCGCCTCGGGCACGCGGATGGTGGCGCCGTGGTAGGGCGGCATGACCATCACCATGGCGGCCCCCAGCTCCTGGGCGCGGCGGCTGCGCGCGGCGCAGGCGGCGGTGCTGAAATGGGTGGTGGTGACGATGACCGGCACCCGGCCGGCGACGTGGCCGAGGATGGTCTCCATCAGCACGTCGCGCTCGGCGTCGGTCAGCACGAACTGCTCGGAGAAGTTGGCGAGGATGCACAGGCCGTCGGAGCCGGCGTCGATCATGAAATCGACGCAGCGCGTCTGCCCGGCGAGGTCGAGGTCCCCCGTCTCGGTGAAGATGGTGGGAACGACGGGGAACACTCCCCGATAGGGGCGGGCGCTGGTGGCCATGGCCGTTGGGGTCCTTCTGTCGGGTGGATTGCAGGCCGGGTCAGCCGGGCGGATGCCCGAAGCGGCCGGGCGGCAGGCCGCGGACGCCGGGATCGCACTCGAACAGCGCGCCGGCCAGCGGTTCGTCGGGGCGGCCATGCGCCGCGGTGGTCACGAACAGCCGGTCGAGGGCGGGACCGGCGAAGACGCAGGAGGTGACCCGCGACACCGGCAGCGCGATCGCGCGGTCCAGCGTGCCGTCGGGCCGGAAGCGGCTGACCCGCCCGCCGTCCCAATGGGCGACCCACAGGCCGCCCTCGGCGTCGCAGGTCATGCCGTCGGGATAGCCGTCGCCCTCGGTGAAGCGGATGTGGGCGCGCTTGCCGGACAGCCGCCCCGCGCCGTCGAGGTCGAAGGCGTGGATCGTCCGCGCCGCGCTGTCGGTGTGGTAGAGCGTCCGCCCGTCCGGCGCCAGCGCCGGGCCGTTGGCGACGGTGTAGCCCTCATCCACGCGGGTGATCGCCCCATCGGGGTCGAGCCGGTGGAAGGCGCCGGACGGCGTTTCCTCTCCGTCGTCCATGCTGCCGATCCACAGGCGCCCCTGCGCGTCGGCCTTGGCGTCGTTCAGCCGGTTGCCCGGCCGGTCCGGGTCGATCCGCGCCAGTTCTGCGGTGATGACCGCGCGGCCCGGCTCCAGCCGCAGGCGGACCACCCGGCGCGAGCGCAGCCCGGCGATGAAGCCGTCGCCATCGGCGCACTCCACCAGCCAGCAGGCGGCGTCCTCCAGCGCCCAGTCCGTCTGGGTCCCGTCGTGGAGCCTGTGGCGCAGGATCCGCGACCCGTGGATGTCGACGAAGAAGACGGCGCCCTGCCCCGGCGACCACAGCGGGCCTTCACCCAGGAGCGCCCGGGCGGGCCAGACGCAACGAACCTCCTGCGGCATGCCGTGTCGCCTCCCCCTCGCGGTCCCGTTCCGAATTTTGTTGACCATGCGAACAATAGAGAGCGTTCTGATAATCGTCCAATACGAATATCGGCACCGGCGATACGAGATTTCGTATGTCGGGGCCATCGCCAGACCGGAGGCCCCCGCCCGTGACCCCGCACCGTTTCCCGGCCAACTGGTTCCTCAAGGCCCGGCTGAAGCTGCGCCATCTCCAGCTTTTCGTGGCTCTGGACGAACACCGCAACCTGCACCGCGCCGCCGCCAGCCTGACCATGTCGCAGCCGGCCGCCTCGAAGCTGCTGGGTGACTTGGAGGAGTCGCTGGGCGTCACCCTGTTCGAGCGCCACGGCCGCGGCGTCGAGCCGAACTGGTACGGCAGCCTGATGATCCGCCACGCGCGGACGATCCTCAGCGGCCTGCAGGAGGCGGGGGAGGAGCTGAACGACCTGCTGGCCGGCCACAGCGGCAGCGTCTCCATCGGAACGGTGATGGCCCCGGCGGTGGAGTTGGTGGTGCCGGTGATCACCACGCTGACCCGCGACCATCCCGACCTGAAGATCGCCGTGGCGGTGGAGACCAGCGACGTGCTGGCCGAGCGGGTCCGGCAGGGCGTGATGGATTTCGCGATCGGTCGCCTGCCCGACCATGCCGACGCCGCGTGCTTCGACTATCAGGAGATCAGCAGCGAGGAGTTGTGCTTCGTCTGCCGCGACGGCCACCCGCTGCTGCGCCTCGGCCGTCCGCTGACCGCCGCCGATCTGGTGGACGCCACCTGGATTCTCCAGCCCCTGGGCAGCCTGCTGCGCAGCCGGGTCGAGACGCTGTTCCGCGCCGAGGGGGTCCCGCCGCCGCGCAAGGTGATCGAAAGCGCCTCCCCGGTCATCTCGCTGGCGATGGTGGCCGAGAACGATTCGGTGACCGTCTTCGCCCGCGCGCTCGCCCAGGTGTTCTCGCCCACCGGCAGCTGCACCATCGTGCCCTTCCACAAGCGCTTCAGCGTCGAGCCCTACGGCATTTTCTGGCTGAAGGACCGCCCACTGTCGCCGGGTGCCCGCACCGCCCTGGCCGCCTTGCGGGCGGCGTCCGACGCCAAGATGCGCCGCGCGCTGGAAACGCCGCAGCCGGACCCTTCAAGCGATATACAAATGCATATGGATTGCGCCAATAATCGTATTTGACAGTTATGGTTTTTCGGCCGATTGCTAGCCTTACAAACATTGCGCCACCCGACACCCGTTCAAGTGCCGCGGGTGTGGCCAACCCGGTGCCGCAGAAAGGGGAGGAAATCGGCCCATGTCTTCTTCGTTCACGACCACACTGGCCGGGATGGCCGTCGGCGTGCTGGCCCTGACCGCTGCGGCCGCGCCGACCCTGGCGCAGGACAAGCCCACCGTCGGCATCGCGATGCCCACCAAGTCCTCGGCCCGCTGGATCGACGACGGCAACAACATGGTCAAGCAGTTCCAGGCCAAGGGCTACAAGACCGACCTTCAATACGCCGAGGACGACATCCCCAACCAGCTCGCCCAGATCGAGACGATGGTCGCCAAGAACAGCAAGGTCCTGGTGATCGCCGCCATCGACGGCACGACGCTGACCGACGTGCTCCAGCAGGCCAAGGACCGCGGGGTGAAGGTCATCGCCTACGACCGGCTGATCCGCGGGTCGGAGAACGTCGACTATTACGCGACCTTCGACAATTTCCAGGTCGGCGTGCTCCAGGGCAGCTACATCGTCGACGCGCTGGGCCTGAAGGACGGCAAGGGTCCCTTCACCATCGAGCTGTTCGGCGGCTCCCCCGACGACAACAACGCCTATTTCTTCTACAACGGTGCCATGTCGGTGCTGCAGCCTTACATCGACAGCGGCAAGCTGAAGGTGGGCAGCGGTCAGGTGGGCATGGACAAGGTGTCCACCCTGCGCTGGGACGGCGCCACCGCCCAGGCCCGCATGGACAACCTGCTGAGCGCCTTCTACGGCAACCGCCGCGTCGACGCCGTGCTGTCGCCCTACGACGGGATCAGCATCGGCATCATCTCCTCGCTGAAGGGGGTCGGCTACGGCTCGCCGTCTCAGCCGATGCCGGTGGTGACCGGCCAGGACGCCGAAGTGCCCTCGATCAAGTCGATCCTGGCGGGCGAGCAGCGCGCCACCGTCTTCAAGGACACCCGCGAACTGGCCCGGATCACGGTGGAGATGGTGGACGCGGTGCTGGGCGGCGGCACGCCGCCGGTCAACGACACCAAGACCTACGACAACGGCAAGAAGGTCGTCCCGGCCTACCTGCTGAAGCCGGTCAGCGTGGACGCGTCCAACTGGAAGGGCACGCTGGTCGACAGCGGCTACTACACCGAAGCCCAGTTCAAGTGACGAAGCGGCGCGGGGCGGGCGCCAAGCGGCGCGCCCCGCCACCGGCCCGAGGTTCGACCGGGCGATCGGAGGATTCCCATGGACTCCATCCTGGAGATGAAGGGCATCACCAAGACGTTTCCCGGCGTGAAGGCGCTGGACGACGTTAACCTGTCGGTCCGCGAGGGCGAGATCCACGCGCTGATCGGCGAGAACGGCGCCGGCAAATCGACGCTGATGAAGGTGCTGAGCGGGGTCTACCCGCAAGGCAGCTTCGACGGCGAGATCCGCTTCCGCGGCCAGCCGCAGGGCTTCCGCGGCATCGCCGACAGCGAGCGGCTGGGCATCATCATCATCCACCAGGAGCTGGCGCTCGTCCCCCTGCTGTCGATCACCGAGAACCTGTTCCTCGGCAACGAGCAGGCAAGCCGCGGCGTGATCGACTGGGACGCCGCCACCCTGCGGGCGCGGGAGCTGCTGCGGCTGGTCGGGCTGCACGACCCGCCGGAGACCCTGATCACCGACATCGGCGTCGGCAAGCAGCAGCTCGTGGAGATCGCCAAGGCGCTGTCCAAGGAGGTCAAGCTGCTGATCCTGGACGAGCCGACCGCCAGCCTGAACGAGAGCGACAGCGACGCCCTGCTGGAGCTGCTGCTGCAATTCAAGGCGCGCGGCATCGCCTCCATCCTCATCTCGCACAAGCTGAACGAGATCGCCAAGGTCGCCGACCGGGTGACCATCCTGCGCGACGGCACGACGGTGGAGACGCTGGACTGCCGCGAGGCCGCGGTCAGCCAGGACCGCATCATCCGCGGCATGGTCGGGCGCGCCCTGTCCGACCGTTACCCCAAACGGACCACCGTGCCCGGCGAGGTGCTGTTCGAGGTGAAGGGGTGGAGCGCCGACCACCCGGCCCATCCCGGCCGGCGCGTCGTCCGCGACGTGAACCTGACCGTCCGCCGCGGCGAGGTGGTGGGCATCGCCGGGCTGATGGGCGCCGGCCGCACCGAGTTTGCGATGAGCCTGTTCGGCCGCTCCTACGGCCGCAACATCCGCGGGCAGGCCTTCCTCGACGGGCGGGAGATCGACGTCTCCACCATCAGCCGGGCCATGGCGAACGGCCTCGCCTACGCGACGGAGGACCGCAAGCATCTCGGCCTCGTGCTCGACAACGACATCCGCAACAACGTCACTCTGGCGAACCTCAAAGGGGTGGCCAAACGCTGGGTCATCGACCATGAGCGCGAGGTCCAGGTGGCCGAGGAGTTCCGGCGCCGGCTGCGCATCCGCTGCGCCGACGTGTTCCAGGAGACGGTCAACCTGTCGGGCGGCAACCAGCAGAAGGTCGTGCTCAGCAAATGGCTGTTCGCCGACCCGCAGGTGCTGATCCTCGACGAGCCGACCCGCGGCATCGACGTCGGCGCCAAGTACGAGATCTACACCATCATCAACCAGCTGGTCGCCGAGGGCCGGGGCGTCGTCCTGATTTCCTCCGAAATGCCGGAGCTGCTGGGCGTCGCCGACCGCATCTGCGTGATGAACGCCGGCGAAATGGTCGCCGAGATGCCGGCGGCGGAGGCCAGCCAGGAGAAGATCATGCGGGCGATCATGCGCTCCGGCGAGACGCTGATGTCCGGGGAGGCTCTGCCATGAGTGCCGAACTCAACCTTCCGGCGCGCGGCCCGCGGGTGTCCATGGGACGGTTCGTGAAGGCGCACATGCGCGAGTACGGCATGCTGCTGTCGCTGGTCGCCATCGTCCTGTTCTTCCAGTACATGACCGACGGCACGCTGTTGCAGCCGCTGAACCTGACCAACCTCGTGCTGCAGAACAGCTACATCGTCATCATGGCGCTGGGCATGCTGCTGGTGATCGTCGCCGGGCACATCGACCTGTCGGTGGGCTCGGTCGTCGCCCTCATCGGCGCGCTGGCGGCGACGCTGATGGTGCGGCTCCACCTGGACTTCGTCACCACGACGCTGCTGTGCCTGCTGGCCGGGGCGGCGATCGGGGCGGTGCAGGGCTTCTGGGTCGCCTATCTGCGCATCCCCTCCTTCATCGTGACGCTGGCCGGCATGCTGGTCTTCCGCGGCCTGTGCCTGATCCTGCTGGCCGGCCAGTCGGTCGGTCCCTTCCCGGTGGAGTTCCAGCGCCTCAGCTCCGGCTTCATCCCGGACTTCCTGGCGCTCGACGCCCTCAACCTGGGCAAGTTCCACCTGACCAGCCTGCTGCTCTGCGCGGCGGTGGCCGCCGCGATGGTGGCGATGAACACCAGGGCGCGCCTGCGCCGGCAGAGCGTCGCCATCGAGCAGGAGCCGCTGCCGCTGTTCGTGGCGAAGAACGTCGCGCTGGCCGCCGTGCTGATCTATGTCGGGCAGCTGATGGCCTCCTACCGCGGTCTGCCCAACGTGCTGATCATCATGAGCGTGCTGATCGCGCTCTACAGCTTCGTCACCCGCAACACCACGGTCGGGCGGCGCGTCTACGCGCTGGGCGGCAACGAGAAGGCGGCCAAGCTGTCCGGCATCGACACCCGGCGGCTCAGCTTCTACACCTTCGTCAACATGGGGGTGCTGGCGGCGCTGGCCGGGCTGATCTTCGCCGCAAGGCTGAACACCGCCACGCCGAAGGCCGGCGTCTCGTTCGAACTGGACGTGATCGCCGCCTGCTTCATCGGCGGCGCCTCGGCCTCGGGCGGGGTGGGCCGGGTGACCGGGGCGGTGATCGGCGCCTTCATCATG
>NZ_WHOR01000222.1:0-9722 GCF_013340925.1 Azospirillum formosense
GGGGGTGGCGTGCGGCGGCACCGCGCGGGGGGCCGGGGCGGGAGGGGCGATCCCCGCCTCCGTGGCCAGCCGGCGGAAGACGTGCGCCGCCGCCAGACCAGGGCGGGTGACCGGAAGCCACAGGCTGGCCGCCATGCCCGGCTGCGGGGCGAAGCGCCAGCGCTCGCCCTCCGGTTCGCCATTGGCCGGCTGCCCGTCCGCGGCGATGAGCGGGGTGAAGGCGGCCCCGGCCCCGGCGCCAAGCTGCACCGTCACGCTGTCCAGCGGCACGCGCCCGGCATCGGACACCGACCAGGCGCTGACCCGCACCGGCTGTCCGGCGGCGGGGCGCGCCCAGTCGAAGCGGAAGCGGTTGAAGTTCAGCGACAGCGCCCCGACGCCGGTGTTGTAGCCGGCGGTCCAGGGCTGCCCGGAGTCGATCTCCGCCATCTCGGGCAGGGCGGAGGTGTCGTAGAGGAAGCGCCCGGTCACCCGCGTCACTCCCAGCGCGCCGAGATCGCGCAGCAGCTCCGTCAGCCCTTCGCTGGACAGCGACGGGTCGCCGCCGCCCTTGAGGATCAGGTCGCCGTCCAGAACGCCGTTCCCCAGCCGCCCCGTGATGTGCAGCGTGGTCTCGAACCGGTGGTCCGGCCCCAGCACCGCCAGGGCGGCGGCCATCGCCGGCAGCTTGGCGACCGAGGCCGGGGCGAAGGGCTTGGCCGGCTGCCGCTCCGCCAGGACGGCGCCGCTGTCCGGATCGAACAGCACGTAGCCGACGTCGTCGGCGGAAAAGCCGTTGCGGGCGATCGCCGCCCGGTCGTCCGGACCGGTGGCGCCATAGGGGGACGCACAGGCCGACACCGCGGTGACGCAGGCCAGCAGGAGCTGGATGGAGAAGGTCGGGATCCGCATGACGGCCAGTCTAGCGCAACGCACCGCTCTGCATCCGCGTCAATCGTTGGTCCCGCCTGGGCGGGCCAGGAATCTTGCTGCGCGGAAAGTCCGCTTACCGTACGATGAAGTCCTCAAAAGACGCCACGCCTCTGGGGAAAGAGTTGAAAAGCCCATGATGTCACGGCGCCGCAGCCTCACGTTCGAAGTGGTCGTCGAGCAAGGCGGCAAACCCAACATCGACGGCGTCTTTCCCGACGAGGCCGCGGCGCGGGAGCGCGCGGCGTATCTGCTTCGTCTCGCGAAATTTCCGGTTGTCCGAATTTTAATGGTGAATCAGGCGGGCAAGGAAGAAGTCATCTTCCAGAAGTCCACCTCCGGTGGCGCGAAGCCAACCACCATCTCCCCCATCGACGAGTCCGACGTCGGCCCCGCCACTCTCTGCACCGACGCGCTCCAGCTCTTTTCCTACGAGAGCCGGATGCTGCTGCTGCGCCTGCTGCGCGGCTATTGGGACGATCAGGCGGTGATCCCGGCCGAGCAGCTCCACCGCTATTACCCGTTGCGCTATTTCGAGCGGGAGGCGCTGCTGTTCAACCCGGCGGTCAGCCGGCTCGCCACCCTTCAGGCGCCGTTGCTGGGCGTGAAGCCGTTCGACCGCCACGACCAGCTCATGCGGATGTTCACCCGGCTGAAGGAGATGGCGCAGGCGTCGGACACGCTGGCGCCCTTCGACGCGGCGCTGGCCCGCGGCGGGGTGGGCGGCCTGCTGGCGGCGGCGGCGGAGCGTCCGCCGGAGGAGCGCGACCGGCTGGTCACCCACGCCTTCGCCGCGGTGCTGGAGCCCTGCCGCGACTGGCCCGGCAAGGTCAAGGCGCTGCTGCGCTTCCACCGCGAGGACGGGGAGGAGGAGGCGAACCGCCGCCTGCTCGACCAGATGCTGGCGGAGACGGTGGACGGGCGGGAGCCGGTGCGCGCCCTGATCGGCTACGCGCCCGACCTGGGGGCGGCCTTGCAAAGCCTGATCGCGGCGGTGCACGGCGACCTCGACGACCGGCTGCCCCACACCGACGAGCTGCTGGCCCTGTCCAACGCGCTGGGCGGCGGCGGTTTCGACGAGACGCGCCGGGCGCTGCTGCGCCGCATCCAGGGCGGTCTGGCCGGCCTGACCCCGCTGACCCGCACCGGCTCCGCCGCCGAGGGAAAATCCTTCGGCATCATCGTCGACCGGCTGACCAACTTCGACGGCTTCCTGGGCGGCGCCGGCATGGCGGAGGCGCTGACCCGGCGCGCCAAGACGGTGTGGAGTTCCGGGGGGCAGGACGCGTCCTTCGACATGGCGGTGCAGCGTCTGGCCACCCGCCTGCCGGCGCCGGCCCAGCGCATCGGCTATCTTCTCGACCTCGCCACCAGCCCCTTCGGGCGCAACAAGCTCAGCGTCCTGATCCGGCAGGTCGCCACCGAGTTCGAGAGCATCACCTCGGCCCGCGAGCTGGTCGCCCCCGGCGTCAGCACGGACGACGTGCGCAGCGGCCTGGGCCGCCGCCTGCGCGCCGCCGGCATTCCCCGCGCGCTGGCCGAGGGGCTGATCGCCAAGATCGCCGCGATTCCGGACGCCGAACGGTCGCTCGGCATCCCCCTGCTGGCCCCTCCCGCCGGGGAGGTCGTGACGCGGGCGACCGAGGAGACGGTCCTGATCGACGTCTCGAAGGCAGCGGCGGAGCGGCTGGTGCTGTTCTGGCGCGGCCAGACGCGGGCGATCCCGGAGGACGGGACGCAGATCGTCATCGGGCGGTCGTCGCAGTGCCAGTTCGTCCTGGACATCGCCTCGGCCTCGCGGCGGCACGCCGCGGTGTCGCGCCAGGACGGCGTCTTCGTGGTGGAGGATCTCAGCCGCAACGGCACCCAGATCGCCGTGCCGGGGGTGGCGGAGCCGCGGCGGCTGAAGCCCGGCGAACCGCTGCCGCTGCCGCCGCGCGGCGAGATCGTCATCGGCTCCACGGAGCTGGGCGAGGAGCCGGCGCGCATCGCCTGGGAAATCGTCAAGCGCTGAACGCGTCGCCCAGCGGCCGGAACACGGGGCGCCAGCCGTCGCCGCGCACCGCCAGCGCGCCGACCAGCCCCGGCGCCGGGCGCAGGTCGAACAGCGACCAGTCCGTAACACGTCCGGCCTCCAGCGCGCCGTCCAGGCTCAGCATGCGGGCGGGGCGGCCCGGAGTCAGCTCCACCGCGAAGCGGTCGAGCGGCGTGGACAGCCCCTGGCCGGTCGCCTTGATGAAGGCCTCCTTGCGGGTCCAGCCGTTCAGGAACGCCTCGTCCCGCTGCGCCTCGGGCAAAGCGGCGAAGGCGTCGCGCTCCTCCGGCGCGAAGAAGCGCTCGGCGATTCCGGCCGCGTCCGGCAGTCGGCGCAGCCGTTCGATGTCCACGCCCAGCTCCACCGTTTCATGGGGGGTGATGGCGATCAGCACGTGATCCTTGCAGTCGGCGAGGTTGAAGGCTGGGCCGCCGGGGAGCGAGGGCTTGCCCATCGGCCCGTAGGCGAAGGCCAGACCCGCCGGGTCGCGGCCCGTCACCCGCCCGAGCAGATGGCGCAGCAGCCCGCGCCGCAGCGCGCATCGGGTGCGCAGCTCCTCCGTCGCGAAACGGGCGGCCCGCGCCGCCTCGTCGGGGGAGAGCAGGGCGCGGAACGCCTCCAGCCGGTGCGCCAGACCGCGCAGGTCGGCATAACAGAGTTGAATTTCTCCCGTTTCCCGCATCGGATGTCCCCATTCCCCGGATTCGGGACTATAACCGCGCTGGCCCCGCGCGGCGATTGCGCTATCATGCGCCTCCCTTTTGCCGGATCTGGAACCATGGTCGATACCGCTCAGCTTGCTCCGCATCTGTCCAACGTCGTCAAGGACGCCGCCATTCCCGAGCTGCCCAACCACTACCGGGGCAAGGTGCGCGAGAATTACGACCTTCCCGACGGGCGGCGCGTCATCATCGCCACCGACCGGCTGTCGGCCTTCGACATCATCCTGACCGCCATTCCCTTCAAGGGGCAGGTGCTGACCCAGATCGCCCGCTACTGGTTCGAGGCGACGAAGGACCTCTGCCCGAACCACGTCCTGGAATACCCGGACCCCAACGTCGTGGTGGCCAAGCGGCTGACCATCATGCCGGTGGAGATCGTCGTCCGCGACTATCTGGCCGGCACCACCGGCACCTCGCTGTGGACGATGTACAAGAAGGGCCGGCGGGAGATGTACGGCCACGTCTTCCCCGATGGGCTGCGCGAGAACCAGAAGCTGCCGGAAACGATCATCACCCCGACGACCAAGGCGTTCGACGCCGGCCATGACGAGGAGCTGACCGCTGCCCAGATCGTGGAGCGCGGGCTGCTGACCCAGGCCCAGTGGGACGAGGTGACGGCGAAGGCGCTGGCCCTGTTCGCCCGCGGGCGCGAGATCGCGGCGGCGCGCGGCCTGATCCTGGTGGACACCAAGTACGAGTTCGGCTTCGACGAGGCCGGCAACATCATCCTGGCCGACGAGATCCACACGCCGGACAGCAGCCGCTACTGGTTCGCCGCCAGCTATCCGGAGCGGTACGAGGCCGGGCAGCGCCCGGAGAGCTTCGACAAGGACTTCGTGCGGAGCTGGGTGACCCAGCGCTGCGACCCCTACAAGGACGCCATCCCGGAAATCCCGGCGGAGGTCGTGCTCGAGGCCGCCCGCATCTACATCGAGGCGTTCGAGACCATCACAGGCCAGACCTTCCAGGTCCCGCAGGCGGTCACGCCGGCGTTGGAGCGCATCCGGGCCAATCTGGCGCCGTACTTCGCGAAGCCGTGATGAAGATCGCCATCCTCGACGATTACCAGAACGTCGCGCGCGATCTGGCGGAATGGCATCGCCTGCCCAACGGCAGCGCGCTGACGGTCTTCGAACGGCCGATCCCGGCGGCGGAGCTGGCGGGCACGCTCGCCCCCTACAGCGTCCTGGTGATCATGCGGGAACGCACGCCGTTCCCCGCGTCGCTGATCGACGCGCTGCCGAACCTGCGGCTTCTGGTCACCACGGGGGGCCGCAACAACGCCATCGACCTGGAGGCCTGCAAGGCCCGCGGCATCACCGTCTGCGGGACCGGCATGGTCGGCACCCCGACGGCCGAGCTGACCTGGGGCCTGATCCTGGCTCTGGTCAAGCGCATCCCGCAGGAGGAGCGCGGCCTGCGCGCCGGGCGCTGGCAGGCCGGCCTGACGCAGGGGCTGGCCGGCAAGCGCCTCGGCCTTGTCGGGCTGGGCAAGCTGGGCACCCAGGTGGCGCGGGTCGGCCAGGCCTTCGGGATGGAAGTCGCGGCCTGGAGCCCCAACCTGACCGACGAGCGTGCGGCCGCTGCGGGTGTCGCCCGGCTGGACAAGCGCGACCTGTTCGCCACCTCCGACATCGTCAGCGTCCATCTGGTGCTGGGCGAGCGGACGCGCGGCGTGGTCGGGGCGGAGGACATCGACGCGATGAAGCCCTCGGCCTTCTTCGTGAACACCTCGCGCGCCGGTCTGGTGGACGGGGACGCCCTGCTGGCGGCCCTGCACGAGCACCGCATCGCGGGGGCCGGTCTGGACGTCTTCCCCGTGGAGCCGTTGCCGGTGGACAGCCCCTGGCTGGAGGCGCCGAACACGGTGCTGACGCCGCATCTGGGCTATGTCACCCGCGAGAACTACGAGGTCTTCTACCGCGACGCGCTGGACGACATCCTCGCCTGGCACGCCGGCGAGCCGGTGCGGATGCTCGCTTAAGGACGGGACGGCACCGCCCCTCCCTTTCCCCCTTGGGCCTTTCCCCATGGGGAAAGGGAGGGCGGGTTGCACGTCGTTGATAATTTTCAGACTTCCGTGTTCTGCCCAGATCGGCTTTCCGTGCGGCGTCATCCCGCATCGCCCGTCCGCTTTTTTACGCCCGCCACACGGATTGTGGGATTACAGCCGCGGCCAAGACGTAGATGGATGGCTACCCCGCCACTTGCGGGGCGCGATTCCATTCCCAAAATGGGTGGGGAGCCTGCGGCAAGGGCGGAAGAGGAACGAGATGTGTTGCGAGGCGCGGGCCCTGCCGGGGCTGCGTGTCCGTGGGGTGGGGCGGCCACCGGACCCGGCGGCGATCGGCGTCGCGGACAAGGGGTGCCGAATTCGATTTGGAAGTCTGTTGCTTCAGGGCCATCCCGGCACGGAACGCGGTCTTTCAGAACAGGAGATTGAAGGTTTGCCACCCATGGAGACAGGAATGAACATCTCGGACCTCTTGTCCGCACACAACGTCATCCTCGATGCCGGGCCGGCCAACAAGGAAACCCTGCTCGACCTTCTCGCCGCCGAGGCGTCCAGCCGCATCGCGGCCCCCAAGGAAGAGATTCTCAAGGCCCTGCAGGCGCGGGAACACATCGGCTCCACGGCGCTGGGCAAGGGCGTGGCGCTTCCCCACACGGAACTGCGCGGGACCGAAAACCCGCTGGTGCTGTTCGCGCGGCTCCGCAAACCCATCGATTTCGAGGCCCGCGACGACGAGCCGGTGGACCTGTTCTTCCTGGTCCTCTGGCCGACCGCGACCCGCAAGGGCCTGCTGCCCGTCATGGGCGAGATCTGCCAAGCCCTGCGCGACCCGCAATCCCTGCGCAAGCTGCGTCAGGCGGAGACGCCCGACGCGGTGGTGCAGCTCGTCCGGCAGGCGCTTCCCCCCAACGCCGAACGGGAGCCTGACGACGACGATTTTTGACCGAGCGATTTCTGACCTGACGACGTCCGGCCGGCGCGGCGAGGGACCTGCATCCTTCCTATATTCGTAAAGCCGACAGTTCTCAGCATTTTGGCCCCCCGATTGCCCGAGACCCCATTGTCACAGACCATGTCCGACGCCCTGTTGCTCCTGGCCGCCACCGGCCTTCCGTTCGCCGGCGCGATCGTCGCCGGGATGCTGCCGACGCACGCGCGCAACACCGCGGCGTGGCTGGCCGGTGCGATCGCGATCATCGGGCTGGGTCTGGTGTGGGCCGCCTACCCGACGGTGGCGGCGGGTGGCGTGATCCGCCATTCGATGGCCTGGATGCCGTCGCTCGGCCTGGATCTCGTGCTGCGGATGGACGGCTTCGCGTGGCTGTTCGCCGGGCTGGTGTTCGGGGTCGGCGCGCTCGTCGTGCTGTACGCGCGCTATTACATGTCGGCGGACGATCCGGTCCCGCGCTTCTTCGCGTTCCTGCTGGCCTTCATGGGGTCGATGACGGGGGTGGTGCTCTCCGGCAACCTGATTCAGCTCGCCTTCTTCTGGGAGTTGACCAGCCTCTTCTCCTTCCTGCTGATCGGCTACTGGCATCACACGGCGGCGGCGCGCGACGGCGCGCGCATGGCGCTGACCATCACGGCGACGGGCGGGCTGTGCCTGTTCGCGGGGGTGCTGCTGCTCGGCCACATCGCCGGCAGCTACAACCTCGACGTCGTTCTGGCCTCGGGCGACAAGATCCGCGAACACGCGCTCTACCTGCCGGCGCTGGTCCTCATCCTGATGGGCGCCCTGACCAAGAGCGCGCAGTTCCCGTTCCATTTCTGGCTGCCGCACGCCATGGCGGCGCCCACCCCCGTCTCGGCCTATCTGCATTCGGCGACGCTGGTGAAGGCCGGCGTCTTCCTGATGGCCCGGCTGTGGCCGGTGCTGGCGGGGACGGAGGCGTGGTTCTGGATCGTCGGCAGCGCCGGTCTGGCCACCCTACTGATCGGCGCCTATGTGGCGATCTTCCAGAACGACCTGAAAGGACTTCTGGCCTATTCGACCATCAGCCATCTCGGGCTGATCACGCTGCTGCTCGGGCTCAACAGCGAACTCGCCATGGTCGCGGCGATCTTCCACATCATCAACCACGCCGCCTTCAAGGCGTCGCTGTTCATGGCCGCCGGCATCATCGACCATGAGACGGGAACCCGCGACCTCCGGCGTCTGTCCGGCCTGAACCGCTTCATGCCCTTCACGACGCGGCTGGCGATGGTGGCGGCGGCGGCCATGGCGGGCGTGCCGCTGCTGAACGGCTTCATCTCGAAGGAGATGTTCTTCGCCGAGACGTTGTCGGCGCAGGGGTCCGTGACCTTCCTCCTCGACATCCTGCCCTTCGCCGCGATGGTGGCGAGCGCCTTCGCCGTGGCCTATTCGCTGCGCTTCATCCACGGCGCCTTCTTCGGTCCCGACCCGGTCGACCTGCCGCACCTGCCGCACGAGCCGCCGGCCTGGATGCGGCTTCCCGTCGAGATCCTGGCGCTGGCCTGCATCATCATCGGGCTGCTGCCCGCCGCCACCGTGGGGCCGTATCTGAACATGGCGGCCCACGCCGCGCTCGGCGCCGCGACGCCCGAATACAGCCTGGCGGTCTGGCACGGCTTCAACACGCCGCTGGTGATGAGCCTGCTCGCCCTGGCGGCCGGCGTGACGCTCTACTTCCTGCTGCAGCCGCTGTTCCGCCGCAACATCGAGGGCCCGCCCTTCATCAGCCGCCTGGAAGGCCGCCGCATGTTCGAGCGCAGCATGGTCTTCCTGTCCTGGCGCCTCGCCCGGTCGCTGGAGGGGCTGCTGGGCACCCGGCGTTTGCAGCCCCAGCTCCGTCTGGTCGTCTGCGTCGCCATCCTGGCCGCGGGCTGGGCGGTCTACCGGCGCGGGCTCGGTCCGGGCAATCTGGTGCCGCAGGGCATCGACCCCGTGCTCGCCCTGATCTGGGCGATCGGCGCGGCCTGCGCCCTGGGGGCGGCGTGGCAGGCCAAGTTCCACCGCCTCGCCGCGCTGATCCTGCTCGGCGGCACCGGTCTGGTCACCTGCGTCACCTTCGTCTGGTTCTCCGCCCCCGACCTCGCGCTGACCCAGCTGCTGGTCGAGATCGTCACCACGATCCTGCTGCTGCTCGGCCTGCGCTGGCTGCCCAAGCGGCTTCCCGGCACCGGCACGTCGGAGGTGATGCGGGCGGGCCGCCGCCTGCGCGACCTCGCCATCGCCATCACCGCCGGCCTCGGCATGGCCGGGCTGGCCTTCGGCGTGATGACCCGCTTCCCGCCGGAGATCCTGGCGCAGCATTTCCTGGAGCGCGCCTACACCGAAGGCGGCGGCACCAACGTCGTCAACGTGATCCTGGTCGACTTCCGCGGATTCGACACGCTGGGCGAGATCGCCGTGCTGGGCGTGGTGGCGCTGACCGCCTACGCGCTGCTGCGCCGCTTCCGCCCGGCCCCCGACAGCGTGGACGTGCCGGAGCAGCAGCGCGACCAGAGCGCCTACGACATCGCCCGGCCGGAGCGGCGGGAGGGCGACACGGTGGCCGATTGGCTGCTGATCCCGTCGGTGATCGCGCGTCTGCTGTTCCCGGTGGTCGGCATGGTCGCGCTGTTCCTGCTGCTGCGCGGCCACGACCTGCCCGGCGGCGGCTTCGCCGCGGGGCTGATGGGCTCGATCGCCATGATCCTGCAATACATGCTGGGCGGGACGCAGTGGGTGGAGGCGCGGCTGCGCGTGCTGCCGCTGCGCTGGATGGGCCTCGGGCTTCTGTTGGCCGCCGGCACGGGCCTGGGCGCCCTGCTGTTCGGCCGGCCCTTCCTGACCACCTATTTCGCCTACGCGGACCTGCCGCTCATCGGCGAGATTCCGACGGCCAGCGCGCTGCTGTTCGACATCGGCGTGTTCGCTCTGGTCATCGGCGCCACCATGCTGACCCTGATCGCGCTGGCCCGCCCGTCGGTTCGCGGCCATCGCGCCGCCGCTCCGCGCGCCCCGGCGCCGGAGGCCCTGTCTCCTATACCCATCTGGACCCGCCGACGGTCCACTCCTTCTGGATCACCGGGGGCTCTG
>NZ_WHOR01000223.1:0-9717 GCF_013340925.1 Azospirillum formosense
GGCACCCTGCTCCCGCAGAAGCTCCTCCAGCCCGGCCCAGTCCTGGCGGTCGTAGCGGATCTTCCCCATGCCGAGCTGACGGCCGAGCGCGTCGGCGATCAGGGGGTTCGGTTCAACCAGGACAGCACGCATGGGGTTCTCCGCAACATCGGATCGGCGAGGGCGATTGTTTTGCTTTTTAGGAAAAGTTTTCCTCGCGCCTGCAAACATCATTCAAAAAACCAATCGAAATCCGTACTGTCAATCGTTGGTGTTAATACCTTGGCGAGAGGCGGGAGTCGGTGTTAAAGCGGTTTTAAAACCTGTTAACAAACCCGATTTTGGAAAATTAACCGGCGAAATCCATGAAAATGCGAGATGAATTCTCGGCAGTGCTTTTGCCGGACCGTCTCCCGGCCCCGGCCTATGGAAAAAAGGTTCCTGTGCGCAGGGCGCGGGACGCGCTACTGTGGCGCTGCAGGCCCGACTGTCAGGATTAGCCGCGATGACCGAGATGATGCCGCTCTCCAACGCCGAGGATACGACGCCTCCGCCCGCGGCGCCGGGCAAGCGGACCACCCGTCAGCGCGCGGCGAAGGCGCCGTCGGAGGAAACCACGCAACTCCTGCGCGTCTACGGGGATCAGGTCGCCACGCTCGGCGAGCAGATCGCCAAGGCCGAGGCCGCAGCCGACAGCGAACGGGCGGAACGGCTGCGGGTGATCGCCGAGCACGCCTCCGAACGCGAACGCTGGCGCGAGGCCATCGGGCAGGTGGAGCGGGCGCGTTCCGGCGAGATCGGGACCCTTCAGGGCGACCGCGAGGCGGAGCGCGACCGCATCAACCAGCTCGTCGAGACGCTGATCGCCGAGACCTCGGCGCGCGAGCAGGGCATGGCCCGCGCGCTTCAGGACGCGGAGGACCGGCTGTCCGCGGTGAACGCGGAGATCGCCGCCCTGCGCCTGTCCCACGCGGTCGCGCTGGACCGTCTCCAGGCCGACCGCGAGGCCGAGCGCAAGCGCATCGGCGACCTCGTGGAGCGGCTGATCGCCGACACGGAGGCGCGGGAGCGCGGCTTCCACCAGCGCATCGAGGCGGCGGAACGCCGCAGCGAGGAGGCGCAGGCGGCGCTGGAGCAGGAGCGCCGGACCGGTGCGGAGCTGGAGAAGCGGCTGGAGCGGCTGACCGGCACGCTGGACGGCCTGCGCCGCGACCGCGAGGCCGAGGTCGCCGCCTATGAGGCCATGCGCGACCAATGCCGCATTCTGGTGACCGAACTGGCGCGGCGGCAGCGCCCGTGGTGGCGCCGCATCTTCCGGCGCTGAACGTTATTCGTCCTTTTTCTCGTCGCCGCCGCGGAAGGGCGCGGTCGCCACATGGGCCGTGGCCGACACCACGTCTCCCGCGACGCTGACCGCGGACCCGGCGACGCTGGCCGCCGTGTCCACCGTGGCGACCACCACGCCGCAACCGGTCAGAAGCAAGGCCGCCGGGAAGACAAGGACAGCAGCGGACAAGGAGGGGCGGGGCATGGTCTTCGACCTTTGAGACAGTGACACCGCTCCACTATGCCCCGGACGCGCGGCGGCGCGCCTGTGACCAAACGGCGGCGCTCATGCTGGCATGCCGCCGTATCGCTGCCAAGCGGGTCCTGCTCAGGGCAGCTTCTTGAAGACCATGCGCCGCATCGGCTGGTCGAAGGCGGTCATCCCCTCCGCGTCGATCCGCCCGCTGGCGGCGAAGCGGCGACGGACCTCGGCCTCCACCGGGGGCAGGCGCTCGCGCCGCGCCGGGTCCACGGCGGTGACGTGGGTCAGGTAATGATCGGCGTCGCGGTAGCGCACCACCGTGCCGTAGACCGTCTCGTCCACCGCCTGCAGCGGCAGCGGCGGGTGCTTCAGCGTGTCGTAGGCGGCGGCGCGCACCTCCGTCTCGTCCTCGATGGGCAGGATGACCTCGAAGTAGGCGCCCTCGGCGATCGGCTCGACCACCACCAGCGTGCCGCCGGGCTTCAGGACCCGCGCCGCCTCGGCCATCGCGTCGGCCATGACCGCCACCGGCAGATGGTGGAAGCTGTTGGAGTAGACGATGGCGTCCACCGACGCATCCTCCAGGGGCAGCGCCTCCCCCTTGCCGACGCGGTAGTCGGCGCCGGACACCGGCTCCGCCTTGCGGGCGCGGGCGAGCTGGCCCTCGCTGATCTCGATGCCGATGGCCCGGGCGCCGAGCCCCGCGAAATGGCGGGTCAGCGCCCCGTCGCCGCAGCCGACATCCACCACGGTCCGGTCCCGTGGGTCCAGAACCTCGGCCAGGGCGTCCTTCAGGGTCATCGTCGTCATGGTGCGTTTCCGTTTTTCTTGATGGTTGGCAGGTGTTGGGCGGCGTTCCGGCCCCGATGGGTCAGGGCGCGGCGTTGAGCGTTCGCCGGAAATAGTCGAGGACCTCGTCGTTCAGCCGCGCGTGGAAGCCGGCGCGGTCGAAGCCCGGCGGGTCCTGCACCGTTGCGCCGAAGCGGGTGGCGGCGCTGGCCGGAACCGGCGTCAGGAAGGCGTAGTGGCCGGCGCCGGGAACGAGGTCGTATTCCGGCGGCCGGGGCAGCAGGCCGCGCACCCGCGCCACCTGGAAAGCGCCGCTCTCGTCGCCCTTCTCCGCCTCGTAGAGCCGGACCGGGACGGTGACGCGGGACAGCGCGCCGTCCCCGAACAGCGCGCCGACCGGGTCCATCAGCAGCAGCGACCGGATGCGGGAGTCGGTGGCAGCCTCCAGACGCTTCGGCGAGGCCGCGGCCGCGGTCTTGGCGCCCGCCGGGCAGAGGCTGCCATTGTCCGGATGGGTGGCGCAGACCTGGGCCAGCCGCCCGGGATCGGCGACCCCGCCCGCCGCCGCCAGCGCCGCATGGCCGCCGGCCGCGTAGCCGAGCACGCCGATGCGTTGCCGGTCCACCCGGAAGCCCATGGGCGAGGAGTCCAGCACGGCGTCCAGCGCCGCGCGGAGCTGCAGCGGCAATTCCGGCCACAGCGGCACGGTGCCGACCCGGTCGCCCCTGCCGGTTCCGGGATCGGCGCCGGGCTCCATGCCGCCGAGATGGGTCACGATGGCGGTCGTCATCCCGCGGCGCGCCAGGAACAGGGCGACGCTGACCATCGCCAGTCCGTTGCGCGACGGCCCCTGGGTCATCATCACCAGCGGCATGGAATTCAGCGCCGGCCCGCCCTCCGGGGCGACGTTCAGGTGATAGGGGCCGCGCCGGATCGGCTGGACGGGATCGCGCGTGGGATAGAGCAGCAGGATCGGCACGGACTTGCCGGTGCCCGGATCGGCGTAGGCGATCTGCGACACCGCCGCCCGGAACTGGGCCGGCGTTTCCGCCCGCGCGGGCAGGACCGGGAGCAGCCCGGTCATCACAAGAGCCAGAACCCACCGCCGTGTTCGCGGACTCATCGCAACCCCTCCGGCATCACGTCTCGAAGCCTTCCCCGCTTTGGGGGAGTGTGGCCGTCTTGCCGGTCGAACGGCAAGAGCGTCGTGCTCTCCCTGAACAATGGGGGCGGCAAATCATGGCGCCTTGCCAAGGAACGGGCCGCGCTGTACCACGGCGATAAGCCCAGCGAACCGCCAAGGCACAGGCCGGCCCGTCCCATGTTCGACAGCTTCCTTCTCGCCTTCACGGCGCTGTTCTCGATCGTCAACCCCATCGCCATGGCGCTGATCTTCAGCCAGGTGACGGCGGAGCGCAGCCCGAAGGAGCGCGCGCAGCTCGCCACGCTGGTCGCCGTCTATTCGGCCATCGTCATGCTGACGGCCTTGTGGGCGGGATCCTATGTGCTGAACTTCTTCGGCATCTCGCTGGCGGCGCTGCGGATCGCCGGCGGCTTCGTGGTGGCGGAGCGCGCCTGGGCGCTGCTGAGCGCGCCGGAAGCGCACGAGGCCCGCAAACAGGAGCAGGCGGCCCCGGCGGAGGATGCCGGGGACTCCGATGTCGGGGAGTCGGCCTTCTTCCCGCTGACCATCCCCTTCACCACCGGCCCCGGCACCATCTCCGTCGCCATCGCGCTCGGCGCCACCCGCCCCAGGGGCAGCGAGGGACTGACCGAATTCTTCATCGGCGTGTCGGCGGCGGCGCTGGCCATCGCTCTGCTGATCTGGCTGTCCTACCGCTCCGCCGACCGGCTGGTGGCGCTGCTCGGCCACACCCGCGCCCGTGTGCTGACGCGGCTGTTCGCCTTCCTTCTGTTCTGCGTCGGCGTCCAGATCCTGCTGACCGGCATCCTGGATGCCTTCCCCGTGCTGGCCTCGGGGCGCTGAGCCGTTTCAGCGGGCGCGCCCCACGCGCTGGCGGGCCATGCGGTCGGCCACGGCGGCGGTCGGCTTGCGCTCCATGTCGGCGCGGGCGAAGATCTCCGTCAGCGTGTCGGCGATCCGCTCGATGTGGCTCATCACGCGGCCATGATCGTAACCGGCGCGCTCGTGGTAGACGTCGATCACCCCGCCGGCGTTGATGACGTAATCGGGGGCGTAGAGGATGCCGCGGTCGGCCAGCGCCTGCCCGTGCCGGGCCTCGGCGAGCTGGTTGTTGGCCGCCCCGGCGACGACCGGGCAGGTCAGCCGCGGGATCGTCCCGTCGTTGAGGACGGCGCCCAGCGCGCAGGGGGCGAAGACGTCCACCTCAAGATCGAAGATGGCGTCGGCGGACACCGGCGTGGCGCCGACGCGGTCGGCCACGCGGCGGGCCTGCGCCTCGTCGATGTCGGCGACCCACAGCCGCGCCCCGGCCTCGGCCAGATAGCGGGCGAGGTGCCCGCCCACGCTGCCCACGCCCTGGATGGCGACGCTCAGCCCCTCCAGGTCGGTGCGGTGCAGGCGGTGGAGCACCGCCGCTCGGAGCCCGACGAAGACGCCGTAGGCGGTGGAGGGGGAGGGGTCGCCGCTGCGCGTGCCGCCGCTTGCGGTCGCCTTCTCGACCACGCCGGAGACATGGGCGGTCTCCTGCGCCATGGTCTTGATGTCGGGAACCCCGGTGCCGGAATCCTCGGCGACGATGTAGCGTCCGCCCAGCCGTTCGACGTGGCGCCCCATGGCGCGCAGCAGCGCCTCGCTCTTGTCCGTGCGCGGGTTGCCGATGATGACCGACTTGCCGCCGCCCAGCGGCAGGCCGGCCAGGGCCGACTTGTAGGTCATGCCGCGCGACAGGCGCAGCGCATCGCGCAGGGCCTCCTCGTCGCTGGCGTAGAGCCACATGCGGCAGCCGCCCAGCGCCGGGCCGAGCGCGGTGTCGTGGATGGCGACGATGGCGCGCAGGCCGGACGCGGCGTCGGAGCAGAAGACCACTTGCTCATGGTCGTCGAAATCGGGGTGGTCGAACAGCGGCACGGTTTCCTCCAAAATTATTTTTCTTTTTGAAAGGCGGACATCGCCGTGACGCAAAGCTCGGGCGTCGCGCGCGGAAGGGTTCCGTGCGCCGTGCGATGGTACGGCGTGTCCGCTTTTCCTTGCCCTGTGCTTCACCCTTTCTTGATCGGGCGGGGGAGCGACAGGGCGTTCTCTTGAAGGAAACTAGATGCGCGTGAAATTGCTGGCAAGGCGGACGGTTGGCCGTCCTGCAAAAAGCAAGGAGATGAGCGCCGGCGCGGTCCGGAATCGGGAAAGTGTCGCGGACGGGGCCGCGAACGATAATTTCCGGTCTGCTCTCAGGACGGGGAGGGAGGCCGGGGACCGGCCGGGCGGTGGGAGGAGGCCGCCCGGCCGGTCCCCGCGGGTATCAGAATTCCTCGTCCCCGCCGAAGCCGCCCCACGAATCCTCTTCGCTGGGGAGTTCCTCGGCGACTTGGTCGACGGCGCCCTGGGCCTCCTGGGCGATGGCCTCGCCACCGCCGGAGAAGGCGCTGGACAGCGCGCTGCCGATCAGCATGCCGCCGGCCACGCCCATGGCGGTCTGCATGGCGCCGGCCATGAAGCCGCCGCCGGCGCGCTGCGGCTGCTGGGCATAGGCCGCGACGCGCGGGTCGCCGTAGGCCGGGGCGGCGCCGGGCGCCTGGCCCCAGGGCGAGCCGCCGGGGCGCTGCTGCGGGGCCGGGGCCGGCTTGGCGCCGCCACCGAACAGGCCGCCGAAGATGCCGCCGCCACCGGCCGCCGCGGCCGGGCGCTCCTGAAGCTGGCGCTCCAACTCCTGGTTCTGGTTCTGCGAAGCGGCCAGCGCCTGCTCCAGCATGACGATGGCCTGCGCCATCAGGTAGGGCGCGCCCGGCTGGCGGGCGATGGTGTCGCGGATGTGGGCTTCGGCCTGCGGGTCGCGCGGGCCGGACTGGGCCTCGGCCTGACGCAGCTTGGCGAAGAGGTCGTCAATGATCTGGCGTTCGGTCTGGTCCATGGCGGTGCTCGTGCTCTCGGTGGTTTGAGGGATGGTCCGGACGTGCCCCGGCGCGTCGTCCGTCAGAGGGGCGACAGCGTCCGGGGGAGGCCGGAAAGATGTGGAGGGAGCGGGAGAGGTCTGGGGATCGCGGGTCCATGGGAGCATTCAGTCCCTCCAAGTGCGGTCACGCCCGTCGGCGCAAGAGCAGGTGAAGAGATCCGACATCGCGACCACGTCTAAGTCGCCAGAGGGGCCCGGATCACAGGTCCCGGAGACGTGGGGAGGGCCGGGAACCCTGTCAAGAGAGGGGGGCGCCAGAAAAACAACGGAAAACAGCGCTGCGTTACTCGGGCCGTGTGCGCGCCTCGAAGCGGCGGCGGTCGCTTTTGTCGCTGAGCACGAAGGCGAAGGGGCGCAGCGCGTCGATGTGGCTGAGCGCGATGGCGATCAGGACGGTCATCGGCACCGCCAGCACCGTCCCGGCGGCCCCCCACAGCCAGCTCCACAGCAGCAGCGAACTGACGATCACAAGGGGCGAGATGGCGAGCTGCTTGCCCTCCAGCCGCGGGCCGATGAAATTTCCCATCACCTGCTCGATCACCAGCAGCCCGCCCGCCACCATCAAAGCGGTGGTCGACCCGCCCTGGGCCAGCGCCATCAGCACGGGCAGCGTGGCCGCCCCCACCGACCCGATCACCGGGATGTAGTTCAGCAGGAAGGCCAGGAAGCCCCACAGGAACAGGAAGTCGATCCCGAACAGCGACAGCCAGCCGATGTAGAGCGCCCCGGTGATCAGCCCCAGCGTCGTGCTGACCAGCAGGAAACGGCGGAACTGCTGGGCGATGGCGGTGACCGCGGTGACGGTGGTGGCGCAGCGCTCCGGCCCCAGCGTCTTGACGATCTTCTCCCGCCAGACCGGCGCCTCGACCAGCATCAGCAGGGCGAGGAACAGGACGATGACCAGCGTCGATACGGCCTCCCGCGCCGCCGTCAGCACCGACGCGGCGAGGCCGGACAGCGCCTCCGCTCCGCCGCCTCCGTTGCCGTTGCTGCCGGAGTCGCCGAGGAACTGTTCGCGCAGCCCGTCAATCCAGCCGTTCGCCTGCCCCCACAGGCGTTGCAGTTCCTCGGCGTGGCGCGGCACCTCGCCGGCCCCGCGCTGGCCGATGAACCACAGGCTCCCGGCGAAGACGGCCAGCACCAGCAGCACCGTCAGCATGGCGGCGAGCGGGCCGAGCAGGGCCAGCCGCGGCGGCACCCGGTCGCGCACCCAGCGCCCGACCGGCGCCACGGCGACCGCGACGAAGAAGGCCCCGGCCAGCGGGATGAGCACCGGCGAGGCGGCGCCGAGGCCCCATAGGACGGCCAGGGCGGCCAGCAGGCCGAGCAGCCAGAGGCCGAGCGTCATCCGGTCGATGGACCAGCGCCGATTCCCGTCCGTGTCCTCACGCTGTGCCAAGGCTGTCCGCCCCCCGCCGTTGCGCCGCGCTGCCCACTGGGCAGCATGAGCTTGACGCGAAACCGGTCGCGAAGTTCCGCCGCGCCCCGCACCCACCGCCGGCGCAGAATTGCCATCGGGGGGACGTTGCGGCGCAGCGGGGCTGCCACCAACTCACTGGGGCCGGCTCCGCCGGAGCGGGATTCAGCCTGGGGACTCACGCCATGGACCGCATCAACACGGCTTTCCTGTTCGACCTCGACGGCACGCTGATCGACAGCGTCTATCAGCATGTGCTGGCCTGGCAGGAGGCGCTGGACCATGAGGGGATCGAGCTGTCGGTCTGGCGCATCCACCGCAAGATCGGCATGAGCGGCGGCCTGTTCGCCAACATGCTTCTGCGCGAGACCGGCCTCGCCATCAGCCCGGAGCTTCTGGAGCGGCTGCGCCGCCGCCATGCCGAGGCGTTTCGCGGGCTGGCCGGGCGCGTCCGCCCGCTGCCCGGCGCGCAGGAGCTGCTGTCCCACCTGACGGCGGCGGGCATCCCCTGGGCCATCGCCACCAGCGGGCGGATCGAGACGGCGCGCTCCGGCCTGGAGGCTTTGGGCGTGGACCCGGACCGGGTGCCGGTGGTGACGCGCGATCAGGTGAAATACGCCAAGCCCGATCCCGACCTGTTCCTGGCCGCGGCGGAGCGGCTCGGCGTTCCCATCGAAACGGCCATCGTGGTCGGCGACAGCGTGTGGGACATCCTGGCCGCGCGGCGCGCCCGCGCGCTCAGCATCGGGCTGCTGTCCGGCGGCTATGGACAGGACGAGTTGGAGCGGGCCGGCGCCTTCCGAGTCTACGAGGACCCGGCCAGCCTCCTGGAGCATCTGGATGAGGTGGGAGGCCGACGCTGAGCGCCGATCGACGCCGCGCGCTGCTGATCGTCAACGGGAAGGCCCGCCAGGGGCGGCGCGCGCTCGACGACATTCGGGAGGAGGCCGCAAAGGCGGGAGTGACCCTGATCCGCGCCGAGTGCCGCGAGCGGGAGGACATCGCCGAGGCGATTCGCGACCATGCCGACTCGGTGGACATGGTCATCATCGGGGGTGGCGACGGCACGTTGAACGCCGCCGCCCCGGCGCTGGCCGACACCGGCCTGCCGCTGGCCATCCTGCCCATGGGCACGGCGAACGATCTGGCGCGCACGCTGGGAATCCCGCTGGACCTGCGGGAGGCGGCGAGGCTGGCAGTCGGCGGACCGGTCCGCCGGATCGACCTGGGCGAGGTCAACGGCGTGGCCTTCTTCAACGTCGCCAGCATCGGCCTCAGCGTCGAATTGGCCCGTGAGCTGACGCGCGAGATGAAGCGGCGCTGGGGCGTGCTCGGCTACGCCGTGGCGGCCTTCCGCGTGGCGCGGCGCATGGCGCCCTTCCGCGCCGAGATCCGCATCAACGGGGTGCGGCACCGCGTCAAGTCGGTGCAGATCGGCGTCGGCAACGGGCGCCATTACGGCGGCGGCATGACCGTGCAGGAGAACGCCGCCCCCGACGACGGGCAACTGGACGTCTACAGCATCGACCTGCGCGGCTGGTGGGAGTGGCCCCTGCTGTACCCGGACTTCCGCCGCGGCCGGCACGGACACTGGAAGAACGTCCACGCCTGGTACGGGCAGGAGGTGGAGATCACCACCCGCCATCGCCGCCCGGTCAACACCGACGGCGACATCACCACCCACACCCCGGCGCGCTTCCGCGTGCGGCCGGGAGCCGTCGCCGTCATCGCGCCGCCGCGGTGAGGCGTAGGCTGTTGCCCCCCCCCCAACCCTCCCCCCCCCCCCGCGGGCGCCCGCGGCGCCGGCCCCCCCCCGCTCTCCCGCCTGGGCGCCGCCCCCGGCGTGGGGGGGGCGGGGGGGGGGGCCCTCTCCCCCCGGCCGGGGAAGCCGGCGCGCGGGGCAGCGCCGGCCC
>NZ_WHOR01000224.1:0-9646 GCF_013340925.1 Azospirillum formosense
CGCCGGAAACGGGACCCGAACGCGAAAAGGGCCGCTCCCTTACACAGGGGCGGCCCTTTTCCTTGCGGTCTCCCGCAGCCGTGACGGCGGCATCAAGCCTTCCAGAACGGCTTGCTGATCTCGTCTTCGACGTCGAACTGGGAGATGCCGATGTCGTGCAGCATCCGGTCGTCCAGCCGAGCCAGCTCGCGGCGGGTGATGGTGCGCTGCCGCCACAGGGCGAACGTGTCCAGAACGCTGTCCAGCACATACGCCACCGGAGCAGGGCGCAGGGTGCGGCCGGCGGGGGCCGTGCGCAGAGCGATTGCCATGGTGGTCATCCTATCTTTGAAGGTCCCGAGGGGGCCTGCCGAAAGTAGCCGCCGCGCCCTCGCTTTGTGAGAAAGAATATTGCTCATCCCGCGCAAACCCGCCACCGCCATGTGGGTATGTGAGCCGTGAGCTTTCTCGATAGCTGTCGTAGGAATATCACCGATGCAAGAATAATGGACGATTGCACAGCTTTTGGGCGTCACAAATTGTGCAGACCACCAACAAACCGGGTTCGGAACGAAGCGCTGGACAGCCGCCGCGGCGCGTCCTACCTCTGGTTCCGACCGTCGTCCGACACCGAGTTCTTCCCATGATCGACACCATCGCCTTCGACGGCGACGACACGCTGTGGCACAACGAGTCCCTGTTCTCGATGACGCAGGACCGCTTCCGCGCGCTGCTCGCCAACCACTTGGCCGACCCGGCGGACATCGACCGGCGGCTGCTGCAGGCCGAGCGCGAGAACCTCCGCGTCTACGGCTACGGCATCAAGGGCTTCGTCCTGTCGATGATCGAGACGGCGGTGGACCTGACCGACGGGCGCATCGGCGGGCGGGACATCCAGAGCCTCGTCGAGTTCGGCAAGGCGATGCTGGAACACCCGGTCGACCTGCTCGACGGGGTGCAGGAGGTGGTGGAGGGACTGGCCGGGCGCTACCGGCTGCTGCTCGTCACCAAGGGCGACCTGTTCGACCAGGAAAGCAAGATCGCCCGCTCCGGCCTCGCCGGACGCTTCGACGCCATCGAGATCGTCAGCGAGAAGGACCCGGCCACCTACCGCCGCCTGCTCGACCGCCACGGGGTGGACCCGGCGCGCTTCGTCATGGTGGGCAATTCCGTGCGGTCGGACATCCTGCCCGTGCTGGCCGTCGGCGGCCACGCCGTCCATGTGCCGTACCACGTCACCTGGGCGCACGAGGTGGCCGAGCCGCCCACCGAGAACTACCGCCGCATCGACAGCCTGCACGGCCTGCCGCCGCTTCTCGCCGCCTGGTGAATGGGAGACGTGTGATGAGCTTCGCCCTGCTGACCGACCCCGCCCGCCCCGCCGTGGAACCCGAGACCGGCGGCCCGGCCGCCGACCGCGTCCTGTCCGGCGCCGCGGTCTTCACCACCTGGAACGAGTACGAATCGGCGGACGGCAAGCGCTTCGCCGGGGTCTGGCGCTCCACCCCCGGCTCCTGGCGGATCGTCTACGACGAGTGGGAGTATTGCGAGATCCTGGAGGGAACCAGCGCCATCAGCCACGCCGACGGGCGCCGCTGGCTGGTCGGCCCCGGCGACCGCTTCACGCTGGAACCCGGCTTCGACGGCGTGTGGGAGGTGCTGGAGACCACGACGAAACGCTACGTGGTCATCCTGCCCTGAGCAGATCACGCCATTCTTAGCCCTCTCCCCTCCGGGGAGAGGGTGCCCCGAAGGGCCTCTCGCGCTGGCCAGAGGCCAGCGCTGACGGCGGCAGGCGGATGCCTCTGGCATCCGCTGAGAGCCGGTGAGGGGGATGCGCGTGGCGGGAAGTTCGGCAAAAGCGCAACCCCCTCACCCTGACCCTCTCCCCAGAGGGGAGAGGGAACACCAAGCGCTTCAGCCGCGCTCCCCGAACAGGTGAACAGCACCCAGGTCGGCGCGGTTCAGCACGACCACCGCCTTGCGCCCGATCTCCACGGCCAGCGCACACAGTGCCATGATCGACACCACCAGGACGATCCGCGCGATGTCCCTCGCCCAGGCCCGCCGCTTGCGGCGTCGGGCCGCCAGATGCGCGGCCAGCTTCTGCCGCAAGGCGCTGCCGCGCCGCCCATAGCCGCGCGACCAGCCCCAGCCGCTCGCCGCTGGCGGCGGGTTGTCCGGCGCCGTGTCCGGTGCGGGAGTGGTGGGAACAGGCAATCCGACGCCGCCCGCAGACGGCGAATCGGCGTCAGGCGCGGCGGTCGGGATGGCGGTCGCGCCGGGCGGGTCGGTCGCGGTCACGGCGGTCATCCTGCGGCGGAGGAACGGTCGATGGGCCGTTATCTACGCCCTTTTCATGAAAGCGCAACACGCCGCGCCCGAACGCCTGGAAAGGCCACATGGAAACAAGCGAGGGAAACAAGCGGGGCCTCGGCGGAATGCCGCACCCCGCTTCCGCCGCCTCAGCGCCGGCCGCGCGGATCGCGGCTCAAGCCCTTGGCCTCCAGCTCCGCCAGATACTCCGCCCACAGGCGGTCCTGGTCCTCGCCCAGCTCGTACAGCAGCTTCCAGGAGTAGATGCCGCTGTCGTGCAGGTCGTCGAAGACGATCCGCAGGGCGTAATGGCCGATGGCCTCCAGGCTCATGATGCCGACATGGCGGCGGGCCGAGACGGTCTGCTTCTGGCCGGGACCGTGTCCCTGCACCTCGGCGCTCGGGCTGTGGACGCGCAGGAACTCCGCCGGGTAGGAGAAGGTTTGGCCGTTGTCGAAATCGACCTCCAGCCGCTTCTCCTCCTTCTTCAGCCGGACTTCCACCGGCCAGTGCTTGGTGCCGAAGGCGTCCGACGCGAATTGCTCGTCGGACATCAGGCGGCCCCCGGCTTCCCGTCGAGGCTGCGGGCCTCGTCGATCAGCATGATCGGAATGCCGTCGCGGATCGGATAGGCGAGCCCGGCGCGGTCGCTGATCAGCTCGGCGCGCTCGGCGTCGTAGCGCAGCGGCCCCTTGGTCAGCGGGCAGACGAGGATTTCCAGAAGCTTCGGATCGACGCGCGCCTGCGTCTTGCCGTCGGCGGGCGTGTCGTCGTGGGGATGGGCGCTCATGGATCGGGCCTCGCAGTCGGAAAGTGCAGTGTCGGTCGAAGGAAACGGTCAGTGACGCAGCGCGTTGCCGCCGTCGCCCTCATGGCCGTCGAGAATGGCCATCTCGACCAGGGCGATCAAGAGCTTCGCGCGCTCCGGCAGGTCCGGCGTTTCAAGAAGGGCCTGCTTTTCGCTGGGCGAGAAGGGGCAGATCATCGCCAGCGAGGTGACCAGCCGCTCGTCCGGCGTGCCGTCGATGGCCTTCCAGTCCACCGATAGCCCCTGCATCTTGAAATAGCCTTTCAGCCCGGCCAGCAGACGCGCGCGATCCAGCCCGCAGCCGTCGGCCCCGCCGCGCTCCAGCGGGTCGATCAGGTCGCCGGAGAAGCGGTCCCAGTCCGCGGCGACCCGGCGGTAGCCGCGCTGGCCCTCCAGCTCCCGCATGATGGCGAAGCGGCTGACTCCGGTCAGGGTGATGATGTAGCGGCCATCCTCGGTCTCGGCGAAGCTGGTGATCCGCCCGGCGCAGCCGGTGCCGTAGACCGCCGGCTCGCGCAGGCGGCACGCCGGGTCGGTCGGCTGGACCATGCCGATCATGCGGTCGCCGGCCAGCGCGTCCTCGACCATCGCGAGGTAGCGCGGCTCGAAGATGTTCAGCGGCAGGCGCCCGCGCGGCAGCAGCAGAACCCCCGCGAGCGGGAAGATCGGGAGCTGCCGCGGGAAGCGGTCCGGTGACGGGTCGATGGGGTTCCGGCTCATGCGACGAATATAGAACCCCCGGACACGGCGAACAGAGCGCCCACGAACAGAGCAACGGGGAACGAAGCGGCCGCGAACGAAAAAGGCTCGCGGCCGCCCGCCGAAATCAGCGGAACAGGATCGAGGACAGCCGCCGGCGGCTCTGCACCGTCAGCGGGTCGGTCGGGCCGAAGGCCTCGAAGAACTTGACGAGCTGCTTGCGGGCAGCCTCGTCGTTCCAGGCACGGTCGCGGCGCACCAGTTCCAGAAGCTCGTCCACCGCGGCCTCGCGCTTGCCGGCGGCGAACAGCGCGAGCGCGAGGTCGAAGCGGGCCTCGTGGTCGTCCTGGTTGTGGGCGACCTTCTCCATCAGCTCCGGGATCGGGCCGGCGTTGGCGGCCTGCTCGGCGACCTCCAGCGCGCTGCGCACCGCGGCGATCTCCTTGTCCTTGGCGATCGGCTCCGGCACCTTGTCGAGCATCTGCTTGGCGCGGGCCAGCTCGTCGTTGACGATCAGGCAGCGGACCAGCCCGGCGTAGGCCACGGGGTTCAGGTTCTCCGGATCGGCCTGCAGGATCTCGCCGTAGATCTCCGAGGCGGTCTGGGTGTCGCCGGCCTCCAGCGCCTCCTTGGCCTGGGCCAGCGCCTCCTCCAGGATGTCGCCCTCGCCGCCGCCCGCGGCGCCGGCCAGCTTCACCAGCTTCTCCACGAAGGCCTTGATCTGCGACTCCGGCAGGGCGCCCATGAAGCCGTCCACCGGACGCCCCTGGAAGAAGGCGTAGACCGCCGGAATCGACTGCACGCGAAGCTGCGAGGCGATCATCGGGTCCTTGTCGGTGTCGATCTTGACCAGCCGCACCTTGCCCTTCGCGGCCAGCACCGTCTTTTCCAGGATCGGGCCGAGCTGCTTGCACGGGCCGCACCAGGGCGCCCAGAAATCGACGATCACCGGCACGGACTGCGACGCCTCGATGACGTCGGCCATGAAGGCGCGGTCGCTGCTGTCCTTGATCAGGTCACCGGCGGCGGGAGCGGCACCGGCCGCGGCGGGCTTGTTGGCGGGCGGAATGGAGAACATGGCGGTCACGTATCCCTTTGCGATCTCGCGTGATAGATGAGCGCACGGGGCGCGTTAAGCAAGCGTCGGCTGAGAGTCCGGCGGCTCCTCGCCGAAGGGCACGATCAGCGGCTCGTGCCCGCCGGCCCGCAGGAAGCGCAGCAGGTCCGCGGCGGCGATGGCCGTGGTGCGGTCGTTCAGCAGCGGGTGGTAGTTCAGCGGGTCGTGGGCCAGCATCTGCTCCTGCAGCACCCCCCTCACCCGCCGCTCACGGTCGTTGACCACGGAGAAGGGCGTGACCGAGCCGGGCCGCACGCCGAGATGCCGCCACAGCCGGTCGGCGGAGGCGAAGGACAGCCGCGCCGACCCGATCACCTTGTCGAAGCGGTTCAACTCGACCCGCGCGTCCTCCAGCGCGACGACCAGCCAATGCTGCTCCTTCTTGTCCTTCAGGAACAGGTTCTTGCAATGGCCGCCGGGCAGAGCGCCGCGCAGCGCCTTGCTCTCCTCCACCGTGTGCAGCGGCGGGTGGCGGTGGGTCACGGTGCGGATGCCGAGCGCCGCGAGATGCTCCAGGAGCTGCTCCGGGCTCGTCGGCAGCGGCTCCTCGGCCCTGCCCTCGGGGGTGTCGCGGGTGTCCATGAAGCCATCTTTAGCGGCGCCGGCAACATTCGTCCGGGAAAATCTGTTCGGGCGCCCGAGAAAAGTGAAACATGACGCTTGCATTGCGCCGATCCATGAGTATAGTCCGCCGCACGCCGCCGGACGGCACCGACACAGGGGTCCGAACGGCAGCGAAACGGAGCGCGGGCGTAGCTCAGGGGTAGAGCACAACCTTGCCAAGGTTGGGGTCGAGGGTTCGAATCCCTTCGCCCGCTCCATTCTCCCGACGGAGGCGATGATCCTCCAGGCGGGAAGCAGGACAGTGAATGGAAAGGCTGGACCTTCGGGTGCCGGCCTTTTTCGTTTTGCCCTTCCGGCTGTGCCCGTTCTCCGCGCGTTGCGATTCCGCAACCGCCATCTCCCTCCCAATGCTCCCGCCGCCGAATCAACGCAGCCATACAGGGCGCGCCGCCAAACAGCGCAACCGATAGGCGCGATTCGGCACCAAAAAGCATGCCATCGTAGGTCATTCTTTGCGCACATGACTCGTATGAAAGCGTGAACAAATATACTTATTGGCAACCTACTTGCGTATGACCCCCGGACGATATAAGCTTCAAATGAGAAACAATTAGAATTTCTATCCGGTTAGGGTTGTATGCACCATGGATGGTCCGGTTGCGTCGGACGGGCCGAGCCCGTGATTTTCCCGGATAGGATGCTCCTGTCCGGCCGGCGTCCGCCGCTCCGGCAACACCGGCCCTCCCCCGCCTGATCGTCACCGGCTCCGTTGTCGTCGCGCTGCGACCGGCGGTGCCGCTGGTCGCGCTTCCAAGCCCCGCTTCGTACAGCCCAGACGACACGCCCAGCCAAGACGGCAATCAGTCCAGACGACGAGAGGTCATTCCCATGGCTATGCAACGCTACATCGTGAATTTTCCGCGCCTGTCCCCGGACATGCTGGAGATCTGGAAGACGGTCCCCAGCAGCATCGCGTCCGACGTGCAGAACCGCTGCCAGAGCATGGACGCCCGGATCAAGCCCTGCGCGCCGGGCATGCGCATCTGCGGGCAGGCCCGCACCGCCGTGTCGATGCCGGGCGACAACAGCATGCTGCTGACCGCCTGCAGCCTGGCCGAGCCGGGCGAGGTGGTGGTGGTCGCCGGCGCCGGCCTGGAAGAGGTGGCGCTGGCCGGCGAATGGGTGGTCCGCGGCTGCAAGTCGCGCGGCCTGGGCGGTCTGGTGATCGACGGCTCCGTCCGCGACCTCCAGGAAATCCGGACCATCGGCTTCCCGGTCTTCGCCAAGGGCTCGGTCCCGCGCGGCCCGCACAAGGCCTTCGGCGGCAAGATGGACGTCCCGGCCGGCGTCGGCGGCATGGTGGTCAATCCGGGCGACCTCATCATCGGCGACGACGACGGGGTGACCGTGGTTCCGCTCGCCGTGATGGACGAGGTGCTGAAGCGCTGCCTGGAGCTGATGGCCAAGGAGAAGATCTGGTCGCAGCAGCTCGACGCCGGCAAGTCGCTGATGGAGGTGCTGGGCGTGCCGGAACCGGAAATCGTCGAGACGCCCACCCTGCGCTGAGCCCCGGCATCCGCCGGACCACGCGAGCCGGCGACCCGCACAGCCCTTCGAGCCGCCCCAAGACCGGTTTCCGCCGCCATGACGCTCATCTTTCAAATCGTGCTGCCGATGTTCGTCCTGGTCGCGCTCGGCTTCTACGCCGGGAAATCGGGCAATTTCAGCAACACGGCGGCTCAGGGGCTGTCGCGCTTTCTCGGCATCTACGCCCTGCCGGCGCTGCTGTTCGCGGCGATGGCCAAGGCCAAGATCCCCGATCCCATCGAATGGGGCTTCGTGGCGGCCTTCTTCGTCGCGGCCTTCATCATCTTCGGGCTGGGCGCCGCCTGGATGCTGTCCATCCGGCGGCGGGACGAGGCGGCGATCGGCGGCTTCGCTCCCTCCTTCTCCTCCATCGGCCTGCTCGGCGCGCCGATCCTGATGGACGCCTACGGATCGTCGGTGGCCATCCCGGTGATGCTGCTGATCCTGTTCCAGTCGCCGCTCCTCTTCACCACGGCGACGATGATCGCCGAGGCGCAGCGGACGGCGGGCGGGCGGCCGGTCGTCGCCGCGGTCAACGCCGTCAAGGCGACCCTGCTCAGCCCGATGATCCTGTCGATCGTCGTCGGCATGGGCTTCAACCTGAGCGGCGTCCATGTGCCGGACGCGGTCATGAAGGCGGCGGACTACGCCGCGGCCACCGTTCTGCCCTGCGCCTGCTTCACGCTGGGCACCTCGCTGTCCTTCGGGAAGCTGTCGGGCAAGTTCGGTCAGGCGCTGGTCCTGGCGGTGATGAAGACGGTCCTGCACCCGGTGCTGACCTGGGTGCTGGCGGTTGAGGTCTTCCCCCTGCCGCCGGACTGGCTGGCCCCCGCCGTGACCGCGGCGGCGCTGCCCATCGGCGTCAACGTCTACGCCTTCGCCGAGCGCTATCAGACGGGGCGGGAGCTGGTGTCGATGTCGCTGCTGCTGTCCACCCTGATGTCCCCGATCTCGATTTCCGTCGCCTTCATGGTGGCGATGGGCTGACGCGGTCATTTCGACGCAGGCTGTTTCCATTATGCGTCCATTTGACGCCCATCACGCATTCCCGATCGCGCGGAACTCCAAGAAACCACGCCAGATAGAAAGCATTCGTCGAAAATCGTCGTGATTTCGGATGCTCCAATCCGCCCAGCACGATTGATACACGAATAGAGACCCTGTATCTTCCACCTTGAAGCGACACGACCGCTTTCATCGGGTTGATTTGACAGCGTTGGGTCTATGAGCTGCTCTTTTTCGCGCGAAAGACGACCGAACTTCGCCGCCGCGTCGGTGACGGGATCGGCGATCCACGAAGACAGACATACCGAAGTATGCATCCATCCTGATCAAGGACAGGATGGATATTTCCGCCCTTCGTGATCCGGTATTTCAATGCTGTCAAAATCAATGACCATCGATCTTTACGAGAATTTCAGAAAAGGAGGCCCAGCCTGTGTCCGCATCGGGACGGGCGGGATCTCCCGGGACCCCACCGCGTCCGCGGCCAAGGGGGTCTTCCGCAATAACGCAGGAAAGAAGGGCATCCAGATGATCATTCGCAGCAAGTTCCTGGCGCTGGCGACCGGAACCCTGGCGCTGGCCATGTCGACGACCGCTCTGTCGACGGCCCAGGCCGCCTATCCCGAGAAGCCGATCACCGTGGTCGTCGCCTACGACGCCGGCGGTTCGACCGACGTGACCGCGCGCCTGCTGGCTCCCTTCATCGAGAAGCATCTGGGCGGCACCCGGATCGAAGTGGTGAACAAGCCGGGCGCCGGCGGCGAGATCGGCTTCGCGGCCATCGCCGACGCCGCGCCGGACGGCTACTCCATCGGCTTCTGCAACACGCCGAACATGGTGTCGATCCCGATCGAGCGTCAGGCCCGCTTCTCGGCGGACCGGCTGGACGCGCTGGTCAACGTCGTCGACGATCCGGGCGTGTGGAGCGTTCCCGGCGACAGCACCTTCAAAACGCTGAAGGACGTCGTGGAGCACGCCAAGGCCAACCCGAACACCGTCACCGTCGGCACCACCGGCGTGGGCTCGGACGACCAGCTCGCCATGCTGCTGGTGCAGCGCCAGGCGGGCGTGCAGTTCACCCACGTGCCCTTCTCCGGCTCCGCCGCCAACTACAAGGCGATGCTCGCCAAGAAGATCCAGATCAGCGGCCAGAACCTGGGCGAAGGGCTGCGCGGCCAGGCCTCCGACCAGATCCGCGTGCTGGGCGTGATGAGCAAGGAGCGCTGGAAGGCCGCCCCGGACATCCCGACCTTCGCAGAGCAGGGCTACCCGGTGCTGATGGCCTCGCTGCGCGGCGTCTGCGCGCCGAAGGGCCTGCCCGCCGACGTCCGCGCCAAGCTGGTGGACGCCGTCACCAAGGCCGCGACCGATCCCGAGTTCGTGGCGAAGGCCGAGGCCAAGGAAACCTTCCAGCCGCTGCGCGTCCTCGGCCCCGACGCCTTCGCGGCGGAACTGAAGCAGCTCGACACCGAGCTGAAGTCGCTGTGGCAGTCGTCGCCCTGGCTGAAGTGATCCGGGGCTGAAGCGACCCGGGCGGGTTGGTCCGTCCGGGTCCGGCCCGTCCCCGAAAC
>NZ_WHOR01000225.1:0-9573 GCF_013340925.1 Azospirillum formosense
GGGAGGGCTTTCTCCTCCCCCTGCGCAGCGGGGGGAGGTCGGGAGGGGGGCCCTCCGCAACCACTTCCCCTCAATAAAACAACTTGCTGCGAAACGGTTTACTGCCCGACCACCTTGGTCGCGCGCTGGGTCACCGCTTCGGGGATGGTCACGCCCATCGCCGCCGCGGATTTCGGGTTCACGAACAGGTCGGTGCCCTTGGCGAAGGTCACCGGAACGTCGCCCGGCTTCTCGCCCTTCAGGATGCGGACCACGACCTCACCGGTCTGGCGGCCGACCTGCCGGTAGTCGAAGCCGATGGACGCCACGGTGCCGCGCGCCACGCTGTCGGTGTCGGCGGAGAAGACCGGCAGCTTGGCCTGCTGGCCCACCGCGACGACGCTCTCCAGCGCCGAGACGACCGTGTTGTCCAGCGGCACGTAGATCGCGTCGGCCTTGCCGACGAGGCTGCGGGCGGCGGGCTGGGCGTCGGCGGACTTGGTGGCGGTCGCCTCGACCACGGTCAGTCCGGCCTTCTGCGCCTCGTCCTTCAGCGCCTTGACCAGAGAAACGGAGTTCGGCTCGCCGGCGTTGTAGAGGACGCCGAGACGCTTGACCGACGGCACGATCTCGCGGATCAGCGCGACATGCTCGGCCACCGGGGCCATGTCCGACACGCCGGTGACGTTGGCGCCCGGCTTGTCCAGGCTGCGGACGAGCTGCGCGCCGACCGGGTCGGTCACCGCGGTGAAGACCACCGGAATGTCGCGGGTCGAGGCGACGACGGCCTGGGCGGACGGGGTGGAGATCGGAACGATCACGTCCGGACGGGCGCCGGCGAACTGGCGGGCGATCTGCGCGGCGGTTGCAGGGTTGCCCTGGGCGCTCTGATACTCGACCTTCAGGGTGTCACCCGGCGTGTAGCCCGCGGCCTTCAGCGCCTCGATCACGCCGTCGCGCGTGGCGTCCAGCGCCGGATGCTCGACGATGGCGGTGATCGCGACGGTCTTGGTCTGGGCGAAGGCGGCGGCGCTGGTCAGCGCAACGACAGCCGTGGTGGCCGCCGTGGCGGCGGCGAGAAACAGGCGGGTGATCGTCATGGCTCCAGGCTCCCGGAGGGGGTTTGTGCATCCCGTAGACGCCCAGGGGCCGGTCCGTCAACTGCCGGAGCAGGAATCCGATGAGCGAAGACCCGCGCGACGCCCGACTCCAAGCCCGAATTCAAGCCCTCGAATCCGCCATCGCCGACATCGAGGCGGAGGCCCGCGCCGCCGCGCACGCGCTGTGCGCCCATGAACTTCAGATGCGGCTGGAGAACATCGCCCGCCGCGTGGAGGCCCTGCGCGCGGCGCAACCCCGGGGTGCGGGCGACGGAACGGCGTGACGATCGGTCGCTCCCTCCCCATATGAGGCCCTTCGGGGAGCGGAACGCAGGGGAACGGTCATGACGGCGGAAGACAGGGCGGCGGCAGTCGGAGCGGAAGACGGCACGCGGTCGAAGACGACGGCGGCGCTGCGCGGGCTGATGGGGCAATGCCCGGCCTGCGGACGCGGGCGCCTGCTGCGGAACTACCTGAAGCCGGTCGATCATTGCGCCCATTGCGGCGAGGCGTTCGGCCATTTGCGCGCCGACGACGCCCCGCCCTGGATGACCATCCTGATCGTCGGCCACATCATCATCCCGGCCGTCCTGTCGGTCGAGCAGAGCTACGAGCCGGCGACCTGGGTGCATCTCACCATCTGGCCGTTACTGACGCTGCTGCTGACCGGCCTGCTGCTGCCGCGCTGCAAGGGCGTGGTGCTGGGGCTGCTGTGGAGCACCGGCGCGCCGGGGTCGGAGCGCGCCTGATCCTCAATCGAAGCTAAGCGAGAAGCTCGCGCGCCCCTGCCCGGCCTGGAAGCGCTGCCACATCACGCCGAAGGCAGCTTCCAGCGCGCGGGTGAAGCGCACGCCGTTCAGCGCCGGGGACGCCGCCAGCCGGTCCCGCAGCCCGCAGCGCAGGGCCGCCAGCCCCGCCGGGTCGGCCACCAGCGCCGCCGCCTTGGCGACGTAGCCGTCCGGCCCCTCGGCCACCAGATCGGACAACCCCGCCGAGGCGAGGTGCGTCACCGAATGGCGGGCGCAGAAGCGGTCGCCGCCCAGCGTCACCACCGGCACGCCCATCCACAGCGCCTCCAGGGTCGTAAGGCCGCCGGAATAGGGGAACGGGTCGAGCGCCACATCGACCTCCCCGTAGCCGGCCAGGAAGTCCCGGTGCGGCGCCCCGCCCCGCAAATCCACCCGCGCCGGGTCGAGCCCGGCCCGGTCGAACAGGGCCAGCGTGCGCGCGGCGGTCCCGGCGTCGTCCAGCCCCGGCGTGCGCAACAGCAGGCGGGAACCGGGGACGGCGCCCAGCACGCGCGCCCACAGCGCCGCGACCTCGGCGTTCAGCTTGGGCAGGGCGTTGAAGGACCCGAAGGTGGCATGGCCGCGGGTCGCCAGCGGCAGCGGTGCGACCGGCGGCGCGTCCTCGGGCGGCGCCCAGGGGACATAGGCGTCGGGCATGCGCACGATCCCCTCGATGCACCAGCCGTCCGATCCCGACGGGCTCTGCCGCGAATCGGAAATCAGATAGTCCATGGCCGGCAGGCCGGTGGTGCCGACATAGCCCGCCCAGGTCGCCTGCACCGGCGCCGCCCGCCGCGCGAAGACCGGCAGGCGGTTGCCGAAGGTGTGCCCGGCCAGATCGACCAGGATGTGGATGCCGTCCGCCCGGATGCGCTGGGCCAAGGCCTCGTCGTCCAGGCCGGTGGTCCAGACCCAGTGGTCGGCGTGGGCCATCAGACGCTCGGTCTTCCAGTCCGGGTTGGCGGTGTTGGCGTAGCACACGACCTCGAAGGCCGTGCGGTCGTGGTTCGCCAGCACCGGCTCCAGGAAGAAGCCCACGGGATGGGCGCGGAAGTCCGGCGAGACATAGCCGATGCGCATCTTCGGCGCCGGAGCGGCCACCGCGGGCGCCGGACCGTCGGGGTACCGGGCGCCCCAGTCCGCATGGGCCTGGGCGATGGCCGGCATGGTCAGCCCCGGCGCGTACTGCATCAGATAGAGGCGCGAGGCGTGCAGCGAATCGACGTTGCCATGCTGCGCCACCACGGCGTCGATCTCCGCCAGGGCCTCGTCCGCCCGGCCCTGCATGGCGAGCACGCGGGTGGCGCGATTCGCCCGCACCTCCGCCCGGCCCGGCGCGAGGGCAAGCGCCGCCCCATAGGCGTCGTCGGCCTCGCCCAGCCGGTTCATCTCGGCCAGCGCGTTGCCGAGGTTGTAGGGGTGCGCCCAGTTCGCCGGATCGAGCCGCCCGGCACGACCGTAGAGCGTCACCGCCTCCGCCCGCCGCGCCTGGGCGCGCAGCAGCACGCCCAGATTGGCGACGGCCGCCAGGGTCTTCGGGTTCAGCGCGATGGCGCGGCGGAAGAAGGCCTCCGCGCGCGCCGAATCGCCGGCCCGGCGCACCGCCTCCGCCATGGTGAGCAGCCCGTCCATCGCCATCTCCAGCGACGGATCGAGGTTCAGAGCCCCGGCGTAGGCGTTGGCCGCCCCGGCGACGTCGCCCAGGCTTTCCATCACCAGCCCGTAGTTGGCCCACCAGACGGGGACCGAGGGGTAGGCGGCGATGGCCCGCCCGATCAGCTCCAAGGCCTCGTCGAACCGCCCGGCCTGCGCCGCGACGAGGCCCTGGCGGTGAAGTCCATCGGCCTCGTGCGGAGTCATCGGGGGCGGCGTCATGACGTTTGGTCCTTGCAGAGTTGGAACGGGCGTTACTCGGCGCGGCCGAGCTGGTCCATCAGCTCCCGCCACTCGCGCTTGGACAGGCCGCTGGCCTCCTGGGTCACGGCCTCGCCGGAGAGCAGGCGCTTCACGACCTCCAGCCCGGTCTTCGACATGTGGGTGCCGCCCAGCCGGTACTCGCTGAAGGCGTCGAACACGGCCGGGACCCAGCGCTTCACCACGTCCAGCATGGCCTCGGCGTAGACGCGGATCTCGTACTGGGCGTGCGGGTCGGCGCGCAGGCTGAGGAAATGCAGGAGGTTGTGGAGATCGACCTTCCAGTACCACTGGGTGTAGTAGTTCAGCGTCAGGTTCATGCGCGCCAGCTCGCGCGCCAGACCCTGGCGGCCCTCCTCGATGGTGGTGCCGTCCTCGCGCTGGTTCAGCATCTCCTCGTAATGGGCGTAGACCGTCTCCGAATCGTCGCGCAGCAGCTTCATCACCGCCGCCGCCTCGTCGCCCTGAAGGACGTCGCCGCGGCCCTGCCGGTTGACGACGGCCTGGGCGCCCAGGTTCTCGGGCGTCGGGATGTAGAACTCGCGGTCGAGGATGGAGTAGCGCGCGGAGTATTCGTTGACGTTCGCCGTGCGGTGGCGAATCCACTGGCGGGCGACGAAGATCGGCAGCTTGACGTGGAACTTGATCTCGCACATCTCGAACGGGGTCGAGTGGCGGTGGCGCATCAGATACTTGATGAGGCCCGCGTCCTCGGTGACCTTCTTGGTGCCCTTGCCGTAGGACACGCGCGCCGCCTGGACGACGGCCGAATCGTCGCCCATGTAGTCGACGACGCGCACGAAGCCGTGGTCCAGGACCTCCAGCGGCTCGTAGAGGATCTCCTCCAGGGCCGGAACGGTGGCGCGGCGGGTGGTGGCGGTGACGGCGCGCAGGCGGTCGATCTCGGCGCGCTGCTCGGGCGTGATCGGCATGGGTACTCCGGGGACTGAAATTCGGGCGGCACTCTACGTCCGCGAACCCGGACAGTCACCCCCTTCGCAAGGGCCTCCGGTCAGAATCCGCGGCACCCCCTTTCCATATCCGGATGAAGGGCCTATATTGGGTCCGTCGGCAGCAGCCGACTATGGCGATAAACGCCTTGCGGAATAAGCGTTGTGGACCCGGGGGCGGTACCCGGCGCCTCCACCAAACAAACCACCGGTCTCTCGGGCGTTGCCGTAGGGAGCGGGTTCGTTGGGGGCGAAATAGGATCGACACGCGTGGTAAAGGCATGGTCTTCGCCCGGCATGGTTCCGCCGTTATCGGGCCATTGCAATAGTTGCCAACGACAACGTTGCTCCGGTCGCCGTTGCCGCCTAACAGCGGTAACTGACCGAAATCAATCCCCGATGGGTAGCACCTGAGGGTGGGGCCGTGGGCCGCCTAGCAACAGAAGGCCCACACTTACCCGTCTGGCGTTAAGGACCCGCCCAAGAATGCCGAGAGAGCAGTTGCGTTATGACCGCATGGTCGAGGCCGCCCTGCGCGGTGTCGTCCGTGACGCGCTCCGCCAGGTGACGGACCGCGGGCTCCCCGGCGATCATCACTTCTATCTGACCTTCCGGACGGGTTACCCGGGCGTCGACATCCCCGAATATCTGTCGTCCCAGTATCCCAACGAGATGACCATCGTCATCCAGTACCAGTTCTACGGGCTGGAGGCGCTGGACGATCATTTCGAGGTGACGCTGAGCTTCAACAACGTCCATGAGCGGCTGGTGATTCCCTACGCCGCCATCACCACCTTCGCCGATCCGTCGGAGAATTTCGCCCTCCAGTTCCAGCCCGTGGAGCCCGCCGAATCGGCGGAGATCGCCACCATCCCCGCGCGCGAGACGCTGGAGAAGAAGGCTGCGGACGGCAAGGACGGGGCGAAGCCGTCCATCGCGAAGCTCGCCAAGTCGGATATCGGCAAGGTCGACGCCGGCAAGCCCGACTCCGACCGTTCCGGCGAGGAGCCGAAGCGCGGCGAGGTCGTGGCGCTCGACGCCTTCCGCAAAAAATAGGTTTCCACCAACAGGCTTTCCGCCATGGCCACGGTCAGTGAACTCGTCCGTTTCCTGTGCGAGTCGCTGACGCCGTTGGGGGCCATCACCGCCCGCCGCATGTTCGGCGGCTACGCGGTCTATTGCGACGGAATCGTCTTCGCGCTGGTCGCCCGCAACATCCTCTATTTCAAGACCGACGACGGCAACCGCGCGGAGTACGAGGCGCTGGGCCTGCGCCCCTTCAAGCCCTTCGACGACAAGGCGACGGTGCTGCCCTACTTCCCGCCGCCCGACTCGGCGCTGGACGACCCGGACGAGCTTCTGTTCTGGGCCCGCCCGGCCCTGGCGGCGGCGATCCGCACCGCCGCCGTCAAGAAGCCCTCCCGCAGGAAAGCCGTCCTTAAGAAGGCCGGGGCCTGAGCCGTCAGATGTTCTCCGCCATATGGGCGGAGGCGGTGTCCACCGGAGCGGCGCCGGTGCGCTGGCGGATCTGACGGGCGAAGCGCGCCGGACTCGGCAGATGGCTGAGCAGACGGCCGGCGCGCCCCATGGCGGACATCGCCTTGCCCATGCTCATCACGTCGCCGAGCCGACGGTCCACGAAGGCCCAGGTCTCGGCATGGCCCTCCGACCGGTCGTCCAGCCAGTAGAAGGTCGCTGAGCTGAGCACCGCGGCCAGCGTGGCGCGCTTGGTGTAGTGGTTGAAATCGGTGGCCGTGTCGCCCGCCGCGAACCACATGGCGTCGACCGTGCGGTAGAGCATGGTCAGCCCCATGCCGATGTTCTGCGGCATGGCGAGATAGGCGAGCAGCCGGCGCTTGGCCTCCATGTGCGGTTCCAGCACCTCGAAATGGGTGCGGATGGCGAGCGCGATCTTCTCGCCCACCCTCATCTCGTCGAGCGGGTGCTTGTCCAGCTCCGCCAGCATGCGGCGGTCGGTCCAGGCGCCGAAATGCTCGACCAGTTCCGGCACGCCGCCGGGGAAGGCGCGGTGCATGGTCGCTGTGTCGTAGCCGGCCATCTGCGCGCCGTCGCGCAGCGCCTGCTGGCTCCAGCCGTCGAACACGATGTTGGGAAGGGTGGACAGCAGGATCTCGTCCCGCACCGCGTCCATGTCCAGGGCCGCATCCATGTCAGTCTCTCCCCTCCTGTTGTTCCAGCGCCTCGGTCACGTGATGCGCCTCGTCGGTGAAGGCCAGATAGCGCAGATCGGTCATCCGGTCGATGTAAAGCACGCCGTCCAGGTGATCGCACTCGTGCTGGATGACGCGGGCGTGGAACCCCGACGCCTCGCGCTCGATGGGTTCGCCGTCCAGCCCGACGCCGCGGTAGCGGATGCGCGCGAATCGCGGGACGACGCCGCGCAGCTCGGGAATCGACAGGCAGCCCTCCATCCCATGCTCCAGTCCGCCGTCCAGCGGCTCGATCACCGGGTTGATGAGCACGGTCGGCTCCACCGATTCGCCGCCGGAGCGCAGGGCGGGAACGCGGAACACGATCATGCGCAGCGATTCGTGCACCTGCGGGGCCGCCAGCCCGACTCCGGGCGCGTCCAGCATGGTGTCGATCATGTCGGACGCCAGCCGCCGGATCTCCGGGGCCGTCGGGTCGGGCACGGGGTCTGCGACCTTGCGCAGCACCGGGTGTCCCATGCGGGCGATCTTCAACAGGGCCATGCCCTATTATCTGGGCGCCGCGGGCCGCCGGGCAACCGTTTTGCCCACGCATTGTCGCAGCGGAACACGCAGGGTTGGAAGACTCCGCTTCACAGGCGGCCCCGTCCGTGCTACATAAAGGTCCACACAAGGGGTGCGCCCGAAAGCGCATGCCTGTCGCATGCCTGTTTGTTGCTTCATGGCAACTCGGCTCACTTGATAAAGGTGACGGTTAACGTGCAAGTTCTGGTCCGAGACAACAACGTCGATCAGGCCCTCCGCGCGCTGAAGAAGAAGATGCAGCGCGAGGGCATTTTCCGGGAAATGAAGCTGCGCCGGAACTACGAGAAGCCCTCGGAGAAGCGCGCGCGTGAGAAGGCTGAAGCGGTGCGTCGCACCCGCAAGCTGCTCCGCAAGCGTATGGAGCGCGAGGGCTATTAATCCTCAGGCGCGTTTCGCGCCGGATTGACAGGCGCGCTTCGGCGCGCCGGGCATCCAAGCGCGTTCGCGCGCTTGCCCCTCTTGTGTCCTGCACCTGCCGCCCCGCGTCTGCGCGTGGGCGGTTTTGGTGCATCTGCGGTCCGCTTCGCCGCACAGGAACGTCTGCCAAGAAAATAGTCTGCCAAAAAATACAAGGGGAGGGTCGCCAATGAGCGCATCCAAGGACACTCCGCGCGTTTCCGTGCCGGCATTGCGCGCGCGCAAGGGCGGGGAGCCGATCGTCTGCCTGACCGCCTACACGACTCCGGTCGCCCGCCTGCTCGACCCGCACGTCGACCTGCTGCTGGTCGGCGACTCGCTGGGCATGGTGGTCTACGGCTTCGACAGCACGCTGCCCGTCACGCTCGACATGATGATCGCCCATGGCGCCGCCGTGGTGCGCGGCTCGCGCCACGCCTGCGTGGTGGTCGACCTGCCCTTCGGCAGCTACCAGGAGAGCCCCCAGGTGGCCTTCCGCAACGCCGCCCGCGTCATGGCGGAGAGCGGCGCCCAGGCGGTGAAGGTGGAAGGCGGGCTGGAGATGGCCGAGACGGTGGCCTACCTGACCACCCGCGGCATCCCGGTGATGGGCCATGTCGGGCTGCTGCCGCAGTCGGTCAACGCGCTCGGCGGCTACAAGGCGGTGGGCCGCAATCCGGAAGCGGCGGAGCGAATCCGCGCCGACGCCCGCGCCATCGCCGAGGCCGGCGCCTTCTCCCTGGTCATCGAGGGCACGATGGAGTCGCTGGCCCGCCAGATCACCGAGGATGTGAGCATCCCGACCATTGGCATCGGCGCGTCCCCCGCCTGCGACGGGCAGGTCCTGGTGTCCGACGACATGTTCGGCCTGTTCGGCGAGTTCCAGCCCAAGTTCGTGAAGCGCTACGCCCAGCTCGGCACCGCCATCGGCGAAGCCGCCGCGACCTACGCCGCCGAGGTCAAGGCCCGCAGCTTCCCCGGTCCGGAGCATTGCTTCGGCATCAAGAAGGCGTAAGGGCACCCTCCCCTCCCTGAAAGAAAAAGCCGTGCGGCTCCGCACGGCTTTTTTCTTGTTCCGGAGAGCGTCAGGCGCCATCCACCACGATCATGCGGAAGTCGGCGGCATCCTTCCGGGCCTCGCGCGCCTCGCGGTACTCGGGGCTGTCGTAGAAGGCCTTGGCGGCGGCGTAGTCCGGGAATTCCAGGATGACCACGCGGTTGGGCTGCCAGCCGCCTTCCAGTTCCTCCGCCTGCCCGCCGCGGGCGATGAAGCGTCCGCCATTCGTGGCGACCGCGTTCGGGGTCAGCTTCTTGTAGTTTTCGTAGGCCGCGGGATTCGTCACGTTCACGTCGGCGATGATGTAGGCGGGCATGGCGTCCTCTCTCCGTTTCTTGTGATGGCAAAAAAGAACCCCCGGGGCGCGCCGGCCCCGGGGGTTCATCCTACTCCACAGCCGTGACGCCGCGGGTTACTCCATCGACTTCACGACCTCTTCGGTGACCTTCTTTGCGTCGCCGAACAGCATCATGGTGTTGGGGCGGAAGAACAGCTCGTTCTCGACACCGGCGTAGCCGGCGGCCATGCCGCGCTTGATGAAGAACACCGTCTTGGCCTTCTCGACGTCGAGGATCGGCATGCCGTAGATCGGCGACTGCGGATCGGTCTTGGCCGCCGGGTTGGTCACGTCGT
>NZ_WHOR01000226.1:0-9571 GCF_013340925.1 Azospirillum formosense
GCCAGGGCAGGGGGCTGCCGGCCAGCGGCTGGTCGCCCGGCCCGGCGGTGACGTGGAGCAGGCCGGGGGACAGGCCGGCGGCCACCGGGTCGATGAGGAAGCCGTAGCGCCCGCTCTCCACACCCTCAACCTGGACGCCTTCCATCGGGCGGTCCGCGGCCACGGCCACGGAATGCCCGGTCTCGTCCTCCACCCGGACCGTCACGGAGCGCGGCGGATCACCGGGACACCAGGCCCAACCGGAGAGCGTCGATTTGCCGCCGCCGTGATCCCCGTCGAGCAGGACGCTTCCCTCGACCGCCGCGTGGCGCCGGGGATGCAGGGGCGTGCCGAGCAACGGTTCGCCGCCCAGCGTGACGGACAGCGCTTCCCCCTCCAACTCCGGATCGATGGGAAGAGTGAAGCGGATCAAATCGCTGCCGCTGTCCTGCCGCCCGTACCGGCGCACGAACGAGCCGTGGGTCATGGCGAGCAGCAGGCCCCGTCGGGGGGACTCGATTCGGATGGTGCGGTCCCCATCCGGAACGCCCGCATCCGGAACGCCCGCATCCGCAACGCCCCCATCCGCAACGCCTGTGTCCGAACGGCGGGCCGCATCGGCGGGCAAGGCTCCGGCGATTTGCAGACCGACGTCGGCGGAAACCCAGCCGGCAGCCCCCCCGGTGAGGACGGCGTAATCGGCAAGGTCGCCCAAGAGAGGAGCGATGCTCACCGGAAAGCGGTGAAGCTGACGTGCCACCAAGGGGAGGAGGCGGTCCATCGCACCCAGTCGGGCAAGGGCCTGCCCCAGGGCGATCGCCGCGGTGGGACAGGCGGCGCGTTCGGCCTCCCCGGCCAGCAGCGGCGGCACCTCGGCGGACCGGTTGGCCGTGATCAGCAAAGCGGCAAGAAAGGTCTTGAGGGCGATGTCGTTCGGGGCGAACCGGGCGCTGCGCTCGGCCCAGCGCAGGGCACCGTCGAGATCCCCCCGTGCCAGGGCGCAACGGGCAAGCCCGGAGGCGCCCTGGGCATGGCTGCGGCTGTGGCGCAGCAAGGAGCGCGCCGCAACCTCCGCCTCGGCGATCGACCCATCGGCGAGCAGGTCTTCCAGACGCTGCAGATCCTGCGGCCGCGGTTTCGGGCGCCGCATGCGGGATGTCGCCCCGTCGGACGAACTCATGAAGGAAGGCCTCCTGCATCCGCTTGCGTCATGCCCTGCGGCTCGGCCTTCCATGCTGGAAAAGAGAAAAGGCATGAAGCGCATAAAAATGGACCTGCCGATCGCTCGGCAGGTCCATTGGGTAACGCAGAGATACTTATCAGACGGCGAAGTTGCTGGCGGTCAGGTTGGTGACGCCGGCGACCGTGATCTGGGTGCCGTCCGACAGCGACAGGACGGAGCTGCCGCCGGTGACCGTGACGCGCGACGCGACCTGGGCCGCGGTGAGGCCGTAGCCCTGAACCGCGATGAGGTCGGTGCCGGCCTTGAAATCGCCGATGACGTGCTTGCCGCCGCCGAAGACGGTGCTGAACACGAAGATGTCGTTGCCGTTGCCGCCGAACAGCGTGTCGTTGCCGACGCCGCCGATGATCGTGTCGTTGCCGTCGAAGCCGCCGATGACGGCCTTGCCCGACTTCGAGGTCGAACCGATCAGCAGGTCGTTGCCCGAACCGCCGGCGATGGTGGTGTTGCCCGAACCGCCGAAGATCGTGTTGTTGCCCGCCGCCGAAGCGATGGTGGTGTTGCCCTGGCCGCCGGCGATCAGGTTGTTGCCGCCGGTGATCGCCAGGTAGGAGTTGCCCGTGCCGGCGCCGATGGTGGCGTTGCCGCCGGCCGCGAAGACGGTGTCGTTACCGGCCGCGAAGATCTGGTTGTTGCCGGCCACGGCGATGATGGTGTTGTTGCCCGCACCGCCGGTCAGCACGTTGTTGCCGGCCGCGGCCACGACGGTGTCGGCACCCGTGCCGCCGAGGATGGTGGCCGAGGCGCCCGCCACGGTGCTGGTGCCCAGCAGCTGGCCGCCGGCGCCGCCGATCAGGGTCTGGCCGGTGCCGCTGCCCGCCTGCAGGACGGTGCCGGCGGTGTCGTTCGCAACCAGGACGTTGTTGTTGCCCGAACCGCCCAGCACCGTCGCCGCGGTGTTGGTGTTCAGGATCAGAACCTGGTTGCTGGCGTCGGTGGTGACCTGACCGTTGGTCAGCTTGTCATCGCCGATCGCGCTGACCGTCAGGTTGTTGGTCGACGAAACCAGGCTCGTGTTCTTGAGGACCGCGCCCGCCAGGGTGGACGGGATGTCAGTTACACCGCTGATACCACCGGTGATCGTGGACGATGTCGCCATGTTTGTGAACCCCCGCCAAAGTGTCTAAAACCTTGCGCCTTATGGCATGCCTTCCGCTCGATATCATTGGTAACCCCTTTTTGCAAGTGAGGAATGGAACCGCCCGATAGAATAACCACCTATGGGAAAGCAATCCGGATGGTTGGTGTGCTTCATCGACAATGTTTCACTTCGGTAATGGAGCCTCGGGTTGCGCCACTCTCTGTGAAACGCTGATGAATCTCGCAAATCCGCGCCTTTCCTGACACAGGCGGGTGGATTTGTTGGCCCTATTTGGAGAAGATGGCGGCAGACCGGTTTCGCGCTACGCTTCGAGCGTTCCGGGAACGGTGCTCCGCCCCGCGGGACTGTCCATCGTTCCTTGTTTGCAGCACCGCAGCCGCCGTGCCATTGTCCGAAGAAACATCACCCGCGGCCATGCGTATCCTGCTGCTTTCCCGCTACAGCCCTCGGGGCCCCAGCAGCCGTCTCCGGCACTACCAATTCCTGCCGGCTCTCGCCGAGGCGGGGATTTCAGTGGCCGTTGCCCCGCTGCTGCCCGATTCCTACCTGGAAGCCCTCTACGCCGGGCGGGCGCGCCCGTTGCGCAGCATCGCCCTGGCCTATGCGGCGCGCGTCCGCCAGATGGCCGCGGCGAAGAGCTACGACCTGCTGTGGATCGAAAAGGAACTGCTTCCCTGGTTCCCCTACGGGATGGAGCGCTGGATTCTGAATTCCGCTCCTCCCTATGTCGTTGACTTCGACGACGCCTGGTTCCACCACTACGACCGCAGCCGCTGGCCCCTGGTGCGCCGGCTGCTCGGGCACAAGCTCGACACGCTGATGCGGCACGCGGCTCTGGTGACGGTTGGGAACGACTATCTCGCCGAAAGGGCCGAAGCGGCCGGCACCCGCTCGGTCGTCATCCTTCCCACGGTGGTGGACCTCGTCCGATACCCCATCGCTCCGCAGCGGGTCGGGACGCCGCCGACGGTGGGCTGGATCGGATCGCCCATCACCGACCACTATCTCAGCCTGGTGGAACGGCCCTTGAAGGAACTGGTCATGGGGAACGTGGCCCGGCTCTGCCTGGTGGGGGCCACCCCCGCCGCGCTGGGCGCCTTGCCCGCCGAACGCCATGATTGGCGGGAGGACACGGAAACCGGCCACATCGCCGCCTTCGACATCGGCATCATGCCGCTTGCCGACACCCCGTGGGAGCGCGGCAAGTGCGGCTACAAGCTGATCCAGTACATGGCCTGCGGCAAGCCCGTGGTCGCCTCTCCGGTCGGCATCAACCGGGACATCGTGGAACACGGCGTCAACGGCTTCCTGGCCGAGACCCCGGAGGAGTGGGCCGGTGCGCTGCGTCGTCTGGCGGCCGATCCCGACCTGTGCCGGCGGCTGGGAGCGGCCGGCCGGGCGAAGGTGGAGCGGCACTATTCCCTGACGGGCACGGTGCCGCGTCTGATCGAAATCCTGCGCCAGGCCGCGGGCCGGAGGCCGGAGCGAACGGACGCCTCCTGACACATCGTCGGACGCCCGCCCGCCCGCGGGGCCGGCTCAGGGACGGCCGGCGTCGTTTCCGTGCACGTCCTGGACCTGGAAGCCGTTGTCGAGCCCGACCAGGGAATAGAAGGGCATCCACAGCTTGTCCCAATAGACGACCACCGGCCCCAGATCGCGCGTGCAGACCGCTTCCGGCCCGGTCCCGGCGCTTTCCAGAGTGATCCGCACCAGATACTCGCCGGGCGAGACCCGGAAGGGGATGTGGGCCAGGACCAGACGGCTGTCCGGTTCGATCGGGCGCGTCACACCGCTGATGACGCGGTCGAACCGGTCGACCAGCGCCACCCGCAGCCGCGCCGGTTCGACGTCCGTGCGGACGGCGACCTCCGCGGTCAGCGTTTCCCCGATCCGGCAATGCAGGCGCGGCGTTCCGGTCCCGTCCACGATCCCGGCCCCGGTGATGGCGAGGCCGTCCGCCGACGCTCCGCCGCCGGCGGGACCGCCGTCGGTGATGGCCGCCAGCCGCGCTTCGACCTCCGGCTTCGCGGGGCCTCGCGGGGCTTCCGCTTCCGGAAGGTGGGCCGGGTCGCCTCCCTTGGTGTAGCGGGAGACCACCATGTCCATGGCACCCATGGCCTCCACGCGGCCGTCCCGCAGCAGCAGGCCCCAGTCGCACATCTCCTGCATCAGCGAGAGATCGTGCGACACCAGAAGCATCGTGGTCCCGCGCTCGCGGAAGCGGCGCATCGCGGTGATGCATTTCTGCTGGAACGGGCCGTCACCGACGCTCAACGCCTCGTCGACGACGAAGATGTCGGGCTCCAGATGGATGAAGGTGCTGAAGGCCAGCCGCACGAACATGCCCGATGAGTAGGTGCGGACCGGATCGTCGAACGACTCGCCGATGTCCGCGAAGGCTTCGATCTCCGCCATCCGGGCGGCGGCATAGCCTTCGGGAAAGCCGAGCAGCCTGGCGCTCGTCAGAACGTTCCGCCGTCCCGTCAGCTCGGGATTGAACCCCGCTCCGAGTTCGAGCAGGGCCAGCACGCGCCCCGCCACCGCGACCCGTCCGGTGGTCGGCTGCAGGATGCCGCTCAGCACCTTCAGAAGCGTGCTCTTGCCCGAGCCGTTCGCGCCGATGATGCCGACGCATTGGCCGCGCGCCACCCGGAACGAAATGTCCCGCAGCGCCCAGGTCTCGTCGCAGCGCAGGTTGCGGCCGCCGTCCATCCAATCGCGCACCCGGTCCGACGGATTCCGGTAGATCTTGAAGCGCTTGGACAGATCCTCGGCGATGATGGCGGTTTCCCGGCCATCCGCCTCTCCGATTCCCTGGCTCATGTCGGCTCCACCCGCGCTGCGCACCGGTTTTCCATCGCAAAGGTCTCGACCGCGATTCCGATGTCGGCAACCCCGTCGAACATGGCGGCACCGTCGTCCGGCAGCACGTCCAGTTCGGTGAACTCGGGGTAAAGATCGTGGAACACCGCGTGATAGGGGTCCAGGCGCCGGCATTCGCCGACGGCGACGGAAAGCCGGTAACGGCCCGGAGGCACCGCCAACCGCAGCCAGGCGGTCACCACCCGCTCCTCGCCCGCGCCGAGCGGCCCGATCCAGACATCCCGGTTGGACGAACCGACCGACATCACCGAACGGCCCTGCGGATCGACGAGGTCGATGCCGAAGTTCGGCTCCTCGACGTCGCCTTGCGCCCGGATCAGAGCCTGGATGCCGAGCTCCATGCCACAGCGCGCCTGCCCGACGGGGTTCCCCTGGCGGTCGATCAGGCGCAGGGCCGGGATGAGGCATCCGCCGACCCCGGTTCCCCGACGCCCCTGGAGAAGGTCGTCGCGCCGGATCAGGGCGGGAAGCCCGGTCTCGGACCCGGCGCCCTCGGCCGCGGTTTCCCCGGCAGCGGCTTTTTCGGCAACGGCTTTTTCGGCCCCGGCGTCCTGGGATGTGGGGGTGGATGCCGGGGAAGGCTGCCGCGCCGCCGACACGGCCTTGCTCTGCCGCTCGCCCTGGATGGCGAGGTAGCGCGTGATCGTCTGGGTCGGGATGCCATGGGCGGCGACATGGCCGCGATCGAGGAGGATCGCCTCGTCGCACAGCTCCTGCACCGCCGTCATGTCGTGCGACGCGAACAGAAGCGTGACGCCGCGCGCCCGCAGGTTCCGCATGGCGACGGCGCATTTCTGCTGGAAGAACAGGTCGCCGACGCTCAGCGCCTCGTCCACGATGAACAGCTCGGGCTCCATGTGCATGTAGGTCGCGAAGGCGAGGCGGACGAACATGCCGGAGGAATAGGTGCGGACCGGGTGGTCGAAATGGACGCCGATGTCGGCGAAGGCGGCGATGTCGCCCATCCGCTCCGCCGCGAAGTCCGGCGGAAGGCCCATCAGCGAGGCGCTCGCCACCACATTCTGCCGGCCCGTCAGCTCCGGGTTGAAGCCGGTGCCGAGCTCCAGGAGCGACAGGACCCGGCCCTTCACGCTCACGGTTCCGGTCGTCGGCTGGGCGACGCCGGTCAGGATCTTCAACAGCGTGCTCTTGCCCGAGCCGTTGGAGCCGATCACGCCCAGGCAACGGCCGCGCTTCAGCTCGAACGAGACGTCCCGAAGGGCCCAGACCTCGCGGTAGCGCGGGTGCCGGGATTCGCCGGGCAGCCAGTCCAGCATCCGTTGACGCGGGCTGCGGTAGACGCGGTAGCGCTTGCCGATGCCGGACGCGACGATGGCGGATTCCTGCGTCACAGGACGTCCCTGAGTTCCGGGGCGAGCTTCGCCAGGATCCGTCGCCCGAGCAGGAGCGAGCCTGCCGCCCAGGCGGCGGCGAAGCCCCAGGCCAGCAGGCCGCCGGAGGTTCCGAACAGGAAGGCTTCGCGGAAGATGTGGACGAAGGGATAGAAGGGATTGAGCCAGAGGAGCGGATGCAGCGACGCCGGCAGGATTTCCACCGAATAGATGATCGGGGTCAGCCACATCCAGAGCTGCAGCACCAGCGCGATCATCTGCGCCATGTCGCGGAAGAAGACGTTGAGGGTTCCGAAGCAGAGCCCGAGCCCGAAGCCAAGCCCGATCATCAGAAGGCCCGCGGGAACCATCAGCAGCCACGACCAATGGGGGCTGTGCCCGAGCAGGAAGGCGGTCGCGATCAGAAGGGCGAGATAGATGCCCAGCGTGATGGCCGAGGACACCGCCGTCCGCATGGCGAAGACCAGCTCGGGAATGGCCAGCTTCTTGAGGTATCCGGCGTTCTCGATGAAGGTTCCGGTGACGCGGCCCAGGCAATCGGAAAAGGCCAGCCAGGGCAGGAGACCGGAGCAGAGATAGAGAAGGAAGGACACGGTCTGCCCTCCCTCCGATTTGAAGCGGTTCGGCATGATATGGGAGAAGACCAGCGAGAAGATCGCGATCATCGCCAGTGGATGCACGACGTTCCACAGGACGCCCAGGCCGGTGCCGGCGTAGCGCTGCCGCAGGTCCTCGACCGCGTTGGTCAGGATGTAGCGGCGGTAGGACAGCAGGGTTTGCAAGACGCCGGGCTGCGCCGGAGCGTTGGCGCCGTTTCCGGACAGACCGCTTCGCAGCGGGTCGGACACCGTCATCGGGTGGTCCCCATCAGCCACGCGGGATCAAGGTCGCGCCGAACCGCGACGATGTTCTGGAACGCGAAGACCTCCAGGAAGGTCGGGCGGTAATCGTCGATCGGGATCACCCCGTCGGGCAGCAGGCGGAACAGGCGGAAATCGGCCAGGGCCTCCATGAAGTCGCGGAAGAAGGTGCGCGACATCACGTTCATCTCGTTGAACTCGAACTGGATGACGTCGATCTTCCGCTCCGCGAACAGGCGGGCGCCCCCCTGGAAGACGGCCAGCTCGTGCCCTTCGGTGTCCACCTTCAGCAGGTCGATGCGCTCGATTTCCAGATCGGCGGCCACGGTGTCCAGCGGCTCGATGCGGATGGTGTGGGAGGTCGCCGGCTTCTTGTGGATGCGCTCGATCACGTCCCGGTACAGCGAGGCGTGCTGGGACCCGTCGCTGTCGGCGTAGTCGTAGATCTCCAGCTCATGCGACTGGTCGCCCAGGCCGAGCGGCACGGCCTTGGCCCCGGCTTCCTCGGCGACGCGGGCCAGGGTTTCGAAGGTGACGGGATGCGGCTCGAAGGAGAAGATGCGCGCCTGCGGCGACAGGGAGCGCACCAGCCGCGTGTAGTCGCCGCTGTGCGCGCCGACGTCGAACACCACCGCGTCGGGCCGCCATTCCAGAAGCCGGGCCAGGAAGCGGTGCTCCCCGCTGACCCAGTCGTTCTGGTAATTGAGGATGCCGACGCTGTTGAGCGCCTGGTAATACTGCGTTTCCGCCGGCTGGCCGGCCACCGCCATCAGCTCGGCCGGCCCCTCGCCGGTCAGGCGGCCGACGCGCCCGTGAAGGTCGGCCACCGCCCCCGTCACGGAACCGAGCGCGTTGCCGACGACCCGGCTGGACGCCGTCAACCGCTCCAGGTTCCCGATCAGACGCTGGTCCATCGCGGCCACTTCCGCCTTCAGCGCCTCGAGTTCGGAGCGCGTGGACACCACGGAGGACAGCCGTTCGACGGCCCCGATCAGATCGCCGTAGCGGGCATGAAGATCGCCGTAGCTGGCGTGCAGGTCGCTGTAGCGGTCCTGCAGCTCGCGGTAACGGATTTCAAGCGTGGGCAGGGATTGTTCCATCCGGTCGCGGATCGCGAAGATCGCGTGGACGGTGGCCCGCAAGGATTGAAGTTTGTTCCAGGACATCCGGCAAAAACCTTAATGGCGTTGGCGCAATCCCGCCGTGCGCAGAGCGGTCACCGTCAGGTTGCGCAGGCGCCAGAACGGGCTGTTCTGGATCGACGTCGCGACCTCGTTGACGCGGACCAGTTCCTGCTCGCATTGGGCCAGACGCTCCAGGACGGCGGGGTCGGGGACCACGAGGGGCTCCGGCTCCTCCGGGACGGTGGCCTCGGCGGCGCGCTTCATGCGGATGGCTTCCTCGATCCGGAACCGCTGCGCCTCGGCCAGCAGTTCCTTGGTCTCCTGCCACTGCGGTCCGGGCACCGGCAGGGAGCCGGCCTTGATCCGGTCGACGGTTCCGGTGCAGGCCTGGGCCAGGATCTCGGCCATCGCGGTGAAGGAGAAGCGGGCGGCCTGCTCCAGCCCGCGGCGGACCAGCTCGGCGCGACGCTCGGGGTCGGCGACCTCGCGCAGCCGGTCGGCAAGGGCGGGGGCGTCGTTCTCGCCCACGAACAGGGCGGCGTCGCCGGCCACCTCGACGATCGACGAGTTGGCGCAGGTGATCACCGGGCAGCCGCAGGCCATCGCCTCGACGATCGGCATGCCGAAGCCCTCGTAACGCGACGGGTAGACCAGGGCCCGCGCCCCGGCGTAGGCCAGACGCAGATCCTCGTCGCTCAGCGACAGACGCACCACCGGAACGCCGGGCGCGAGCACGGCGAAGGTCGGTTCGATCTCCGGCTGGCCGCCGACGCACAGGACCATGACCTCGTCCGCGGCCCCTTCCATCAGCCCCAGGGCATGGAACAGCAGCAGACCGTTCTTGTAGCCTTCGTAGCCGGCGCGGTCGCCGACCATCAGCACATAGGGCCGGTCGATCCCGTGCGCCTTGCGGAAGGCGTCGACCTCCGCGGCCCCGGCCGGGCGGAAGGCGTCGCCGACGCCGTTGTGGGCGACCACGGTGCTGCCGGCGGGGACGCAGGGGGACAGCCGCTCCAGGTCGCGGG
>NZ_WHOR01000227.1:0-9554 GCF_013340925.1 Azospirillum formosense
TTCCCCGGCGCCTGCCCGCCCAGCTTGCCCTCGGTGCCGACCTCGCGGGCCACGCGGGTGACTTCCGAGGCGAAGCTGTTGAGCTGGTCGACCATCGTGTTGATGGTGTCCTTCAGCTCACGGATCTCGCCCTTCACGTCCACGGTGATCTTGCGCGACAGGTCGCCCTTCGCCACCGCCGTGGTGACGTCGGCGATGTTGCGGACCTGGGCCGTCAGATTGGCGGCCATCAGGTTGACGTTGTCGGTGAGGTCCTTCCAGGTGCCGGCGACGTCCTTTACCTGGGCCTGCTCGCCCAGTTTGCCCTCGATGCCGACCTCGCGCGCCACCCGCGTCAGTTCCGCCGTCACGGTGACGAGCTGCTCGACCATCCGATTGACCGTGCGTGCGGTGAGCAGGAACTCGCCCTGAAGGGGACGCCCGTCGACCTCCAGCGGCATCGACTGCGACAGGTCGCCCTTGGCGACCGCGCCGATGACGCGGGCCATCTCCTGGGTCGGCCGGGTCAGGTCGGCGGCCATGGCGTTGACGCAGTCCACGCAGGCGCCCCAGCCCCCGGAGGCCGTGGGCAGGCGAACGCGCTGTCCGATCCGCCCCTCTTCTCCGATGGCGGCGCTGACCCGGCCGACCTCCTCCACCAGGGTTTCGTTCATCTCAACCACGTCGTTGAAGGCGGCGGCGATCTCGCCGTCCAGCCCGTCCAGGTCCAGCGGCAGGCGCACGGAGAAGTCGCCCTTGCGGAACTGGCGCAGCGCGCGGAGGAGAAGCTGGGGGGAAAGCCGGTCGTGAGCGTCCGTCATCGTCATGACGAGAAGGTTCCTAAGAAGTCCAGGCCTGTGTCTCGGATGTCCCCTTGCGCACGATCGACGGTACGCCCGGCTGAACGCCGGAATGGCCGCGCGCCGGAGCGGCGCAGCCACGGGACAGCATGCGGAAGGCGGGATGCGCTAATACCGGGGAGCGGCGTTGTTGAGCAGAGCCTTCAACTGGCGCTCGTCGTAGGGCTTCTGGATGAAGCCGTGATGGTCGGCGGCGCGGGCGCGTTCCAGCAGGACGGGGTCGCTGGCCCCGGACATGAAGATGCTGCCGACGGAGAAGCGCTCGCGCAGCGCCTGCGCCGTCTCGATGCCGTCCTGGGGGCCGGCGAGGCCGATGTCCACCAGCGCCAGGGCGGGGCGCTCCCGCTCGGCGATCTTCAGCGCGTCGGCGGCGTTGGCCGCGACGCCGCAGACCTCGTAGGACAATTCCTCCAACATGTCGGTCAGGTACATGGCGACGATCGTCTCGTCCTCGACGACCAGAACACGGATGGGAGCGGCATCGGCGGTCAATGTCCCATCCGTCCGAGCCTGTGGAGACCTGTTGATCGGGTTGGTCATCCCTTTTCCCTCTTGTCGTTTTGCCGGCTGCGGTGCCGGGACGGCGTCGATGAGGTGCGCATCCCGCCCGCCGCCGAAACCCGAGCGGAGGCGTCGGATGCCGGCGAGGCTGACCAGGACGAGTAGCACGGAGGGGTGAGGCAATTAAGGGAGAAAAGGTCAAATACCTCCAACAGGTTATGCCCATTGGAGTGAGCGCACTCCAAAAGAGGGCGCGTCTATTCCTTAGTCTCGATATGGAATAGTGCGAACCGCGCGCTGCCGTGTCGTCTTTGCTTCGCGTCGACTGGAATTTGCGGGACGAACACGCGGGTTTCGTGCGGCGATATGCAACGTTATTAACAATTTTTCAAGTAATTTCTCGCGTAAGTTTGCCAATCTCCACGGGGCGGGCGTGGAGTCGGCGATAGGGTTGCGGGGAACCTGGATGAATGTTGCCCCGACAAGCGGGCCGGGCGATGGAGCGGACCTGAGCCTGGAGGATCTGGCGCAGGCCATCAGAGCCCACCGGCTCTATCTGGCGGCTCGCCCGAACGGCCTGCGTCTTCAGTTGAAGGCGGCGGACCTGACCGGCTTCGACCTGTCGGGGCTGGTTCTGTCGGACGCCATCCTGACCGGCGCGAACTTCCGGCGCAGCGTTCTCCGGCGTTGCAATTTCGATGGGGCGGATCTGTTCGGCGCCAGCTTTGTCTCCGCCGACCTGCGGGAAGCCTCGCTGGTCGGGGCCGACATGCGCGGGGCGAACTTCACCAAGGCCTGCCTGCGCAACACGCTGTTCGAGCGGGCGGACCTTCGCCCCGGCCAACTCGTGCTGTGGAAGGACCGGCGCAAGGCCCGGCAGAAGGCGGCGCTGCGGGACGCCGTCCTGGTCAACGCGAACTTCACCGACGCCGACCTGACCGGCGCCAACCTGACCCGCGCCAGCCTGGAGGGAGCCGACTTCAGCAACGCCGCCCTGTTCGGCGCAAATCTCAGCGGTGCCGACCTGCGCGGCGCCGATTTCAGCATGGCGAAGCTGAAGGGCGCCATCCTGAACAACGCCTCCGTCGCCGGGGCCACCTTCCAGGGCGCCGACCTGCGCGACGCCGAGTTGCGCAACGTCGCCATGGCCACCGCCGACTGGGCGGAGGCGCGGATGATGGGCGCCATCTACCACCGCAACCAGTCGGATTTCCCGCCGGAAATCCGGGAGGGGCTGGAGGGGCATGTCCGCTGGATCAACAGCAACGGCAAGCAGGGCAAGCGGTTCGACGTGTCGGATGGGGCCTTCGTCGGAACCGACTTCGACGGCTGCGACCTGAGCGGGGCGATCTTCCGCAACTGCGATTTCACGCGGGCGAGTTTTCGCGACAGCAAGCTGCAGATCGCCCAGTTTCCCGGCTGCCGCATGTGTGAAACCTGTTTCGAGAATTCGGAACTGTCCGGGGCCAGCTTCGAAGGTTGCGACCTGACCCGCGCCATGATGCGCAACGCCGTGATGCGCGCCATCGAGCTTTTGGCGGCGGACGGCCAATCCACCGGACGCCTGTGGCCGACCAATCTGCGCAATGCCCAACTGGCCGACAGCGACATCCGCGGTGCCGACCTGCGGGGGGCGCGGCTGACCGGGGCGGACCTGACCAATTGCAATCTGTCGGGCGCCGACCTGCGCGACACCGACATCGAGAAGGCCAACACCACCGGAACGACGCTGGTCCATTGCCGGTTGAAGTGACTATGAATTTTAATCCCGAAAAATTTTCGCAAAGAGTCGGGCATTTTGTCGCAGGGCGTCCCCTCCGCCCACTCCCGGCATTGTGCATGCCAGCATTGCGGGATTAAAACGCCGGCCGAGGTGGCGGCTGGTTTCCCAAGCCGCTTGTCATGATCGAGGCCAAGCAACGGAGCGGCGGACGCCGCACGGCGCCATGCGGCGACCATTGATCGTGGTGAAGCGAAGAACGCAGGACGTCCTGCGGGCTTTGGGTGGCCCTGCCTGTCTTTTGGGCATTGGAAATCGAGGATAGCGCAATGAAGCGTAGTGTTGCCGTTCTGGCCTTCGGCCTGTTCGCCGCCCTTCCCGGAATCGCCTCGGCGCAGGACGCCGATGCGGGCGAGAAGGTGTTCAACCAGTGCAAGGCCTGCCACACCATCGAGGCCGGTGGCCCCAACCGCGTCGGCCCGAACCTGCACGGCGTCGTTGGTCGCCCGTCGGGCTCCATCGAAAGCTTCAAGTATTCTGATGCGATGAAGGGCGCCGGCCTCACCTGGGACGAGGCCAATCTCGACAAGTACCTGACCGATCCGAAGGGCGCCGTCCCCGGCAACAAGATGGCTTTCGCCGGCGTGAAGAACGAGCAGGCCCGCAAGGACCTGATCGCCTTCCTGAAGAAGAACAGCTGACGCATCTGACGGCCCGCGCATGGCGTGGCCGGAAGGGGCGGGGTTGCCCCTCCGGTCACGCCGGCCCCGCGGGCTTCAGGCGACCGCCGGAAGCGGGCGCAGGCCGGCGGTGAGGCGTTGGACCTCCGCGGCGAAACGGTCGGCGACGTCCGGCGTCAGTTCGAACCGGACATGCAGATCCTGCTCCTTGCCTCCCAGCACCGCGAAGGGGATGGAGGCGGAGCAGCCGGGAATGGTCAGCACGCCGCGGCTGCCCAGCTGCGTCCGGTCCAGGCCGCGGATCGTGGCGCCGCCTTCCGACAGGTTGGTGAGGTGTCCCGACAGCGACCCCACCGCCCCGGCGATGGTGCAGGGCAGGTTGACCTCGAACCGCGGGGCGCGGCGGCGGTCCACCTCCGGCGTGGCGGTGCGCACGGCGCGGACCAGCATCTCGCGGAGATGGTCGATGCTTCCCGCCACGTCGGACGCCACCCGGCGGACCTCGTCGGCGCGGCTGCCGGTCACCGCCGCTTCCTCCGACACGTGGGCGATGCGGGACGACACCTCCTGCGCCGCGGCGGCGGTCTGGCCGACGTTGCGCGAAATCTCGCTGGTCGCGGCACCCTGCTCGTCCATGGCGCTGGCGATGCTGCTGGCGACCCCGTCGATCTCGGTGATGGTCCGCCCGATGTCCTGCACCGCGTCGACGGCCCCGGCGGTCATGCTCTGCAGGTCGGTGATCTGGCGGGAAATCTCCTCCGCAGACTTGGAGGTCTGGGTGGCGAGGTTCTTCACCTCCTGGGCCACCACCGCGAAGCCCTTGCCGGCCTCGCCCGCGCGCGCCGCCTCGATGGTGGCGTTCAGCGCCAGCAGGTTGGTCTGGCTGGCGATATCCTGGATGAAGGTGGCGACCTCTCCGATGTGGCCGATGGCCTCGGACAGGGAGAGCACCACGTTTTCGGTCCTGCGGCCGCTTTCCACCGCGCGGCGGGAAATCTGGCTGGCGAAGGTGACCTGGCCGGTGATCTCGGCGATGGAGGCGGTGAGCTGGTCGGTGGCCGCCGCCACGGCCTGGGCGTTGCCCAGAGCCTGTTCCGCCGCGGCCGCCACGCTCTGCGAGTTGGCGGAGACGGTTTCGGCCGAGCTGGCCATCGCCTGGGCGTTGCTGTCCATCGAGACGGACCGTTCGGCGACGCGGTCCACGGCGGTGCGGGTTTCCTGCTCCACCGTGCGGGCCATGGATTCCAGGGCGGCGATCTTGGCGGCCTCGGCCTCGCGGCGCTCGCGCTCCTGCGCCTCGCGCAGGCGCTGGTTGTCGATGCCCTTCTGGCGGAAGATTTCGACGGTCTTGGCCATGGCGCCGATCTCGTCCTGGCGGTCCAGGCCGGGCACCGTCACGTCGTAATGCTCGTCGGCGAGCTGGAACATGGTGCCGCGGATCTGGTCCAGCGTGCGGAACTGGCGCCGGACCACCAGAAGCATCACCAGGGCCATGCCGACGGTGATGACGGCCGCCACCTGGATGATGTTGGGGACCACCTCCTCCAGCACGCCCAAGGCGACGCTCTTCTTAAGGCCAACGAACAGGACGCCGATGACCTCGCCGTTCCGGTCGATGATCGGGTCGTAGGCGGTGAAATAGGCCTCGCCCAGGATGTCGGCCTCGCCGCGGAATGGCTCCTTGCCGTCGATGACGGCGCTGTAGACCGGCCCGCGGGCCAGCTTCGTCCCGACGGCCCGGCTGCCGTCCGGGTTGTGGATGTTGGTCGCCACGCGGGTGTCGCCGCGGAAGATGGTGGCCACGCCGCCGGTCACGCTGCGGACGGTGTCGACGATGTCGTTCGCGCCGTCCAGCTTGACATCGTCGATGTAGAGCGCGCCGTCCTGGAGCCGATACTCTGACCCTTTCTGGTCGAGCAGCATCCGGAAGTTGGTGATGGCCTGCTCCCTCCGCTCCGCCGCGTCCTTGCTGATGCTGGCGGTGACCTTGACGATCGTCGCGTAGGTCAGGGCGCCCGACAGGGCAATCAGGCCGAGCGTGCACAGAATGGTCAGCTTCGTCGCAAGGCTCAGCGTGCGGAGGGGATTCATCGGCCGACAACTCCTTGAAAAATCTCCAGGTCGTCCCGGAAACACCGGGGCGGCGGCGCATTGGTAACTTTGCCGTGCATTTGTAACAAATAGTTTTATCAACCTCGGGACGCACCGAAACCTTGCATTGTGAAGGTGTCGTTGCGGTGCCAGTCGTCCATTTTGGGGAAAGTGATTGTATTATCAGGCTTATTCACTGCACGCTCTTTTGGCTGTGCACGAATTAAACCATCTGTTAATCATGAAGTGGGACAGCATGCCGCATGGGAATTCCTTTTAGAGGTACCTTAGGTCTGGCGGAAATGTTATCGAATGGTGCCCCTTCATTACAGAATACAAACATTCGCCATGCCGGATTCCCTGCGCGCCCTGGACGTCACCAAGACTGCCTATTTCGATCTGGGACCGGAGGCGGTCGGCAGCCTGCAGCAGGCGTTGCCGATCATCGCCAGAGCCCTTCCGGGGATTTTGGACCGCTTCTACGCCCGCACGTTGTCGCAACCCGAGTTGGCCGCCCTGTTCACCAGCCCGGCGCAGGTCGAAGGGGCCAAGCGCGCCCAGATCGCCCACTGGACCCGCCTGTTCGAAGGCCGCTTCGACGACAGTTATAAGGAGTCCGTTCGCGCGGTCGGCATCGCCCACCACCGCATCGGGCTGAGCCCGAGCTGGTATGTCGGCGGCTATGCCTTCATCCTGGGCGAGATCATGGCCGCCCTGGCGCAGAGCATGGGCGGGACGCTGCTGACCGGCGGCCGGCTGGCCTCGATCGTGACCATGCAGCGCGCCGTGGTGTCGGCGGTGCTGATGGACCTGGACGCCGCCCTGTCCGTCTATTGGGACCGGCTGATCGACGAGCGGCTCCAGGCGGTGGACGCGATGGTCGATTCCATCGACCACGAGGCCAACGACGTGGTGGACAGCGTCGCCAGCTACACCGCGGACCTGCGCCGCACGGTCGGCGACCTGGACAGCGTCTGCGCGTCCGTGAAGGACAGCATCGCCGGCACGTCCGCCGACACGGCGGAGGCGCTCGACGCCGCCCAGACCGTCGCCGCCGGGGCGGAGCAGCTCCAGGCCGCGGTCGGCGAGATCTCGGTGCAGGTCGGCGACGCGTCCCGCATCGCCGGGGAAGCGGTCGAGAAGAGCGGCGAGGCCCGCCAGATCATGGCGCAGCTCAGCACCGCGGCGCAGGAGATCGGCGGCATCCTGAACATCATCCGCGCCATCGCCGGGCAGACCAACCTGCTGGCGCTGAACGCCACCATCGAGGCGGCGCGCGCCGGCGAGGCGGGCAAGGGCTTCGCCGTGGTCGCCACGGAGGTGAAGAACCTCGCCGGGCAGTCGGCCAAGGCGGCTGACGATATCGCCGCCAAAGTCGGCGCCATCCAGGCGGTGACCGAGCAGGCCATCACCGGCATGGACGGGGTGGCCACCACCATCACCACCATGCAGGAGATCAATTCCTCGATCGCCGCGGCGGTGGAGGAGCAGTCCTCCGCTTCGCGCGAGATCGCCCGCAACATCGGTGAGGTCGCCGGCATTTTCCGCGGCATCGCCAGCCGGATGACCGAGGTCGGCGGCGAGACGCAGCGCGCCACCACCGTGGCCTACACCGTCGGCGAGAGCGCCAACCGCATGCAGGAGGCGCTGGACACCCTGCCGTCGCTGCTGGCGCGGGCCATCCGCACCTCCTCCGATCTGGCGAACCGTCGCCACACGCGCCGCCGTCCGGTTCTGCTCGACGGCAGCGTGGACCAGACGCCGGCGCTGGTCCGCGACATCTCCGAATGCGGCTGCTACGCCGAGACGAAGGGGGCGGCGCCCACAGGCGGTCAGGTCACCGTGTCGCTTCCCGGCTACAAACTGTCGCTGCGCGGCTCGGTGGTGGCGCGGCACGACAACCGGCTGCACATCCGCTTCGACGAGCGGAAGATCGGCCGCGAGGAGGTGGACCGCATGAGCCGCGACGGGGTGGGCGAACTGGTCCGGCTGGCCAAGCAGGACCATCTCGCCTTCGTGGACAAGATCATGGAGGCGGTGGGCGGCCAGCGCACGCTTCTGCCGGCGGACCTGTCCACCCATCACTCCTGTCGCCTCGGCCGCTGGTACGACAGCGTGAACGATCCCCGGACGATGCGCCTGCCCACCTACAAGGGCATGGCCACGCCGCACCGCACCGTCCATGAGTCGGGCCGCGAGACGCTGCTCGCCCTTCAGGCGGGCAACCGCATGGAGGCCGAACGCCACGCCGCCGAGATGAAGCGGGCGTCGGCGGAGGTGGTCCGCCTGCTCGACGAGATGCAGCGCGATTTCGCCCGGACCCTCGCCGAGGCCGCCGAGTAGCCGCTTCCTTTGGACGGAGCGATCCCGCCGGGCCTCAACGCCCGGCGGTGTCCGGCGGCGCTTCCGGCGCGCTGTTCTCCGGTAGCAGCTCGTCCAGGTTGGACAGGCGGCCGGCCAGCCCGTCCGGCTCCTTCGCAGCGGCTTCATGGGTGGCGGCGGGTGCTGCCCCCGTTCCCGACTTGGCGTCGTCGCCGGTGTTCAGGATGACCGGCAGGCCGTCCCGTCCGCCGATGATGATGGTCTTGGCGTTCGACGAGGTGGCGAAGGCCCGCGTCGCCTCGATGCCGCGCAGGCGCAGATACTCCGGCGTGATGTTGCGGGCGACGATGTCCTGGAAATCGCGCACGCCCTCCGCCTCGATCCGCTTGCGGTCGCGCTCCTTGGCCTCGCGGGCGATGCGGAAGTCGTATTCCTCCATGATCTGCTGCTGCTCGATCTTGCGGTCGATGGCTTGGCGGACCAGCGGCGGGAAGCTGACCCCGGCCACCAGCACATCCTCCACCCGGATCATCAAGGCGCCGTAATCGTCGGCGATCGCGCCGGGGGGCAGCTTCAGCGCCTGCAGATCGGTCGGCGGCGCCGGGAACTGGCGGCGCGCCTCGGTCAGCAGGAAGCCTTGGATGTCCGCCCGGTTGATCGAGTAGAAATTCTCCGGATTGTGCTTTGACACGAATTCGTAGACGAGGCTGGCGATCTCCGGATGCACCAGCTTTTCTGCGTAATCGTCCCCGGCCAGCTTGTGAAGCAGGCCGGCGGCGGGCGGGTTGACGCGGTAGCGCAGAGCCACGGTCACCGTCATCGACATGCCGTTGGCCGCCACCGCCTCGTAGGTGCGGGTGTCGGTGCGCAGGCGCACGTCGTACATCGTCACCCGGTCCCACGGGAAGATCAGGTGGGTGCCCTCGCTGTAGACCCGATCGGTGACCGTGCCGCCGAAGAAGCGCAGCCACAGCACCCCCACATGGCCGGAGGGCACCTCGACGAAGACGGCGGGGGCGATGGCGAGGAAACCGAGGATCAGGGTCAGCGTCAGCGCGTAGATCGACACGCTGCGCCGCTTCAGCCAAAGGCCGGCGCGCTGCGGCAACGGGGCGCGGGCGACGCTCCCCTCGGCCGACTGGTCAAGCGTGGTCATCGCGGTCTCGTCGTCAGCATCTTCTCACGTTCCCGCGCGCTGGGGCGGCCCACCGCCTGGATCACGAAGTTCACCGGCGGAGTCAGGAAGAGGGCCAGAAGGAAATGGCCGATGAAGCCGATCGTGGTGTTGCGGCCCATGACGGCGCACACCAGACAGGCGAGGAGATAGAGCATGACGAGGACAAGGGGCATGCGCGTCCGGCCTTGGAAGGAGAGCGGGGCGGAGGGGTGACGGCGGGAGGA
>NZ_WHOR01000228.1:0-9542 GCF_013340925.1 Azospirillum formosense
TCCATGTCCGGGTCCCTCCTCAGCGCGCGTTCTGCCAGTTGGCGACGTAGCTCTGGAAAGCGTCGCGGACGCCCTCCTCGGCGATCTCCTCCAGCGCCTCGGACAGGAAGGCGCCGATCAGCAGGCCGCGCGCCGTATCCTTGTCGATGCCGCGGGCGCGCAGATAGAAGAGCTGATCGTCGTCCAACTCGCCCACCGTGGCGCCGTGGCTGCACTTCACGTCGTCGGCGTAGATCTCCAGCTCCGGCTTCGAGTCGATCTCCGCGGTGTCGGAGAGCAGGAGCGCGCGGTTCTGCTGGTAACCGTCGGTCTTCTGCGCGTTGGGGCGCACGATGATCTTGCCCTGGAAGACGGCGCGGGCCTGGTCGTCGATCACGCCCTTGTAGACCTCGCGGCTGGTGCAGCAGGGCTTGGCGTGGTCGATGAAGGTCGTGGTGTCGACGTGCTGGCCGCCGCGCACCATGTAGGCGCCGCTGACATGCGTGTCGCCGTCCTCGCCGTCCAGGACGCTGTTGACCTCGTTGCGCGACAGCCTGGCGCCGATGGTCAGGATGAAGTTGTCGTAGATGCCCTTGCCGGCCACCCTCGCCGCGGTGTGCGACAGGTGGAAGGACTCCGTGTGCTCGCGCTGGACCTTGTAGTGGTGGACCGACGCGCCCGCGCCGACGAAAACCTCGGTCACGCCGTTCGACAGGGTGGTGCAGGAGCCCAGGCCGACGTGATGCTCGACGATCACGGCGCGGGACTCCGCCTCCGCGACGATCAGGCCACGCGGGTGGAAGGCGGTGGGCAGCGCCTCGGTGCCGACGGAGACGAAGACCAGCTCGATGGTCTCATCCACCGTGACGCCGCGCGGCACATGCAGGACCGGGCCATCCGCCAGGAAGGCGGTGTTCAGCGCGACCAGCGGCTGATCGTCGGGGGCGGCGATCCGGCCCAGATGCTCGGCCACCAGATCGGGCTTGCGAGTCAGGGCGTCGGCGAGGTTCAGCAGCTCGACCCCCGTCGGCAGACCGGCGGTGGAGGACAGCTCCGCCCGGAAACGCCCGTCCACGAAGACCAGACGCGGGCCGGTCGCGCCGTCCGCGCGGACCGTCGGCAGCACGTCGAAACGGACGGCCTCGCCGGTGCCGGCCGCCGGCTGGAAGGCCAGCTTGTCGAGCGCGCGCAGGTTGGTGTAGCGCCAGGACTCGTTCTTCACAGTCGGCAGGCCGAGCGCGGCGAAGCGGTCATGGCCCTGGCTGCGCAGGTCGTTCAGCCAGGACAGGCCGCCGCCGGGCAGGCCGTCCTTGACCCGGTCGAGCTGCTCCAGGAAGGGCTTGGCCGCCGCCGGGTCGTAGCCCCGCGGCGCCTTGGTGAGGGTCGTCGTCGCCATGATCAGGCCGCCTCGTTCACGCCGAACTCGGCGTAGCCGTTCTTCTCCAGCTCCAGCGCCAGCTCCTTGCCGCCGGAGCGCTGGATCTTGCCGAAGGCCAGCACATGCACATGGTCCGGCACGATGTAGTCGAGCAGGCGCTGGTAGTGGGTGATGACCAGCATCGACCGCTCCGGCGAGCGGAGCGCGTTCACGCCCTCGGCCACGATCTTCAGCGCGTCGATGTCGAGGCCGCTGTCCGTCTCGTCGAGGATGGCGAACGTCGGCTGGAGGACGGCCATCTGGAGCGTCTCGTTGCGCTTCTTCTCGCCGCCGGAGAAGCCGACGTTGACCGCGCGCTTCAGCATCTCGTCGGTCATGTTCAGCGCTTTGGTCTTTTCGCGCACCAGCTTCAGGAACTGCATGGCGTCCAGCTCCGGCTCGCCGCGCTGCTTGCGGATGGCGTTCAGGGCGGACTTCAGGAAGGTGGTGTTGGCGACGCCGGGGATCTCGACCGGGTACTGGAAGGCCAGGAACAGGCCGGCGGCGGCGCGCTCCTCCGGCTCCATCTCCAGCAGGTCCTTGCCGAAGAAGCTCACCGAGCCCTCGGTGATCTCGTAGCCGTCGCGGCCGGCCAGCACGTAGCTGAGCGTGCTCTTGCCCGAGCCGTTCGGCCCCATGATGGCGTGCACCTCGCCCGGGTTGATCGTCAGGTCGATGCCTTTGAGGATTTCCTTGCCGTCCACCGTGGCGTGCAGGTTCTTGATCTCGATCATCGTTTCTTCTTCCTTCGCGATACGGTGGGCGGTCAGCCGACGCTGCCTTCGAGGCTGATGCCGACGAGCTTCTGGGCTTCCACGGCGAACTCCATGGGCAGCTCCTTCAGCACTTCCTTGCAGAAGCCGTTGACGATCAGCGACACGGCGTCCTCTTCCGACAGGCCGCGCTGGCGGCAGTAGAACAGCTGGTCCTCGCTGATCTTGGCGGTCGTCGCCTCGTGCTCGACGCGGGCGGTGCGGTTGCGGTTCTCGATGTAGGGCACCGTGTGGGCGCCGCACTGGTCACCGATCAGCAGGCTGTCGCACTGGGTGTGGTTGCGGGCACCCTCCGCCTTCGGCAGGATCTTCACCAGCCCGCGGTAGGTCTGCTGCGCCCGCCCGGCGGAGATGCCCTTCGACACGATGGTCGAGCGGGTGTTCTTGCCGATGTGGATCATCTTGGTGCCGGTGTCGGCCTGCTGGAAGTTGTTGGTGATGGCGACCGAATAGAACTCGCCCACCGAGTTGTCCCCCTGCAGGATGCAACTCGGGTACTTCCAGGTGATGGCGGAACCGGTCTCCACCTGCGTCCAGGAGATCTTGGAGTTGCGGCCGCGGCAGGCGCCGCGCTTGGTCACGAAGTTGTAGATGCCGCCGACGCCTTCCGCGTTGCCCGGATACCAGTTCTGGACCGTCGAGTACTTGATCTGCGCGTCATCCAGCGCCACCAGCTCGACCACCGCGGCGTGCAGCTGGTTCTCGTCGCGCTGGGGCGCCGTGCAGCCTTCCAGATAGCTGACGTAGCTGCCCTCGTCGGCGATGATCAGCGTCCGCTCGAACTGGCCGGTGTTGGCCTGGTTGATGCGGAAGTAAGTGGACAGCTCCATCGGGCAGCGCACGCCCTTCGGAATGTAGACGAAGCTGCCGTCGGTGAAGACCGCGCAGTTCAGCGTCGCGTAGAAATTGTCGGTGTAGGGCACGACGGAGCCGAGATACTTCTGGACCAGCTCCGGGCACTTGTGCACGGCCTCGGAGATGGAGCAGAAGATGATGCCCATCTCCTCCAGCTTGGCCTTGAAGGTGGTCGCGACCGACACGCTGTCGAACACGGCGTCCACGGCGATGGCCGGGCTCTTGCCCTCGGCCCCTTCGACGCCGGCCAGGATCTCCTGCTCGCGCAGCGGGATGCCCAGCTTTTCGTAGGTCTTCAGCAGCTCGGGATCGACCTCGTCCAGCGACTTCGGGCGGTCCTTCATCTTGGGCGCGGCGTAGTAGTGCGCGTCCTGATAGTCGATCGGCGGGTAGGACAGCTTCGCCCAGTGGCGCGGCTCCTCCATCTCCTGCCAGACGCGGAACGCCTTCAGGCGCCATTCGAGAAGCCATTCCGGCTCCTCTTTCTTGGCGGAGATGAAGCGGACGGTGTCCTCGTTCAGGCCCTTGGGCGCGACATCCGATTCGATGTCCGTCGTGAAGCCGTACTTGTACTTCTGCTCCGTGACGGCGCGGACCTGTTCGACGGTTTCGGTCGTGGCGGCCATGCTTGTCTCTCGTTCCCTGAAAGCGTTTCCGATGAAGGCGCCGAAACGTCAGACGGCGGCGCGCCGTGCCGGGACTGGGCCGGCTCCAATCGTGTCGAGCGGGCCGGGTGGACCAGCCGCCCAGGCGGGCGGTCCCATCATGTCGGCCAGCGTCACCTGTTCGAGCGCGCCGCGGATGGCGCTGTTCACCTTCTCCCAGCCGCCGCGCATCGGACACAGGCGCTGCACGCCGCATTGGCTGTCGCCGCCCTCAACGCAGGCGGTGAGCGCGATCGGGCCGTCGAGCGCCGTGATGATCTCGGCGATAGAGATTGCATCGGCGGCGCGGCTGAGCGCATAACCACCGGCGGCGCCGCGGTGCGAGGTCGTGAGGCCCGCCGGGGTCAGCGTCTTCATGAGCTTGGCGACCGTGGGGGAGGGCACGCCCGTGCGCTCCGCCAGATGGGAGACGGTGTGAACCGTGCCCACGTGGCGCGCCATTTCGCTCATCACGACGATGGCGTAGTCGGTCAGCTTGCTCAGCCGGATCATGACCACCCCGATACAGGACTAAATTGGTCCTGATTAAGTGGCCATCATAGGACCTTTGTCAAGCGGAACCGGAGCGGGATAACCGGGAAAAACACTCGGGTATAAGGATGGCAGGCCTGCGCCCGACGCACGCTGCGGCGAACTGTCGCGGACGCTCTCCACTCCCGGGAAACCATGCAGGGTGGTCGGACAACGAAAGACCGGCCCCGCGGTCGAGGCCGCGGGGCCGGTGCAGTCGGCGTGGAACCCGAAAGGAGCCGAGGGGAAAGACGTGAGCGAAACCGGTCAGCCCGGCTTGCGCGCCTCCTCCCGCGCCGCGTCGCTGGCCGCGCTCACCGCATCGCCGACCTCTTCCTTGGCGGCTTCGACCGCCGCGCGGGCGGCGCGGGTGCCGCGGTCCATGGCGTCGCGGGCCATCTCCTTGGCGCGGTTGGTCGCCTCGTCGGCGTAGTCGCCGACCCAGCGGTCTTCGTAGCGGGAGGATGGGATGCTGGCGCCCAGCGCCGCGCCCAGGGCGACGCCCATCACGCCGGCCACCACCGGGTGGTCATCCACCATCTCCCAGAAGCGCCCGGTCGCGCTGTGCAACCGGTCCGACGCCCGGAAGTGGCCGGTGCCGCCATGGTTGCCGATGTGGCTGTCCACGCGGCTGCTCATGTCCCGGCGCATGTCGTGCGCCCGGTCGCGGGCGTGGTCGGTCAGGCCGCGCACGCGGTCGCCGGCCTCGTCCACGGCGTCGCTCGCCCGTTCGTAGACGTGGCTTGCCGCATCGCTGGCGCGCTCGTAGGCGTGGCTGGCGGCGTCGCGCACGCTGCCGCCGGCGCTGTAGAAGGTGTCGCGGGCGTACTGCGCGGCGCTGCCGGCGCGGTCGCGGACGTTGTGCATCGCGCCGCTTCGCGCAATGCGCCGGTCATAGCCCGAGGCGGTCAGGGCAAGCCAGCCCAGCCCGATGCCGATCATGGCAAGCGGGATCGGGTTGCTGCGCATGGTCTCGCCGACCGAGTGGGACCGCTGGTGGGTCTTGTTGCGGATCGGCTCGTAATAGCGGTCCTGGGCACGTTCGCCGTAGCCGCCGGTGGTGGTGTGCATCCGGTTCATGGTCTGCTCCATCAGGTGACGGGGAGCGAGCCGCGCGGTCTTGCGCTTCAGGACCTGGATCGTGTCGCCGATCCGGGCTTGGCGTTCGCGGATCTCCCGTTGCATCGCGTCGTAGTCGCGGGGCGTTGCGCGCCCCTTCTCACCGTCGTCCAAGGGCCCCTTGCTCATTGGGCCGCTCATCGGGCGAGCTGGGAGCGAGCCCAGCGCTTGTCGTCCCGCAGCGTCTCGATGGTGCGCTGAGGCTGGAGATTCTCCGGGCTGAGCCGCTTCTTGCCGATCATCGCCAGCACGCCGCCGATGACGAGCACGACGGCCCCGACGATGACGGCGGCCAGCCAGGGCTCGACCACCTTCGAGAGGGCCAGCACCGCCGCGGCCAGCAGGACCAGGACGCCCGCGAAGGCGATCAGCCCGCCGGCAACCACATAGGCCGCCCCGCCCGCCGCCTGGCCGGCCTTCTCGGTCAGCTCGGCCTTGGCCAATTCGATCTCTGTGCGGGCGAGGTTGGTGGTTTCCCGCGCCAGATCGGCGAACAGGCCGGCGATGGGTCGGTCTTGCCGCGGATCGTAGGAACGGTCCTCCGCAGCGCTCATGGTTTGGATCCCTGGATCGGAGTGCCGGAAACCGGCTTGGTCTCGGAGGCGGCGCCCGGCATGGTGCCGGGCGTCGAGCCGGCCACCATTTCGGCGGCGTCACGGGTGCGGGCGGCGGAGGTCGCCGCGGTGGCGGTGTTCAGCGGGCGCGGACCCTCCTGGTTGCGGCCGATCCCGCCGCCGGCGGACGTTATGGCGGTCGTCGCGGTCATGCCGGACGAGGCCATGCCGGACGACAGGCTGGACCTCGGGTGCGGCGCGTTAACGCCGCCCGCGGAGGCGGAGCCGGCAATGCCGCCCGCCGTGCCGCGGGGGTGGCCGGCCAGATCATGATCGGTGCGCAACGCCTCCTGCCCGGCGCGGTCCGCACCCCGCAGGCCGAAGTCGCGGTAGTCGTGATGGTCCTGATCGTGGCGGCCGAAGTCCTGACGGCCTCGGTCGTGCCGGCCATATCCGCCGGTCAGATGGGATGACGACGCGCCGCGAAATCGCCGCTCTCCGGAGCTTTTGACGAAGCGGGCGAACAGGAAGCCGACGGCGAAGGCGGCGCCGACAAACACCTCCGGCTGGCGCCGCGCGAAACGCTCCACTTGGCCGACCATGTCGTCCACGGTAGAGTTGCGCAGCATGTCGGCCACCCGCTCCACGCGGTCGGCGGCCTGCCCGGCATAATGGGCGGCGGTGCCGTTGTTCTCCTCGTTCAACTGCTCCGCGGCCTTGTGCAACGCGTTGGCGACGCTGCCCAACTGGTCGGCGGCGCGGTCCGTCTGCATCTCCAGGAGCGAGCGGATGCGACCCTGGGCGGCATCCAGAGTGTCGCGGCCAGCATCGGCGGCTTCGCCGGCCAAGCGGTTCATGTCGTCCGAGGAACCTCGGTTCTCCGAACGGTGGCTGCCCAATCCACTGTTTGCCCCACTGTTGGCCATCGGGTCCGGCGTCTTGCGGTTCGGTTCGCCGGTGCCCAACGTATCGCGGTCTGCCATCTGTTTTCCTCCTCGGGGTCGGCTGCGGATGTCTTTCCGGCCTGCAGCCTGCGGCAATTCGCCGCGCTCTGCGGTGTCCGATGTCGGGAATCAAACACCCTCATGGGCATCGGAGTTCCGGCGTGTGTATTGCGTTCCTGCGGAGCAACGCCGGGTTGCTTGCGCCGATTCCCAAACCACTGTCGGAATTGGACGGAAGTTGAAAGTGTGCTAAACTTCCCCGAGAATTCACGAAGGTTCGGCAGAACCGGGGGAGGGGGTCGTGAACGGCATCTTTTCGGCTCTCTCCAACGGCCAGAACAGTCTTTTCCAGCTCCAAAAGGCCAAGAAGGACTGGGAGCGGGCGCTGGACGCCATGGATTACAAGGACGCCAAGCAGCGCCTTGCCGACAAGGCCGAACAAACGAAGCTGCCGTTCGCCATGACGCCGGAGCAGCAGAAGAACTTCACCGCGGTTGTGAACGCGCTGGAGGAGGCCAAGCGCGTCGGTGGACCGAAGGCCGTCGCCGCGCAAAGGCTGGAGGACGTCGAGCGCAAGATCGCCGAACTGAAGATGATGATGCGCCACCACCAGGGCGACCGGGAAAAGCTGGTGCAGTTGGCGCGGGAAGCCGCGATCCTCGCCAAGCAGGCGGGGCGGGCGGCGAAGGAGTATGGCGCCGGCGTGGCCGCCGCTGCGGAAATGGGCCTTCCCGGTGGGGCCGGAGCGCCGTCCATCGGCGGCATCACCATCGAGCGGACGACCACCCGCACGTCCATCACCGTGGTTCAGACGGAGGTCGCCGTCGACGTCACGATGACCATCGGAGGCAATGACGCGTCTGCCGAGGGCGCTGCGACCGAAGGGGCGACGGAGACGCCCACGGCTCCGCCACCCCCACCGCTGCCGGCGGACGGTTTGGCAACGGATGTGGCGGAAGGCGAAAGAGCGGTGGAAGACGGGGAAGCGCGCTCCGCCGACGCCGTGGCGGCGGAGGCCGCCGGTCTGGCGAACGCCCAAGGCGTTACGGCCTCGGATGGCGAGACGCCTTCAGACGGCAAGGCCGCCAACGGAGAAACGGACGAAGACAAGAAAAAGGACAAGGCCGAGGCTGCGGAAAGATTCGACGAAGAGATCGACGAAAACGCCAAGGGCGGGCAGGGCAGCGACCTGGAGCAGTGGATGAGGGAGATGGCGCCCAGCTTGAACGCCACCCCCAACGCCCCGCAAGGCGACAGGATGCGCAATTACATCCAGCGGATGATGGCCGACAACGAATTGAAGATGTCGCGCTATCGCGAGGCCGACGAATTCGGGCGCCGGGTGGAGGCCGTCCTTGCCAAGGCGAAGTCGATCATCGCGGAGGCAAAGGCCGCCAACGAACTGGATCAGGCCGAAGAGCGGCGCAAGGCACGGCGGGAGTCCTTCAAGGATTATGACAAGGTCGTGAAGGAGGCGCAGGACAACGTCGACGAACTGCGTCAGGCGGCCTTCGGGTCCAGCACGACCTTGAAGGATTTCGTGGAGGCCATGACCGACCCGGACGGCACGGACAGCGGCTCCGGCGATCCGGAAGGCCCCGGAGGGGATGCGGCGATCGCGACGTCGGCTGACAGCGTGTCGGCTCCAGGCGGGGCGGATATGGGGATGCCCACACCGTCCGGTTCGGTCAATCTGTTCGCGTAAGCGCGCCGGTGGGCCGAGGCTGAGCATATCCCCTTCGCACGCGTGAGGTGATCGCCTTCGGCAGTATCGCCAACTGGGTAATCCAGCCCATTTTGCAGTCGATGCAGGCTTGACGATCATGCCAAACCGGCGCAGGATCGTGGACGTGAAGGTTGGTGCTCAAAAAGCATTGTACGCACAGTGCCGACCGGCGGTAATGCCGGTCGGATAGAAGGCTGGAGTTCAAGCGGCAACATCATGTGAGACGCCTGTGCGGCGCTCTCATCTTACCGATACTGTTGCCCGTCCGGCTGACCGGCGGTGGGGCCATACCCGGGTGGCTCCGCCGCCGATTGTCTTTGGGGCTCTTTTTCGCCCTTTCCTTTTCCCTTCCCAACTGCCGGTTTTCGCGCCCATGGGCTCACGGTGCTACGCGCCGTGCGCAAGGGTTCCCCGTGCTTTTCTCGTTAGAGGATAAGCCAAAGGGAAGTGTGGGTATTTGAGGCGATCGACCCCATTCCACCTAACCTACAAATAGGCAAATTAGTTCAAAATCCGACCTATCGATAGGAGTAGGAACAAAAATTGGCCGCAAATGTGCGCAAAAAGGGGGTATCAAACAGGGGTTTAACGCCACATTAACCAGACTGGACTGACCTTGATCTCACGGAGGCGGCAAGTGCAGGCATGGGGCCAGCAACACCGCCCGCGAATTCAACCACGATGCTTGAAAGGCCCGACGATGACGATGACGGGTACCATATGCGAAGTGGCTGGAACCAATGCCGGAGTGGGGTGCCGGCGGCGGAAGGCGGGCCTTGTGCTGGCGGTTCTTCTGCTGGCCGGGTGCCCCGGCACCACGGTTCCTCTCGAAACGCAGACCGCCGGACCGACCGCCATGGCCGTTCCGGTGCCGAAGACGAAACCTGCTCCTCCGCGCGTCAAGACCGCGGGCAAGGATCAGGCGGCCACGCCCGCGGTGAACGGTCCGGGGACCGGTCCCGCCGCCGAGGTCATCGCCATGGCTGGGACAGAGGTGGCG
>NZ_WHOR01000229.1:0-9531 GCF_013340925.1 Azospirillum formosense
CGACGGGCGGCGGCGGCGGGCGCTTCATCACGATGGGCGGGCAGCCGGGGCCGGCGGCACCGAACAGGGCGGCCTGGATCTCGCACTCGCTGGGGTTGGGGCCGAGCGGGACGGCGGGCGCCGCCGCCGATTGCGCCAGGGCCGGACCCGCGGAAAGGGCCAGCCCGACCATCAATGCCCCGATTGTTGGGATTTTGCGCGTATGCATGCCCGCATTGTCCCAAGCTTGGGGGCCGGCCGTCAAATTCCGCGTGGAACAGTCGTGCGCGCCTCTGTACGATCCCGGTCCGATCTTTCGTTTGCGGTATGTGGGAGGAAACAAGAATGAAGTCGATGAAGGCGCTGTTCGCCGGTCTGGCGCTGGCCGCCATGGTTCTGCCGGGCGTGATCGCCAACGGCGCGACGGCGGCGGATTACAAGGCCGAGTACAAGCTGTCCACCGTGCTGGGCAAGCCGTTCCCCTGGGGCATCGGCGGCGACCGCTGGGCCGAGCTGGTCAAGGAGAAGACCAACGGGCGCATCAACGTGAAGATGTATCCCGGCTCCGCCCTGGTGAACGGCGACCAGACCAAGGAATTCACCGCGCTGCGCCAGGGCGTGATCGACATGGCGGTGGGCTCCACCATCAACTGGTCGCCGCAGGTGAAGGAGCTGAACCTCTTCTCGCTGCCCTTCCTGATGCCCGACCACAAGGCCATGGACGCGCTGACCCAGGGGCCGGTCGGCAAGCAGCTGTTCGACCTGCTCGCCACCAAGGACGTGGTGCCGCTGGCCTGGGGCGAGAACGGCTTCCGCGAGGTTTCCAACTCCAAGCGCGCCATCCGCACGCCGGAGGACCTGAAGGGCCTGAAGATCCGCGTCGTCGGCTCGCCGCTCTACCTCGACACCTTCACCGCGCTGGGCGCCAACCCGACGCAGATGAGCTGGGCCGACGCGCAGCCGGCCCTGTCCACCGGCGCCGTCGACGGGCAGGAGAACCCGGTCGGCGTGTTCGTCGCCGGCAAGCTGCCGACGCTCGGCCAGAAGCATCTGACCCTGTGGGGCTACGTCGCCGACCCGCTGATCTTCGTGGTCAACAAGGAGGTCTGGAACAGCTGGTCCAAGGAGGATCAGGAGGCGGTGCGCGCCGCCGCCGTCCAGGCCGCCGCGGAGGAGGTCGCCATCGCCCGCAAGGGCATCACCGCCCAGGACGACAGCCTGCTGAAGGACATCGCCGCCCAGGGCGTCGAGGTCGTGCAGCTGACGCCCGAGCAGCAGAAGGCCTTCCAGAAGGCCACCCAGGCCGTCTACGACAAGTGGGCCAAGACCATCGGCCCCGACCTCGTGAAGGCCGCCGAGACGTCCGTCGCCAACCGGAAGTAAGCCTGCGGCCTGCGCCCGCCCCCTCCCTCGCCGAAGGCGGGGGAGGGTTGGGGAGGGGGCAGGCCTCTGGCCTTTGTCGAGATTTTTTCCGATGAACAACGATCTGCTGGAAGCCGGCATGGCGACGGAGCAGCCCAAGACGCGGGTGCCGGTGACGCTGGAGCGTTCGCTGGCCGCCCTGTCGATGGCCGCCCTGTGCCTCGTCACCTTCGCCAACGTCGTGACGCGCTACCTGACCGACGTGTCCCTGGCCTTCACCGAGGAATATTCGATCTTCCTCCTGGTGGTCATGACGCTGTTCGGGTCCGCCGTCGCCGCCGCCGCTGACCGGCACATCCGCATCACCTTCATCGCCGACAAGCTGCCGCCGTCCCTGCGGAGGGTGACGGAGCTGGTGGCCTGGACGGCGGCGCTCGCCATGTTCGGCCTGCTCGTCTGGTACGGCGGTCGCCTGACCTACGACCAGTGGCGGTTCGAGGAGACCTCGCCCGGCCTGGGCAACCCGCAATGGCTCTACACGGTCTGGCTTCCGCTGCTGTCGGCGGTCGTCGCCCTGCGCGTGATCGGGCGCCTGATCCGCACGGCGAAGGGGACCGCCTGATGGCGCTGACGATTCTGTTCGGCGGCTTCCTGCTGCTGCTGGTGATCGGCGCGCCGCTGGCGGTGGCCCTGGGGCTGGCCGGGTCGCTGGCAATCCTGGACGCGCAGCTCGGCATCCTGTCGGTTCCGACCAACGTCTACGCCGGCATCGCGAAGTATCCGCTGCTGGCCATCCCGGTCTTCATCCTGGCCGGCCTGATCTTCGAGCGGGCGGGCGTGGCGAAGCAGCTCGTCACCTTCGCGTCCTCCATCGTCGGGGCGAAGAACGGCGGGCTGGCGGTGGTGGCCATCCTGGTCTGCATGGTGATGGGCGGCATCTCCGGCTCCGGCCCCGCCGACGCGGCGGCGGTCGCCACGGTGATGATTCCGTCCATGCACAAGGCCGGCTATCCCAAGGCCTTCTCGGCCAGCGTGATCGCGGCGGCGGCGGCGACGGCCATCCTGATCCCGCCCTCGGTCGCCTTCATCATCTACAGCGTCCTGGTCCCGCAGGCGTCGGTGCCGGCGCTGTTCGCGGCGGGGATGGTTCCCGGCATCCTGGCCGGGCTGTCCCTGCTGGCGCCGACCATCTGGCTGTCGCGCAAGCACGGTTTCGGCCTGAAGGACGCCGGGCCGCGCCCGCCCTTCTGGCGCAGCCTGCGGCAGGCGATCTGGGGGCTGCTGGCCCCGGTCATCATCCTGGGCGGCCTGCGCACCGGCGCCTTCACCCCGACCGAGGCGGCGGTGGTCGCCGTTTTCTACGGCTTGGCGGTCGGCGTCTTCGTCTACCGCAGCCTGACCTGGCGCGAGCTGTACGAGGTGCTGGCCGAGGCGGCGGAGATGTCCGCCGTGGTTCTGCTCATCATCGCGCTGTCCAGCGTCTTCGCCTGGGCGGGCAGCACGATGGGCGCCTTCGACCGGGTGGCCGCCCTGGCGATCGAGGGGGTGGGCAGCGAGGTCCTCGTCCTGCTGCTGCTGAACGTGGCGCTGCTGGCGCTGGGGATGGTGCTGGACGCGGTGTCGATCTTCCTGATCCTGCTGCCGCTGCTGACCCCGATCATGACCGCCTTCCACTGGGACCCTGTGTGGTTCGGCGTGATGCTGACCATGAACCTCGCCATCGGCCAGTTCACCCCGCCCATGGCGGTGAACCTGATGGTGACCACGCGGGTGGCCGGCATCAGCATGGAATCGACGGTGCGCTGGGTGCTGTGGATGGTCGCGGCGATGCTCTGCGCGCTGGTTCTGGTGACCTTCGTGCCGGAGCTGGCGCTCTGGCTGCCCCGGCAGCTCGGCTACCTGTAACCTGTCAGGTCTTGGTGCGGCGGGTGGCCAGCAGGATGCCCGCCGCGATCAGGCCGATGCCGGCGGCGTGGTAGAGGTGGGGCTGCTCGCCGAGGAACAGGATGGCGAGGACGCTCCCGAACACCGGCATCAGATGGATGCACATCCCCGCCGTGTTGGCGCCCACCAGCGCCACGGCGCGGTTGAAGCAGAGATAGGCGGCGATCGACGGGAACAGCGCCACGTAGGCGACCGCCCCCAGCGCCGTCGGGGTGATCGGCATGGGGTTCCCGCCGACGCTTTCCCACAGATAGAAGGGCAGCAGCATCGCCGCGCCGCCCGCGAAGGTGACGGCGATGAAGCTGAGGCCGTGCACCGCCGGGCGGCGGCGCAGCAGGGCGGTGTAGGCGGCGTAGCCGAGCACCGCCGCCAGCACCCACAAATCCCCGGCGGCGAGTTGCAGCCCGATCAGCACCGCCGGGTCGCCCCGCGCGATCAGCGTCAGGGCGCCGGCCAGCGACACGGCGATGCCCACCCCCTGCCGCGGGGTCACCCGGTCGCCGAACAGGGCCAGGCTCATCAGCACGATCAGCACCGGCATGGAGGACTGCATCATCACCGCGTTCAGCGCCGTGGTGGTGTGCAGACCCACATAGAGGAAGGTGTTGAAGACCGCGATGCCCAGCGCCGACAGCAGCAGGACGACCGGCCACTGCTTGGCCAGCGCCCGCGCGTCGTGCCGCAGGTGCCGCCACGCGAAGGGCAGCACCAGCAGCATCCCCAGCGTCCAGCGCCAGAAGGCCAGCCCGACCGGCGGCACCTCGCCCGACACCGCGCGGCCCAGGACGGCGTTGCTCGACCAGAACAGCGGCGGCAGCATCATCAGGAGCCACGCCTGATCGAACAGGCGGCGGCGGGCGGGAGTGGCGTTGTCGCTCACGGCTGGCGGCTCATCGGGCTGGGCGCGTCGGGGTTGGACGCATCATGAAACGGGCCGCGGCTCAGCCGCGGCGGCGCGGGGAGGCGAAGGGCGACAGGGGGCCGTCGCCACGCGCACCATCGCTGCGCGGGCCATCACCACGGGGACCGTCCGACCGGAAGGACTCGCTGCGGGAGAAACCCTCGCGGCGCGGGCGGTCGCCTCGGGGGCCGTCACCGCGCGGACCATCGCCACGGGGACCATCGCCACGGGGACCGCGCCCCTCGCCGCGGGGACCGTCGCCGCGGCCTTCGCGCGGCGGCTTCGGCGGCTGGCGCATCTCCGCGTCCAGCTCGGCGATGCGCTTCACCAGCGCTTCACGGATCGCCGGGGCCGCGTGGGACTTCAGGGTGGCGAGCTGCTCCTTCAACTGCTGGAGCTGAAGCTGCTTCTGCTCCCGCGTGCGCTTGATGGCGACGTTGTCGGAATGCTGGCCGTCGAAGGCGCGCATGAAAAGGTCCTCGTTGCAGAAAATAAGACGCCCGCCGTGGCGTCCCAGCGGACGCCCGGTCGGGGAGCGCGGAATATTGGAAAGGCACCGGCGCCAAAGCAAGCCGGGAGTTTGCTCCGCCTGTGCGATAAAGCGGTTGACGGCGGCGGGCCGGATCAGGTCGCCCGGATCACTCCTCCAATGGACGCCGGCCGTGGAACAGCGTTGTCGCCTCGTCGAGATGGCGCGACAGGGCGGCGGCGGTTTCCTCCGGCCCGCTGCGCCGCGACCCTTGGACGCGGGCCTCCGCGGCGGCGGCGGCCCGGGCGGCGGGGTCGGCGGCCAGAGCGGCCAGCCGCTCGACGAAGGCGCCGTAGTCGGGGAGGGTGAAGCGCGGACCGACGACGCTGGCGACGTCGCCGCCGGGCAGCGACAGCGGCACCGCCCCGGCGGCCAGGGCCTCGGCGGCGCTGGCGCCCCCGCCGGTCCGCCGGGGATTCACATAGGCGTCGCAGACCGCCAGCAGGGCGCCCATGTCCGACACATAGCCCAGGCAGCACAGCCGTCCGGCGTGGCGGGACGCGGCCAGCCGCCGGGGCAGGGCTTCGGCGTGCCCGGCGAAGACGGTGACGGCACGCGGCACGCGGTCGAACAGCGCCTCCAGCATGGCGAGGAAGGCTCCGTCCGCCTCATCGTCCAGCCGGTTGCCGACGACGGCGCAGACGAAGGCGTTCTCCTCCAGCCCGAAGGCGGCGCGCGCCGCGTCCGTCCGCGGCGCCGCCCCGGCCAGCGAATGCAGGAAGCGGAAGGGACGCCAGGACTGGGCCAGCGGGCCGTGGGTGGGCGCCGCGCCGCCACCGAAATCCAGCACGATGTCGGCCAGCGACAGGGTGGCCCCGCTGGTGGTCGGGATGCACAGGGTGGGGCGCGTCCCGGCCATCAGGTCGGCCACGACGCAGGACCCGCCGAGCGACAGAACGGCGTCGGGATCGAGCGCCGCGATGGCCTCCAGGAACCAGGCGATCTTGCCGGGGCTGACGCAAGGCTCGACGGAGGACAGCATCCGATACGCGCGCCCGTCCGCCTCGATCCGCTGATCGCCGGAGAGGGTGGGCTCCACCGACGCCGCGAAGGAGGGCACGAACAGGCTGTGCACCTCCGCCGGCATGATGTTGGTGTTGAGGATCACCACCTCCCGCCCGCAGCGGTCCTCCAGCAGGGCGGCGTAGGACAGCAGGTCCCGCGACGGCTGGTGGCGCAGCGACAGGAACTGGTTGGTCACCAGCACGACCCGTCCGGTGCCCGCTCCCCCGGCCCGGCGGGCGGGTGGAACGACGGCCTGACGGCGGCGGATCTCACCGAGGATGCGGCGGTAGAAGGGGAACTGCCGTTCCTCGAAGAAGCCGGGGCGGCTCGCCGGGTCCATGCGCATCAGGAAGAGTTGGCGCCCGATGCCGGCGTGGATGTGCAGCAACCCCTCCAGCCCGGATTGCGCGATGTTGCCTTCGATCGCGTCGAGCAGTTCGTCGTAATAGCGCAGGTCGCCCGAGACGGTGGCCATGGCCGAGAGCATAAGGACCGTGTCCGCTCCCTGCGCCAGCCGGGGCAACTCCCGCGCCGCCCGCGCCCGCTCGGCCCTGGGCCGGTCGAGAAAGGCCTCGCAGAGGATTTCGATGGCTTTCAGATCCCGCCCGCTCGTCACGGGCCGGCGCAGCGCGGCGGCGAGGTCGGTAAGGGCGGGCGGTTGGGGCATCGGCCTTGCTGGGAAAAGGGCGCGATGAGTCATGCCACATATGGAAAGGCCCCGGAAGGCGTTACCTTCCAGGGCCTTAGAGTGGTGCCGCAGCAGGGATTTGAACCCCGGACCTACTGATTACGAATCAGTTGCTCTACCCCTGAGCTACTGCGGCGCCGACGTCGGTGCGTCGTGGGCGCGGAAATTAACCGGGGGGGCGGACCGGCGCAAGCGCTTTTTTGGGAGATGGATAAAATTATCCTTTCTGGCGGATGACGTCCAAAAAGGGGTCGGCATAACGCTCCAGCTTGCGGGCGCCGACGCCGGGCAGGCGGGCGAAGGCGGCGCGGTCCATCGGGCGCGTCGCGACCATCTCAAGCAGCGTGCTGTCGTGGAAGATCACGTAGGGCGGCACCCCCTGCGCGCGGGCAAGTTCCGTGCGGCAGTCCTTCAGCGCGTGCCACAGCGCGTCGTCGGCGGGCGACAGGGCGCCGCGCGCGCCGGCCCGCGACACGCCCTCGCCGGACAGGGTGCCGGAGGGGGCGGAGCCGCCGCGGGAGACGTGGCGGCGCAACGCGTCGTGGACGCCGCGGCGCTTCTCGACGACTGGGTCCTTGCGCAGCTTCACCGTCTGCTGGCCCTTGATGACCGGGATGCCCGCGTCGGTCAGGCGGAAGCCGCCATAGCCCTCCAGATCGACCGTCAGATAGCCGGCGGCGACGAGCTGCCGGTAGACCGACTGCCATTCCGCCTTGGACAGCTCCTTGCCGCAGCCGAAGGTCTTCAGCGCGTCGTGGGCCTGCTGCGCCACCTTCTCCGTGGCGTTGCCCAGCAGCACGTCGATCAGGTGCCCGGCGCCGTAGCGCTGGCCGGTGCGGTAGACCGCCGACAGGGCCTTCTGCGCGGCGACGGTGCCGTCCCAGGTCTCCACCGGCTCCAGGCAGGTGTCGCAATTGCCGCAGGGCGCCTCCAGCGTCTCGCCGAAATAGTTCAGCAGCACCTTGCGGCGGCAGGCGGAGGTCTCGCAGAAGCCGAGCAGCGCCTCCAGCTTGGAGCGCTCGACGCGGCGGTGGGAATCGCCGGCCTCCGACTGCTCCAGCATCTGGCGCAGGCCCACCACGTCGGCCATGCCGTAGCTCATCCAGGCGTCGGCGGGCAGGCCGTCGCGCCCGGCGCGGCCGGTCTCCTGATAATAGGCCTCCAGGCTCTTGGGCGGGTCGAGGTGGCAGACGAAGCGCACGTTCGGCTTGTCGATGCCCATGCCGAAGGCCACCGTCGCCACCATGACGATGCCCTCGCCCTTGATGAACAGGTCCTGGTTCGCCTCGCGCACCTCGGACGGCAGCCCGGCGTGGTAGGGAAGCGCCTCCCGCCCCTGCTGGTTCAGCCAGTTGGCGGTGTCCTCGACCTTCGCCCGCGACATGCAATAGATGATGCCGGCGTCCTCGGGGTGGTTCTCCCGCAGGAAGGCCAACATCTGCTGGCGCTCGCTCTTCTTCGGGACGACGCGGTAAGTGATGTTGGGCCGGTCGAAGCTGGACAGGAAGACGCGGGCCTCGGTCAGCCCCAGCTTGTCCTTGATCTCCGCGCGGGTCTGCGCGTCCGCCGTGGCGGTCAGCGCGACGCGCGGCACGGTCGGGTGCCGCTCGTGCAGAATGGAGAGCTGGAGATACTCGGGGCGGAAGTCGTGGCCCCACTGGCTGACGCAATGCGCCTCGTCCAGCGCGAAGAGGGCGAGCTTGGTGCGGTCCAGCAGGTCGAGGAAGCGCGGGGTGACCAGACGCTCCGGCGCCACATAGACGAGGTCGATCTCGCCGCGGACCATGGCCCGCTCCACCTCGCGCGCCTCGGCGGCGTCGAGGGAGGAATTGAGGAAGGCCGCCCGCACGCCCAGCTCGCGCAGCGCCGTCACCTGATCCCGCATCAGCGCGATCAGCGGCGAGACCACCACCGTCACGCCATCGCGCACCAGCGCCGGCACCTGATAGCACAGCGACTTGCCGCCGCCGGTGGGCATGAGGACAAGCGCGTCGCCGCCACGGATGACGTGGGCGATGATGTCGGCCTGCTGCCCGCGGAAGGCGGAATAGCCGAAGACCGACCGCAACACCTCCAGGGCGGGATTGCCGTCGGGATCCTGGGCCGGCTCCGCCGGATGGGCCTTGAAATTGAAGAGCGAGTCCACGCCGATGCGGTTCAGATGCGGGTCCGTCTCTGGACGATTTGAAATCTGGTGTTCGGGTCAGAATCCGGTGGCCGGGATGCGATCGCGAACCCGACGGCTATGATGTGGCACAGATCACCCGATTCGTGAAGTCGCAATCCGGAAAGAGCGTGGGGACAAGGGTGGCGCATCGCGCGATGCGGGAAAAACTGTGGCGCTCCTCGGCCGGCTACAAAAGGTCGCGCAGCATCGCCACCAGCGGCACGTCGGCGGGGGGCATGGGGTAGTCGCCCATGCGGTTCGGGTAGACCCAGGCGAGCTTCTGCCCCTCCCGCGCCATCACGTCGCCCTCCCAGACGCGGCAGACGAACAGCGGCATCAGCAGGTGGAATGTTTCGTAGCTGTGCGAGGCGAAGGTGAAGGGGGCGAGGCAGCTCGCCGCCGTGTCGATGCCCAGCTCCTCCTTCAGCTCACGGACCAGGGCGGCCTCCGGCGTCTCACCCGCGTCGACCTTGCCGCCGGGAAACTCCCACAGCCCGGCCAGCGACTTGCCGGGCGGGCGCTGGGCCAGCAGGACGCGGCCGTCGGCGTCCACCAGAGCGACCGCGACGACCAGCAGGGTCGGCAGCGAACCGGGGGCCGGGGTGGAGGAGGGATCGAAGCAGGCCGGCATCACGCGGTCTCCGGGGTGAGGAACCGCCAGCGTCCGGCGGTCAGTTCATAATGGTCGGCTTCGTCGAGCGGCAGGAAGCCGATCTTGTCCAGCAGGCGGCGGGAGCGGTGGTTGTCCGGCGCGGTCCGCGCCCACAGGCGGGGCAGGCCCAGCGCGAAGGCGGCGGGGGCGACGGGCCGCCGCACCTCCCTGCCGGATCCCACCCCCCGGGGCGGCGGGGCGGGCCACCAAGCAGCCCCGCCCCCCGCCCTGGGCCACCCGCCGCCCCCCCCCCAGCGCCCTCTCCCGCCGCCGCACGAGTGGCCACCGCGCACCACACGCGGCG
>NZ_WHOR01000022.1:0-38393 GCF_013340925.1 Azospirillum formosense
GACACGTTATCTTTTTTTTTCACGTTGCGCCACCCTCACCAGTACACACCCGTGCATCTCGCGTGTCTGTTCGGGCGAGGATAACGATGCGGGGCAGACGCCGTCTCGGGCCCCCGCGCCCGGCCGCCCCCCCCCGCCGCCGGGGCCGGCGGCCCCCGGCTCCCCGCCTGCCTCCGACCCGGCCGCCCCGGCTCCGGCCACGGAGGAGGAGAAGGACCCGGCCAAGGCCGCCGAGGCGCTGGTCCAGCGGCGCAACCGGGGGCGGGCGGGGACGGTCCAGACCTCCTGGCGGGGCGCGCTGGACGTCGGCGCGCTGGTGCCGCTGCGCAAGCGCCTGTTGGGGGAGTGAGACCATGAGCGACACCACACCCGACACTGTTGGGGAACGCCGCAAGGGGGATGCCGCTTCCGCGTCGCCGAACGGGCCGGAGCGTCTGCTGGAACGCTACCGCGCCGCGCGGGAGCGCCGGTCGGTCTGGGAAAGCCACTGGCAGGACTGCTACGACCACGCCCTGCCCAACGGGCAACCCTTCCGCGGCGGCGGCACCCCCGGCGAGCGGCGGGTGGACCGGCTGTTCGACGGGACCGCGCCCGACGCGGTGGAGCAGCTCGCCGCCAGCCTGCTCGCCGAACTGACCCCTCCCTGGTCGCGCTGGTTCGGGCTGCAGCCCGGCCCGTCGCTGCCGGACGGCGAGCGCGACCGCGTGGCCCCGATGCTCGACCGCGCCGCCGGCATCGTGCAGGCCCATGTCGACCGCTCCAACTTCGCCGTCGAGATTCATCAGGCCTTCCTCGACCTCGTGACGGTGGGCACCGCCTGCCTGCTGATGGAGGAAGCCCCGCCCGGCGCCGCGTCCAGCCTGCGCTTCACCGCCGTGCCGCTGGCCGAGGCGGTGCTGGAGGAGGGGGCGGACGGACGGCTGGACGGCACCTTCCGGCGCAGCGAGGCGACGCTGGCCCAGATCGAGCGCCGCTTTCCCGGCGTGACCATCCCGGACGAGGTGCGGGAGCGCGGCGTGGCGGAACCGGACAGCCGCTTTCCGCTGGTCGAGGCGGTGCTGCCGGACGGGCTGGCCTACCGCTGGACGGTGGTGCTGGACAGCGGTCCGGCCGAGCCCTCGACGCTGGCCGAGGGGCGCTTCGCGCAATCACCGTTCATCAACTTTCGCTGGCTCAAGGCACCGGGGGAAACCTATGGCCGGTCGCCGGTCATGAAGGCGCTGCCCGACATTAAGACCGCCAACAAGGTGGTCGAGCTGGTGCTGAAGAACGCCTCCGTCGCCGTCACCGGCATCTGGCAGGCCGACGACGACGGGGTGCTGAACCCCGCCACCATCCGGCTGGTGCCGGGGACGATCATTCCCAAGGCGGTGGGGTCGGCCGGACTGACGCCGCTCGCCAACCCCGGCCGGTTCGACGTGTCGCAGCTCGTGCTCGACGACCTGCGGGCGCGCATCCGCCACGCGCTGCTGGCCGACCGGCTGGGGCCGCTGGACCAGCCGCGCATGACCGCGACCGAGGTGGTCGAACGCTCCGCCGAGATGGCCCGGCTGCTCGGCGCGACCTACGGGCGGCTCCAGGCCGAGCTGCTGACCCCGCTGGTGCTGCGCGCCGTCGGCATCCTGCGCCGCCGCGGCGAGATCCCCGACATCGCGGTGGACGGGCGCACGGTCGCCTTGCAGCACCGTTCGCCGCTGGCCCAGGCGCAGGCGCAGCGGGACGTCCAGGCGACGCTGCGCTGGCTGGACACCGCGCGGCAGCTTGGTCCGGAGGCGCTGTCGGCGGTGGACGTCGCGGCGACCGCGCGCTGGCTGGGCGAGGCCTTCGGCGTGCCCGCCAAGCTGGTGCGGGCGGAGGCGCCCCATGGCTGATCCGGCGGAGTGGAACAACGGCGGCTGGGCTTGGCTGGAGGGGGCTTCATCCGCCGAGGCGGTTCCGGCCGGCGATCCGGCGCCCAGCTTCGCCCGCTGCTTCGCCGGGCCGGACGGGGCGCGGGTGCTGGACACGCTGAAGGCGATGACGCTCGAACGCACGCTCGGCCCCGACGCCTCCGACGCCGCGCTGCGCGACCTGGAGGGCCAGCGCCGTCTGGTCGCTCTCATCCTTGCCCTGACCGCCCGTGGGCAGGGCGCCTGAGTCTTTCATCGATAAGGAGCTATCCATGGCCGAGAACCTGCTGACGTCGACCGTTCCCGGCGCCCCGCCCGCGGTGCCCGAGAAGTTCCGCGACCCGGAAACCGGCGCGGTGCGCGTGGAGGCGCTGCTGAAGTCCTATCTGGAGCTGGAGCGCAAGCTGTCCGCCCCCGCTCCCGTCCCCGGTGGCGACGAGCGGCCCGACCTGCTGGCGGCGCCGGGCGTGCCGGACGGGCCGGAAGGCTATTGCATCGCCTGCGACCACGGGCTGTTCGAGCCGGACCCGGCGATCAACGGCCGCCTGCACGGCGCCGGCTTCACGCCGGACCAGGCGCAGCTCGTCTACGATCTCGCCGCCGAGCGGCTGGTCCCGCTGATCCAGGAGCTGGCCGCCGAATTCCAGGCGGAACGCGAGGTCGAACGGCTGTCCGCCCAGTTCGGCGGGGCCGAGCGCTGGCGGGAGGTGTCGCGGCAGCTCCACGCCTGGGCGGTGAAGAACCTGCCGCCCGCCGCGGTGGAGGGGCTGTCGACCACTTATGAAGGGGTGATGGCGCTTCACCGGATGATGACCGGCGGCGAGCCCGCCGCCCTGTCGATGCCGTCCGGCGCGCCGTCCGCCGGCGGGGAGGCGGAGTTGCAGGCGCTGATGCGCGATCCCCGCTATTGGCGGGACCGCGACCCGGCGGTGGTGTCGAAGGTGACCGACGGTTTCCGGCGCCTGTATCCGACCGCCTGATCGGCTGCCTGACCGACTGGCGGACCGGCTGGCGGACCGGCGGCGCGGCGTGCTTCGCGGGAGGAACTGCGAAGCCACGCCGCGCCGGATGGGCGAAATGTCGCAGCTGGTTTGAAAAGGACAGAGGGGGACCGGAGCGGGCAACTTGACCGTTGCGTGTTTGAAATAAAAAAGCGACGCTTTCGCGCAGAATGACAACCACCCGGAAGCAGCCGGGTGCGACGATTGCCGCCGGGACCGTGATGACGCTGCGCCGCAAGATCCGCTGGCTGACCTGGATCGGCCTGATCGGCTGCCTCATGGCGGCAATACCGGCGCTTTACCTGCTGCGCAGCGGTCTGATCACGGAACGGGAACGGCTGACCCACGCGCTGGTCGGCTCGGCGCACGCCATGCTTGGCGAGATCAACGCGGCCATCGAGGCGGGCGCCCTGCCGCGGGACGATGGCCAGGGGCAGGCGCGGCTGGCGCTGCGGGCGCTGGGGCGCGACCCCTTCCATGTCAGCGTCTTCACCGATGGGCGCGTGCCCGAGGGCTGGATGGAGGAAGGACGTTCGGTCCGCGCCAGCCTGACCTTCGAGCCCTGGGGCTGGGCCATCGCGGCGGCCAGCGGAACCGACGACCTCGACCGCGAGTTCGCCATGGAGGCCCTGGCCTTCATCCTGTTCATCGGCGTTCTGCTGGTGCTGAGCTGGCCGCTCTCGGTGTTCCTGTCGCAGCATGTGCTGGGTCCCATCGAGGCGCTGTCGGAGCGGATGGAGCGGCTGACCGAAGGGCAGACCGGCATCGACATCCCCGGCCGCGACCGCAAGGACGAGTTCGGCGCCATGGCCCGCGCCATGGACTATTTCCGGCAGGCCGCCGAGGCGCTGATCGTGCGCGACGAGCGGTTGTTCGGCATCATGAACAACATCGGCGAAGCCATCGTGCTGGTTGGCGAGGACGGCCGGGTCGAGGAGCACAACCCCGCCGCCGTCGCGCTGTTCGGCGTGCCCGCGGAGCGGCTCGACGGCCATCGCTTCGCCGACCTGTTCGCCGAGGAGGACCGCGAGCGGGTCGCCCGGCTGTTCGGTCCGGGCGCGCCGGGCGGGGACGATGCGGCGGGGATGGGGGCCGGCGGCCGCACGGAGCGTGCCGAGGAGCTGGTGATCGAGCGGGGGGACGGGCGGATCGACGCCTCGCTCTCCCTGTCCTGCCTGGACGTCCAGGGGCGGCGCAGCTACGTCTGCGCGCTGGCCGACATGACGGAGCGGATGCGCCACGAGCGGGAGCTGCTGCGGCTGGCCACGCGCGACCGGCTGACCGGCCTGCCGAACCGCGCCCTCATCGAATCGCTGCTCGACAGCTCGATCGAGCGGGCGCGGCGCCACGGCCGCCGCTTCGCGGTGCTGTGCCTGGACCTGTCGCGCTTCAAGCTGATCACCGACACGCTGGGCCACCATGCCGGGGACCTGCTGCTGCAGGAGGTCGCCTCGCGGATCGTCGTCACGGTGCGGGCGAGCGACACGGTGGGGCGCATCGGCACCGACGACTTCGCGGTGATCCTCGACGAGGTGGGCGAGGCGAAGGAGGCGGAGACCGCCGCCCAGCGCATCCTGGCCGCCTTCGACGAGCCGGTGTTGCTGATGGGGACGGAGCATTACGTCCGCCCGTCCATCGGCATCGCCCTGTTCCCCGACCATGCCGACAGCGCGCAGGAACTGATCCGCGCCGCCGACACCGCGCTCTACGCGGCCAAGCGGGCCGGCGGCAAGCGCCACGCCTTCTTCCGCAAGGAGCTGGCCGACCAGGCGCACCGCCATCTGGCGCTGGACCGCGACCTGCGGGCGGCGCTGGCGCGCGGGGAGTTCCAGCTCCACTACCAGCCCAAGGTGTCGCTGGTCGACCAGTCGCTGGAGGGGTTCGAGGCGCTTCTGCGCTGGGACAAGCCCGGCTTCGGCATGATCTCCCCCGGCGAGTTCATTCCGGTCGCGGAGGACACCGGCTTCATCGTGCCCCTCGGCGACTGGGTGCTCGACGAGGCCTGCCGGCAGTTGCGGGAGTGGATCGACCACGGGCTGGAGCCGGTGCCGGTGGCCGTCAACATCTCGCCGCGCCACCTGCGCCAGCGCTCCGCCGAGGATTTCCGCCGCATCATCGACCGCCACCGCCTGTCGCCCGATCTGGTCGAGCTGGAAATCACCGAGGGCGCGGTGATGCAGGACATGGACCATGCCCTGTCGGTGCTGGCCGCGCTGAAGGCCATGGGCATCCGCGTGGCGGTGGACGATTTCGGCACCGGCCATTCCTCGCTGAGCTACCTGAAGCGGCTGCCGGTGACGACGCTGAAGATCGACCGTTCCTTCGTGAACGGCGTGCCGAGCGAGCGGGAGGACAACGGCATCGTCTCCACCATCATCGCCATGGCCGACATGCTGGGGCTGGACGTGGTGGCGGAGGGGGTGGAGAAGCAGGAGCAGGCCAATTTCCTGCGCCACCACAACTGCACCCTGGTCCAGGGCTGGCTGACCGGGCGCCCGGTTCCCGCCGGTCAGGCCGCCGATCTGCTGGCCATGCGCCTGCGCCGGTCGGCGTAAGATCCGGAAGAACCGGGGGCCGTCGCCCCCGGTCCGTCCTCCTGCTTCCACCCTGACGTCAGCGCAGGGCGCCCTTGACGTCCTCGTACTTGTCCTTCTGCCAGGCCTCCAGGCCCTTGAGGTCGTTCTCGGTCATGTCGACGGTCAGGCGCTTGCCCTTCATGTGCAGCCGTTCCAGCGGCAGGACGACGTCCTTGTCGCTGATATCGGCGATGTGATCGACGTCGATCACCGCGAAGGTCTGGCCGCCCTTGCGGACGATGCCCTCGATTTCGGCGATGTCCTTGCCGTCGCTGCCATAGACGTCCTTCCCCTTGAGCTGGGCCGCGGTCATCTTCGCGACCGCCGGGTCGAGCGAACCGTGGGTGGCCGCGACCTGCCCGGTCGCCTTGTTGGTCGGAACCTCCTTGGCGGTGGTTCCGGAGGTGCCTTCGGCCAGGGCCGGGGTGGCGAGCAGAAGGGCGGCGACGCCACAGGCGGTGATGATCGTCTTCATGAAGCGTATTCCTTTTTTATGCCGTGTTTTTCGGGCCGTTGAGGCCAACCATTCAACAGCGTGGCTCCGGGGGATATTCCACGCCCCAAGGGAGTACCGCGCCAAGGGGATGGCTGGTTGATAAAGGAAAATATTCTTGACATAAAAGGGCGCATGTCCTAGAAACACTCTTGCCAACGCCCGTCGTGCGTCCCGTCGCGCGGTGGGCCGCGGCATCCCGAACCTCCCCTCCATGCCTGTCCTGAAAGAGGCTGGCCGGACAACCGAAAGGCCCGGCCAGCCTCTTTCTTTTTCGCGCTTCGCCCGCGGCCGGGCGCGCGTCCCCCGTCCCATTCCGGGATCGGGCGCGCCCGACAACCGGGTGGCGGAATGCTTCCCGCCGGACGGGACCCCCGCAGAACGCGAAAGGAATACAATCCGATGTCCACCTCGGTCGCCCAGGCTTTCGTCAAGCAGTTCGAACGCGAAGTGCACGACGCCTACCAGCGCATGGGCTCCAAGCTGCGCAACACGGTGCGCACCAAGAACAACGTCCAGGGCGCTTCCACCGTCTTCCAGAAGGTCGGCAAGGGCACCGCGTCGACCAAGGCGCGCCATGGCGCGGTTCCGGTGATGAACCTGGACCACACGCCGGTCGAATGCACCCTCTACGACTTCTACGCCGGCGATTGGGTCGATCGGCTGGACGAGCTGAAGACCAACATCGACGAGCGGCAGATCATCGCCAGCGCCGGCTCTGGAGGGAACCATAAAGCCTCACGAGAGCACCCATAAAGCTCCATCGCGGGAACCATAAACTTGTTCCTGGGCTTTCCCGAGCTCCCGCGGTATGTCGCAACCACTCGGCTCCGGCACAAAGCGGGGCCGCGTCCGGCTACAGCAGTAGGGCGTCGAGCACGGTGCGAACGGCTGGCCACCAAGCCGGGAACGTCAGCAGCGCCGTGAGAAACAGAATCACGCCATACATACGGGCCTCCATCAGTAAGAGAGTCCCGGCAGCATGACCGATCTGACTGGCCGACGCGCCCGGCCTAAGCGACGATAGTTGACGTTTGGGGCCGTCACGCAAACGAGCGTTTCATGCAACGGTCAGCGCCAGATCGACAACCTCGTAATCGCTTTATGCAGCAGGCGCCCGGTTTCATGGATGATCCTGCTGTGCCTTAACCGGACGTGCAGGGCAGTAGCAATCGGTTTATGGGGGGTGGAATGGCGAGAAAGCGGAACCCGGGCAAATCGAAGGACGGCACTGCGACTGGCAAGAAGGGGAAAGCAGCCAAGGGCAACCAGGGGGGCAAACCAGAGACGATCTACCGGCGGGGCCTGAAGCTCAATCGCCGCCGCACGCTACGGACGTGGGATACGGAGTTTCAGAAGGTCAGCGACAACGATATCGAAGTGTGCGACGCCGGGCATGAGTGGCAGCGCGACGACCTGAATCGCACATGCCCGTATTGCTACCGGGCGATTGTGCGTGGCGTTGATCCGCGGGAAATCGTGGCACCGCGGCTGTCGGGTAGCGGTGAGCGAGTGTCCGACCCAATGGAGTCGACTGTCGATGTCCGGGTAAAGATGGAAATTCCCCATAGCTCCCACAGGACGGCGCCAATGCAGCGCATTGAGGTCCCCGACCGCTTCGATATCGGGCCGCGCGAGAAGCTCGTCATCCGCGTCGAGCGTCCGGACGCGCGCGTCGAGGCTACAGCGACCAAGTCCACGGAAAGGTTGGTGACCAGGCCGGAGCCGAAGAAGCCAGATCCCGTAGAGCGGATGCACCGGAACGCTGTCGCCGCTCACCTGCGGTCCGGGAAAACGATTCGCGTGACATGTAAGGACAAAGCGCTCGACATGCAGGCCCTGCGCGGGGAGATCACGCGGCTGCTGGAGCGCCAGGGCGGCCGCTGTGCACGGACGGGGGTCGAATTCGACCAAGACGACTACTGGCTTCACGCCAGCCTCGACCGCGTCGTCAGCAGCAAGGGTTACATTCCCGGCAATCTCCAGGTTGTTACCTGGTTCTACAACCGCCTGAAGGGCACCATGGACGAGGAGGAGTTCTTGGAGTTGGCGTACCTGCACTTTGGCGGGCACCGGTAAGCTCTAACCCAGAGAACCTACACGACGCCTTCGGCAACGACCTATCGAAGGCATCCGTTTCACTAGCAACGTTGAGGACAGCGCCAACAGGTGGAAGCGATCGTCGCGACTTGTAAGGTCGGCGTTAGCAGCCCGCGGCTGCGGTAACTGCCCCTCCTTTCTGGTATGTCGTGAAAACGAGCCCTATCGATACACGAAATCGCATTGTACAATCATTTTACAAGGAAACTGTTTAAATTGATGAGGGGTAATATTAGACGAAATTCAAGCGTAGAATCATGCCTTTATTTATTATTTCTTTTGACCTGGAGTTCAAGTATCTCCATTACTTGTCTGTCAAGCTTGATCGTTTCCAGCATCCAGGCGGCCCCATCCAATAATAGACTGCTTGGCTCTGTGCTCTGTCGGTAGCTCACCTGATTACATAGAATGTGCAAAAGTGAGTTTCGAGCGGGTCCAATGACTGCGGACAAAGATGGTGGTAACGGACCAGAAAAGCATGACGGCGCTGAATCCATTTGATAATTCCATAAGACCAGGGAATCCGCCACATCCTCACCTGACATTACCGCAGGCGAAGAAATAGTTTGGAAGTCGCCTCGCACTTGATATGAAGGATTGGCGCGCAGGACATCGGAAAAATTCTTTCCAACGAAAACTTGCAAATCTTTCTCAACATAGAAGTCTTCCCCAACAACCCAATCAATTCCTATTGTGCAACGTCGGATATTGAATGCAAGGATATCAAGTTTTATGAGATCGCTTGGGCGATTGAACCAAGATGTCATCCCGTAGCGGCTGTTCGGGTTTCCCTGTTGATAGAGAAATCGCAGGAACCTCTCCGGCTCTTCATCGTTCCAAAGCTCCTGCGGAAACAGTTCTGGCCGTTCAAATCGCTGCACTACCAGATCACCAAATCTGTCGCAGCATCGGTTGTACAGATTTTCGATCCCGTGACTACCATGCTTAGTACTCTCACCATTGAGGACAAGAGCTGCCTTGCAATACTTTTCGATTGCTTGAACGGACTGCCAGTAAAACTCCCTGTGGAAGCCATGGATTTTTGCCCAACGAGCAAGTTGGTAGTTTTGATCACCCGGCTCGACAAAGAATTCGTTCGCAAAAACAGACTTGAAATGGTTCAGGCTATAAAACATTGTGCAAACTCTTTGAGCCGAAGCGAAAGGATTGATATCCAATATAGCGTAGCGTTAATTAATCAGACGGTAAAGGCCAACTAAGGATTTTGCGCTCTTCCACTCCTCGCCTCTGCTAATGCCGCCGTGCCGGAACCGGACGGTTCTGGCACGGGGTCCAGCGCGGGCGGGTCGAGCGGAAGCGTGGCGGGGTGTCGCGTGCCAAAATCCGTGCCACAATAGGCGTGCCACCGTGTTAGGGTGGTGACGGATTTTGGCACAGGGGGAAGCGTGGATCTGGGCTATGCGAGAGTGTCGACCGCGGATCAGGTCCTCGACGCGCAGATCGCCGCGCTGACCGGGGCGGGCGTCGACCCGTCGCGGATCTACACCGACCGGATCAGCGGTGCGAAGGCGGAGCGGCCGGGACTGGCCGAGCTGATGCGCTCCCTCCGGCCCGGCGACGTCGTCGTGGTCTATCGGCTGGACCGCCTCGGTCGGTCGCTGCTCGACTTGCTCGACTTGGTCCGGCGGATCGAGGCGGCCGGCGCCGGCCTGCGCAGCCTGCATGAGACCCTCGACACCACCACGCCGACCGGCCGGCTGCTGTTCCACCTGTTCGGCGCGATCGCGGAATTCGAGAGAGGGCTCGTACGCGAACGGACCATGGCCGGGCTGGCGGCTGCTCGGGTGCGGGGCGCCAAGCCCGGCCGCAAGTCGGCGCTGACCGCCGAAAAGCTACAGCTGGTGCGGGTGCTGTGGGCCGATCCCACGGTGCCGGTAGTCCATATCGTCAAGGAATTCCGGGTGTCCCGGCGCACGCTGTATCGGGAGCTGGGGCCGCGGACTGCTCATAACAGTGATGGGGGGTGCGATGCAGACAGCTGATCCAAGTGGTGTTTACAGCTGGTACCAGATAGCTAAGGACTTTGCTCCGGCGGCGATGGCGTTGATCGCATCAATCGTTGTAACAATTATTAATTTTTCCCACAACAAACGAATGTATGCTGTTTCTAAAAGCAAACTGAAATATGATATGTATGAAAAGAGATTGAAGCTTTTTCAGCAAATATTCATATACTATGAGGCGTTACTATCTTGGTCCGATACTGAAGATCAGAAGATTGCAAGAGAAAATTTCTTTCGATCATATCACGAGTCGTATTTTCTTTTTCCAAATGGATCAGGTGTTCCGGAGATAATGAAAAAAATAAACGACTATGGGAATAAAGTTATAGCAGCAAAATCAATGAAGGGTGACTTCGCTCGCAACATGAAGGATGACTATTTAAGGGCTTTTAATGAGTCACAACATATACTAACAGTTGGCTTCGACCAAGCTTTTGCCGAGTTGAAGTGTGCAGTTGCCCCCTACCTCTGTTTGACGGATTAATGGTCGGGAGCGCTTCCGAGCCGTCTAACAAGCTGAGGAGGAAAGGGGCGGGCTCGCCCGCCCTGGTGCTGTCGCGAAAAGGTGCGAGCGGTCCCTGAGTCGGGACCGCCGTTGCTTCAGGCGAGGACGGTGGGGTCGTTCTCTGCCATGCGAAGGATGGCCATGACCTTCTGCTGCTCCGCAACGCTCAAGGTCGCCCACCCACGGACCCAAGTCGTATCCATTGGTACTCTCACCAGCGTCTCGAGCGCGCGCAATGCTTCTTCAGGCGTCGTGGGCCAGCGAGATACCAATTGCCAGTTCCTATATGCCTCACTGGTCACCATCCCTGTTCCATCCCGGTCACGGAGCGCAATGGAGACTTGGATGGTCTCTCCGCTCTCATCGTAGGGCTCGTCACCGAGGAGAACGGTCAGCAGGGGTTTCGGCATCGGACAGACTCCTGAACTCAGGGCTTGTTCGTTCCCACATTCTAAGATTTGTGTTCAACAACATAGGATGCGTCCAGGGCGAACCTTCCATGGCAACCCTGGCGGTGCCGTCTGTGTCGCGAAAGGGCGCAATAAGAGCGCGGATCAAAACCCCACCTCCATGGGCTCAAGCCATTGATTTCGCTCGGTGCGGCAGAGGTATTGTTCGGCACTCTAAGGGGTGAGTGTCATGCAGAGTACGAATTGGCACCGGAAAACACTGGAACTGGCCAAGGCTCTGCATGCAGGTCAGGTTGACAAGGCTGCGCCCTACTGGCTTCACCTTGGGCGAGTTGCCCAGCGGTTGGTCAAGCGGTTCCCGGATGCAACGAAGGCCCAGGTTCAGGCAGCTTTGCTGCACGATGCCATTGAGAACGCTGGCGTGACACCCGACCAGCTCCGGGAGCTGGCTATTGAAGGGAAAGTTATTGTCTCGGCGTGCGCAGCAGCCCGCACGTCGAAGACCTGCCCGATCTCATCCGCCAATGGGCTGCTCGCGCCTGAGCGCCCGCTCTTTTGCTTCTGTTACCATACGATCTCGTAAAGCAACTGGCTGGAGACCGCCTGGGTTCGAGGCAGGGGCCCCCGTCACCGATGGCCTGGCCGGATGTAGGTAATTGAAAGAATTGCTGGTGGCGTATGTTGATTAGAATTGGGAAACTATTGTAAGGTGAAAGGTGCGCCCAGGTTGATTGAGGTGTCTCGGAGTGCTCGTGTCGGAAGTCGCTGGGTAAGCATTCCCTTGCCAGATGCGGGCCCTCTTGACTCTCGCCACCAAGCTTTTTCTTTAGTGGTGCCTCTCGCGGCCTCGTGCCAATACTTCTATTTGGCGGAGGGCAATTTCAAGGTCGGTGTCCGTGAGCGTGTCAGCAATGGCGAGCATACGCGCCCGCAGTTCAGCTCGGCGTGGCGATACCGAATTTTCAGTATTTTCGAACAAAACACCAAGCGATACATTCAGCACCCGGCCGATCTGCTCTAACGTGTCGAGGCCGGGAAACGCTTTTCCGCGCTCGATGTTTGACACCGTTTCGACGGTACGGTCTATGGCTTCTGCAATCTGCTCCTGCGTGAGCTTTAATGCCAGCCGGCGGGCGCGCACCCGCGATCCAATGGTTTGTTTCAGGTCATGAGCCATGACCCGAACTGTCCTTTTGGGTGTGTGGCTTGACCATAGAGTTGGTTTTCGGCTTACTGGTCTAGCCCGAAAAATGAATTCGGGTTGGATGAGCCCTAAGTCGACGAGGAACGCATCTCCTCGGTGTTCTCTGCAAAAGGAGTAGGTAGGATTGGCGATCGAATGATGGTGGTAGAGCAATTTCAGGCAGCGAGGGAGCAGACAATCGACTGGTTGATAACCAGTGGCCTTTCCGCGTTTGAGGGCTATGCTATCGGCCAAGTTCTGAATCGGGCTTGGATTAAATACAACAGCCGTCTCCTTCTCGATTTACACGATGAAGGTGAGCGATCATGGCTGGCTGCACAGGCCGAGTGGCTGGCCAAGCTCGGTTCCCTCGGGGGACCGATCAGTTTACTTGCCGCGGTCCGGGCCATCGACTGAACAGGAGGTCCCTAATTCCCTGCTGGTTTTGGTGTTCCTTCGGGCTGTTGCGTACAGGTACGGGCGAAGACGTTCATCGCCTTAATTCTCAATCCGATTAATGCACCCTCTGTCGGTGCCCAGATCGGGTTGGGGTCATGTTCCAGTTCGAATTTATAGGGCGGCATCGGATAAGGTGCCGCCCCCTCTTACAATTCCCAATCTCGATTCCGGATTTTCTGTCGCTGCTCCTGCATCCCAGGCTCCGCCCCCCAACGTCGTGGATTTCCACACATCCAACAGCTACACAGCGCCAGATTGTCTGCGGCCTTTTGTGGGAACTTGCTCCACGGGTACACACGGGCTGCCTTGGCAACCATGCGCGCACGGTCATGTCGGCGGCGTGCCCGCTTCATGTCCTTGAACATCGGCCTCTCCAAGATCGATGCCCCGGTGCGCTCCGCCCAACCGTGGGCGGTGCTGCCGGGGCTATCGTATCTTCGAAGGGGGTGCGGCTGCGTTGATCATCCGGGCATAGTTGCCGCCGGCCCAGACGGCGTCACGCTGCCATTTCCGGAATGATCTTCCTGTATGAGCCGCGCCGCCAGACGGTTCTTCACGCAGATCGCAGACCAGCTCATCACGCGATGCGAGGCAAATCCCTTTGCTCTCCGACAGCCAGTTAGGAATGCGCGGGCTAACCGCGCCGCACTGGCGACATTCTCGGTTTGAGCATAGTCCGGCCTTTGGCCTCGGCGGGGGGAATGTTGCTGATTGGTTCGAGTAGGCAGCGGTCGTGGAGCGCCTGCTCCAGGGCATCCAGGACGAAGCCAGTGCGGGCAGTGCGCAACACCCGCCAACCCACAATCCGGCGGGCGAAGGTGTCGATGGCGAATACCACGTAGTCGAAGCCTTGCCACGTCGCGATGGTCGCCTCCGACACGGGTGCAATGGCCGCGAGGTCGTCAGCAACTGGTTGTTCCACGATGGTCCGCTCACAGAGGGCATGATCGTGTTCCCATCTCTCGTGCAGATCCGCCGGTGCGGAACGATCTCAAGGAGCTGGGATATTCCGCCGTCCGACGCTTCTCGAAGGGAAATTGGTCCTCACCAGCCACATGCCTTTGAGTGCAGCGATAATGGTCGTGCTCGTCTGCTCGTCCAAGCCGGCAACGCGCAATGCCTGCGTGATCGCGCCCATCCTTCGAAGGACAGGTGGCGCTGGGGTACCACGGCTTCGCCCCTCTTCGCGCACCGGCCGACATCGGTAACATCGCGAGCAGCGTTCTCAAGCATCCGCTCGCTGAAGTGAATGTGCAGGGGCGGAGAGGGGCGTTTGGTGTCCTTGCACTTCATCCCTTCCATTGGCGCCGGCGGTGCCGCTTCCAACTCCGATGTCCGAGGTCGGACCGCCACTCGTCGTCCCACGCTGTTGGTGGCCGCCGCACTCGTCCAGAGATCGGTACGTCACATAGATCCGCCTCGGCCGCAGCGGTCTGGCGTAACTCCGCGAGCGTGCGCGGATAGCGCAGCATGTAACCGATGAGACGCCCGAGACGCGGTTTGCCCGTACCGGGAACCGGCACACGGCAGTTTCTGAACATGGCTTTGCTCCGGTAGGTGGGAACCTACCGGAAGGCCAAGGGCTCCTTGCTCCGACAGCGCTGCATGATCCAACTCATGTACGATAACCATCGAAACATAGGGCGTTCGGGCTGCCGCGCCTAGCTGATTGATGGCCGAAAGTTGTCGATGTGCGCGGGGCCGGTCTTTCGACGGGATGTAGTGTTGTCACTCCTCAGCCAACCGCGACGGCGCTCAGCTGAACGGATTCGGCACTTGATCCGGCGGCTTCGTCGCGACCGCGTCGGGCAGATGCTCCTCGTGCTCCAACGCGGCAACCACTGCGTCCACGACGGCTTTCAGCGCGCGGGCGTGCTCCAGGCCCGCTTGGTCCTTCGTGAGCGCGATACTGCCGTAGAGGGACACGCGGTCGGTGCGGTTTTCGATGGTGAGATCGTCGATCTGCAGCGAGTCGGACTCATTGGCGAAGGGTGTTATCGGCAACGGCATCGGATCCTCGTCAGCAGGGCAGGGTGTAGGGCGGCGCCGGCCATGGTCACGACCGCCGGCGTGGTTTGGGCTCGGGCAACGGCATCGCGACGGCTCTGACCCTCTCCGGGAGTCCAGGAAACACCGCAACCCCGGTTAGCTGTTCCAACTCGGCGATCGACAACACCCGATGAGCCTTCGTGGTGACGTTCTCCACAAAGTACGCGGCCGCCTGGCGCCGCTGCGGATCGTAGACCGCCTTGAAGGCGTGGCTGGGCACGAGGACGCGGCCGTTGATCCGCTGCAGACTCTGCCCCTGGAAGACAGGCCCAGTGACGACGTACAGCTCGCCCTGCCGTTCCGCAAGGTCACGGATGCCACTCTCGATCCATTCCCAGATGAGCTGGTTCATCTTGGGGCTTTGCGGGATCATGTTGGCGAGGCTGAAGCTCTCCTCCTGCGCCGCCGGTGTCGGCATGTCACCGGAGGGAGCCATATGCCCACGATCGAACCCCGACCCCTTGTAGTCGTCCAGTTCGGCCCGCTCGTCCGCCGGCAGGTTGGGATCGGCATGGAACCGGTTCTTGCGCTTCAGCCCCCGCGCCGCGGCGAGTCGTTCCGTGGTCAGGTGCTCGGCCGTCCACAGCGGCGTGCGGCTGATCCCGGAATGCAGCAGGGCGTAGCCATCGTAGCAAAGCGGGCGCGTCTTGGCGGCCAGGCTTTGCCGCGTCAGATCCGGCGCCTGTCCGGCGACGAAGTGCTGAGGGCAGGCTGTGGGAGCCGCCGCGGCCGGCAGAACAGCACCGGCGAAGGCAAGGGCGCCAAGAACAAGGACGGCGGCGGTGCGGGGAAGCATCGGACGACTTTCCGGCAAGGCGTGGACGGAGCGGCAGTATGTCGCGTCGCCGCGGTTGGCTGCAAACACCCCATTAAGACAAATGCCGCAGAATGTCGGGGCCTTCACCGGAGAGCCGAGGTGACGTATGCGGCCGACCCTCCTGCTTCCATGGCTGGGGCTTCTGTTCATCGCCGGAGCGGTCCCCGCTTTGGCACGCAGTTCCGCAACGACCGACGCCGAAATCCGGGAGCGCCTCGTTCAGGAGTCGATCGACGCCTATCTCGGATCGTGCCCGTGCCCCTACAGCACCATGCGCAACGGTCGCCGCTGTGGCGGGCGCAGCGCTTACAGCCGGCCAGGAGGTCAGTCACCCCTCTGCTACCCGGATGATGTGCCTTCAGCGTTGATCGATGCATATCGCGGCAAGCCCCCATCGTCCACACTAAGGTAGGCATCTCCTGCACCCATTCAGCTTCCCAATCAGTGGTGGAGCGTTTGGGTTCAAGAGAGAAAAACTACGTATAGTTGAAACTGTTGCTACCACTTGCTGCTTTGGGCGAGCCGCCGTGCGCAGTGTTTCTGTACCTCGACGATACAAGTTGACGCCGCCCAAGGTGTTCAGGGACGCGAATTTCAGAGGTCGCACGCATCTCAGGATCAACGGCAACCCAAAGGCGTTCACTGCAGCCTTTTGTATCGCGTTACTTTCAAATTACACTATCGTTCGAGCCATATCTGATGGCGGTACACTCGTATTCAGTGCGTTTGGGAGAACCCATGGACGGCCAATGGTGGAACGCCATCTTTCACCAGCTAAACGAAGCGGATGCGGCGCCCGCTCTGGAGGGCGTTCTCGAGGACACGACGAAGGCGTTGGCAGCGAACAGCTATGCCTTCTTCAGTGGCGTCCTCGTGCATGACATCCGGCAGGAGCCGGGTACTATCTTCCAGAGGCCGCCACTCTGCGTTCATCGGTTTCCGCAGGCTTGGCAGGAGCGCTACTACGCAGAAGGCTACTACAAGGATGATCTGGTCATCCGGACCGGGCTTCGCTCCGTCCTGCCGGTGCGCTGGAGCGAACTGGAGCGCGCGGCCACCGGGCGCGCCCAAAGGATTTTTGCCGAAGCCAGGGAGCATGGGCTGAAGGCCGGCGTCAGCGTGGCCGTTCATGGCGATGCCCGTACCTTCTCAATGCTCAGCCTGACGTTTCCGGAAGAGGGCGAAGCCACGGAACGGCACATCGACGCCCACGTCCATCAGGTTCACCTCCTGGTGCTCCATCTGCACGCCGCCGCGCGGCGGATCGAAGCCGCTACTGCGCCCGCTGCCGCCACCGCAGCCTTGACGCCGCGTGAACAGGAGGTTCTGCGGTGGATGGCCAACGGGAAAACCTATGGGCAGATCGGCGATATTCTCGGGATTACCGAGCGAACGGTCCGCGAACACCTTGATCGCGCGGCCAACAAGCTGGGCGTCGACAGCAAGGTGCAACTCGTCGCCGAAGCGGTGGCGCGCGGTTTGACGGTGGCCTGACCCGACCGCGGACGGCAGGCCGTCGTCAGATCCGACGACTCGAAATTCGCACACTGATGCATGAGTCTTGGGCGCTCACCACTTGGGATGGCGTTCATGACCCATCAAATCTCCTTTTTGAAGCCATCGAACCAGATCCCTCCGGACCTGTTGAGGCGTCTGTTCGAGTTTCGTCACGAGGTGTTCGTTCAGCGGCTTGGCTGGGTGCCGGCACGGGGTGCCGAGGAAGTGGACTACTTCGATACCCTCGGCCCCCATTACGCCGTGTGCCAGGATCGTGATGGTCAGGTTATCGCCGGTGCACGCCTGCTGTCGATGGCCGGGCCCTCTATGCTGCGCGACGTGTTTCCCGCCCTGCTGGGCGACCGGCCCTGTCCGCAGGACGATGGAACCTGGGAGATCAGCCGCTTCGCCCTCCGCCCCACCCGGGGGGACCGCGCCGCTCATCGCCGGGCTCTGCTGAGCCTGGTCGGACGCATGCTCGACTTCGCCGTCGACCGGGACATCCACCGGCTGGTGGCGGTCAGCGACACCCGGCTGGAACGCTTGGTGGCGGACGTCACCGGCCTGCCCATCCATCGGCTTTCATCCCCGCAGCGGATCGGAAACGATTGGGCCGTCGCCGGCTGGACGGACGTCTCCAATGCGGCCCGTGCCGCGCTTGCCGACCGCCTCAGGCACGACCGCGCCCGCGACGACGCCCGCACCGCGGCCTGAGCCTCACCTCCCGACTCCCCACCGACTCCGTCCACACTGGAGCCACCGATGACCTTCGTCTCCTCGCGGCTGCCGCTGGCGCCGCCCGACGCCTCTGCACTGCCGCTCGCCCAAGGCCGGCCGTTCGTCGGCAACCTGCCCTTCATCCTCAGCGACCCTCTTGGCTTCTTTCAGCGGCTGTCCCGATCGGCCGGCCCGGTGGTCCGGGTCCGCCTCGGCATGGCGATGGGCGAACTGCTGCTCGTCACCGATCCGGCGGTGATCGCCCATGTCCTCGAAGGCAACGCGGGCAACTACCGGAAGGGGCGCTTCTATCAGCGCCTGCGCGGGGTGTTCGGCAACAACATCATTTTGGCCGACGGCCCGGACTGGCGCCGGCAGCGCCACATGGCGGCGCCGGCCTTTTCAGCCCGCCATCTTGAGGCGGCCGGTTGGGTGATGGCAGGCAGCGCCGCCAGCCTCGTGGAACGGCTGGACGGCGCGGCGCGGCGGGGTGAACCGGTCGACATGCTGCGTGAGTTCATGGATGTCGCGCTCAACGTCATCATCAAGACCCTGTTCGGGGTGGGCGTTGGCGCGCGTGCCGAGGCCATCACGGCGGCAATCGAGCCCCTGCTGCGCGAAGGCGAACGCCGGGTCTGGTGGCCGCTGCGGCCGCCCCTGTGGGTGCCGACCCCGGTGAACCGCCATCTCCGGAGCGTCCTCGCCGGTTTCGACCGGGTGGTTTATGAGCTGATCGAGGAGCGTCGGCGCAGCGGCGAGCGTCGCGAGGACATTCTGGACGCCCTGCTCCATGCACGCGACGAGGCCGGCGCCGGCCTGACCGACCAGCAGATCCGCGACGAGATCGCCGGCTTTATCGTGTCCGGCCACGAAACCACCGGCACGACGCTGGCCTGGGCCTTGGAGGCGCTGTCCCGCCACCCCGCCGTCGACACCGCCGTCCGGAGGGAACTCGACGACGTCCTCGGCCCACGCCGGCCGACGGCCACCGACCTGCCCCAGCTCGTCTACACCCGGGCGACTCTCTACGAGACGATGAGGCTCAATCCCGCCGTCTGGACCATTTCCCGTCAAGCGGTGGCCGACGACGTCGTGCAGGGCATTCCGATCCGCGCGGGCACGGTGGTGATGATGCCGCCGTACGTCGTGCATCGCACGGCCGCCCACTGGCCCAACCCCGAAGGCTTCGATCCCGAGCGCTTCCGCAACGGTGAGCCGCGGGGCACGTCTAAATTCACCTACTTCCCCTTCGGCGGCGGGCCGCGCCGCTGCCTCGGGGCGCACTTCTCGATGATGGAGATGCAGATCGTCCTGGCCACGTTGCTGCAGCGCTTCCGCTTCTCGCTGATCCCGGGCTCGCTGCCGGAAGCCATGGTGACACTCACCCTCCGGCCGCGCGACGGGCTGTGGATGATCCCTGAGATCGTCCATGCCCAACCGGCGTGACGATGCTGGAGGGAAGCGATGGGGGGATGGGTGGCCCGGCCACCCATCGTCCCCAGGCTCCGGCAGACGCCCGAGACTCGGTTCCGGGCATCCAAGGAGGCGAATCTGGCCGGGAGTGCCGAAGTCGCCCCGCGAAGGACAGCAACCGGCGTCGTCCCTCGACGGCGGAGCCGCCTCAAAGGGTCGCCCTGCAGGCGCGCGGCTTCGAGGCGATTCCCGATGGCCAGCTCCTGGCTCATCTGCTGGCCTTGACGACGGAGGGGGAAAAGGCCGATGCAGACCGTCTCGCCGACCGGCTGCTGCATCATTTCGGAAGCTTGACCGATGTGGTGGCCGCGTCGGCACCGCGCCTGCGGCAGATCGCGCGCCTCGACGAGCGTGGGCTTTTCTCCATGCGGCTGGTCTGGGAAGTGGCGGCCCGGCTGGCGTGGCAGGAGACGGTGCGTCAGCCGTTGCTCGCCACGACCCCAGCTCTCCTGACCTACTGCCAGATGAGACTGGCGCGGGAACGGGTCGATCAGGTCCGCGCCCTCTATCTCGACGCGCAGCACCACCTCATCGCCGATGAGCGGCATCAGGTCGGGACCGCCGGCACGGTGGAGGTCTACCCGCGTGAGATCCTCCGTCGGGCCCTGGAGCTGGATGCGGCGGGGTTGATCGTCGCACGTGGCCGGATTCGAGGAAGCGCACGCTTGTCCGCGGATGATCGGTCTTCGGCTAAGGCGCTTGAGGTTGGGGGGCAGGCTTTGGGTATCCGTCTGGCCGACTATGTGGTCATTGCGCGCGACGGCCACTGCAGCTACCGCAGCGAACGCCGGGGCCGATGACAGGAGCGGTGCGGCGAGCATGCGCTTGGGATGCGGCTCGGCTGACGACCGCGTCGCCCGCCGATAGAATTGCGTGGGGCTGCGCCACTCGTTGACATACACTTGCATTCAATTCCGCACTGGAAGGGCATCAGCGTCAAAATCGGTCCGTTTTTGCCGTGATCGACACCGTTCAGGCATCGTGGATGGTTCCGACCCATGATCCATCGTCTTCTTTTGTCCGCGGCCGCCATGGTCTTGGCCATGGCTCCCGCGTTGGGCCAGGAGGTCATCACCTGCCAATCCTGGCGGCACCAGCCCATCGACGTCACGAGCGACGGCCGGATTCCCGCTTTCGTCCCAGATCGGGGCTGGGTAAGCGTTCGCCCGCGCGGTGTCGAGGGACCTCAGCCCGACGGCTCCTGTTCCACCGAGCAGTTCCTCGCCCGTCTGGCTCAGACCACGATCGTGCTCACTCTGCGGAACGCCAGGCTGGTGGCCTTCTGCGCTCCACAGGATGTGGGCGCCGATGACGTCGAGGCAGCTGTGCTCATCGATGGCGTCGACCTGCAGCGCATCCTGGTCGATACGGCGTTGGCCCAGCCCGTGGACGGCACGCCGCGACGCGATTGGTGTTCCCGGTAAGGAGCAGGGTGTTGTGTCCGGAAACCCCCCAGCCACGCGCCCAGCTCAGCTTCCCACGCCTGCACCTCCAGCATGTTCGCCTCCAGTGCCGGTTACCGCCTGAGCTGTACAACAGCCCTTACCTCGCGCCCTCACGCAGAAACTGCCAAAGTAGTGCTAATCCGACGTAGTCTCTTTCCAATTCGTAGTCCGCGATCAAGCATGCCGTAGTGTAGCATTTCGTTTCTCGCACAATTCGACCTAGGAGGCGTCATGAAGGAAATTACTGCGACGTTACAGCCTGCCGCTATTCGTTTCTCCGAACTGGGTGAGGTAATTATCCAGGATCCTAGCTTGGCCCGCCAAGTTACAAACGCGATTGCCGGCGCAGACATAGTGGCGTGCACAACCAACAACGGCTGTGGAAATGAGGTAAACGGATATGGTTGTGGCAAGGCTAACGCCAAGTGCAACGGTACTATCGTTAATCCAGATGATATATACGCTGACCAAGGCTCGGGCGAGGTACGGATTCGCAACTACGAGCTCACAAAGAAGTTTGCATCTGGGAAACTGAGTGGTGAGACGAATTTTGGGATCGCGTTTACGGGATTCAAAAAATGATTAATGACAGGCTTGATCTAGCAGAAGTGGCAGCGGCCCTTGATAATAAGCGGCTACGACTATTCCTTCTCCCGACGGAATATTGTAATTTCCGGTGCACTTATTGCTATGAGGATTTCGCGTTAGGCCGCATGTCCGAGGGCGTTGTAAACTCGGTGAAACTCTTTCTGAAGACCCGCATCCCACAATTACGTTCGTTTTCTCTTTCGTGGTTTGGAGGAGAGCCGCTTGCTGCTAAGTCTCTAGTTCTTGACATAACTGAGTTTAGCCGCGAGCTAGCGCAGCAGCATAGTGTGGCTTTTCATTCCGACATAACAACGAACGGGTATGCGCTTACGCAGGACTTATGTAGAGCTCTATTGATAGCAGGTCTAAATCACTTCCAGATCAGCCTAGATGGCTTCGAGGAAGATCATGACAGCACACGTAAACTCGCTAATGGACGAGGAACATATCAAACAATAATGAGAAACCTTCTGGAGATGCGCTATAACGAGCGGGACTTCTCGGCCACTATCCGTGTTCATTACACCGATGCCACCCTCTCACGCCTTCCCCAGTTCGTAACGTTCTTGAAAGACGCCTTTGGAGCCGACAAAAGGTTCAACTTCTTTATCAAGCGTGTGGAGAGGCTCGGTGGGCCAAATGACGCATCTATTAAGCAAATTGATATACACCATGAACGTCGAGTTCTGAGCGCAGTGGCAGATATTCTCGGTACTGTAGGTGATGATGAGGGGTGCCCTGTTTGTTACGCGGCAACAGGAAACTCGCTAATCATCCGCTCAAACGGACGTATTTCTAAATGCACCGTAGCATTCACGGATGATCGAAATGATATAGGCTCCATTAATGGTGACGGCACCTTGCAGATAGATCAAGAGAGGGCAGCAGCGTGGCTTGACGGGTTGCTCGCCTACGATAGGAATGTAGCCGCCTGCCCCCTGATACATCTCCGACCACTTTGAGTATTTTGGGTCTGCTGTTAAACGTTTTAACGTTCTCGTTGGTGCGACGAGGATCATTGGTCCAGTTTGAGAGCCGGCGGTCTGGTCATACTTAGTGATATGGTGCTCTACGATGTAGTCGCTGACAGCGGAGCAGAGAGTAATGATGCTTTAAGAACTCATCCTATTGGCTTCGAACTGCTGTCCAGCAGATCCGCTCACGACAGGCATGACGCTTTATTTCGTTACAAAAGCTGACACACATACTGCAAAGCAGTCGAAAAATGAGGCATGTGGTATGGGGAGCAAGGACCATGTCTATAAGAGCAGTAATGTTGTTATCCTCATCCATGGAGTAGGAAGTGCAACTAGAGGCTCAATAAAGCTTCTTGCAGAACCGGTTTTACGTAATTTCAGTGTGAAACCAGAGAATATTCATGAGTTTCATTGGCATCAACTGGCAGGATCACCAAATAGGCAGAAAACAAAGATAGAGTCCCGCACTTCTCTAGCATATCTTGCGAGAGTAATGGCTGGATTTCGAGGATCGATGCACGCCGCATCTCAAAAAGAAGAAACACTGGCAGAGCGCATAACGGCTCGCAGCTTAGATATGCTTGGATCTATGCTGCTGATCGGCCTGATGATAATGCCACTCATCATGCTCTATGACTATGAGTATGGCGTAAATATATTGTCCGCGGCCACTATTATATGGTTAGAGTTTTTCGTCGCCATGGTCTTCGCAGGCTTTTGCCTCTTGTTTATGTCAGGTGCTCCAGCGCCATGGGCCAGGAGATCGTTTCTAGTAATAGCTCGCCCCATACTATTTATGGTGTACCTTCCGTTTACTATTCCTGTAATATCGTATGGGCTTTTTATCCTAGCCATGGGCGGATGTATCGCGCTGGTCTTTGTATTCGTAGCACCAAAACACATCGCTGATGCACAGATAGAAGATATGGCGCCTCTCATTTATTGGTTGGGACCAGGTGCGGTCTTCACCTTTCTCGCCTTACTGTTTTCATTTTTTTTTGCACCTCTGCTAAAAGTGGTCGCTGATATTGTCAGATATGCAGGATCTTCCGCATACCGCGAGAGACTTCATGACGTTCTTGCACGTGAGCTTGACAAAATATTGAATCATGAGCTTGGGGCGTCTTCCGATGGACGCCGGATCTTCATTGTTGGCCACAGCCTCGGTTCGGTAATTGCAGTGAACTCACTCTTACGAGAAGACAATCCTTGTGGCCGCTCTAATGAAATCGTGTTAATTACGATGGGTTCGCCGCTAAGACGCTTTTTTTCACGTTTTTTTCCAGGGCAATGCCCGCCGCCCGGTGATATAGCGCGTGCACTTATAAATGCTGGTGCGATCCGCGCGTGGGTTAATGTCTATCGTCCTCTCGATCCTATTGGTACCAGACTTGAGACGTGTGCGGGCGACGCGGTTATACAAGATGTTTGTACAAAACAGTACCATCGCATTTTTATAACCGCACATACCAATTACTGGAGTGACCAGAAAGTGGCAACGCTGGCGGCGTCAGTGATTGGCTCCCTCCCGGCTGTTTCTGTTCGGAATCAAGGGAAGCGCATTCAAATCAATCCTCTCTTCTTTTCGGTACCTCCAGCGCCAGATGTAGATTGGTGGCAGAAGAGGATCCTTTGGCTGCTTGCACCGGCTGCCGCCGGATTGATGATAATATCCGATCTGACATGGCTTCCGGAACGGGAGCTTCAACGTAGCCGCGAAAGGCTTGCTCTCATCCGTGAACGAGGCGAGTTAACGACTGGAGTCGTTGAATACAAGATGAACACAGTCCGAGGAGGCTCTGATCGATGGCTTCTTAGCTTTCAGCCGCGCGGCTCGTCTGAGCTGGTCAACGTTACTTTGCATGGGACCACCGCCAATATGCCCGAACTGACGAAGTATGTTGGATTTAACGGTCTAAGGCAGGCCAGAGTTAAGGTTGCCTATGATGTAATGCATCCCAGCTCCTTCTTCCTTCCAGACTTCGCTCCCCCGGACGAACTCGATGGTTTCCGCCTCTCTATTCCCGCAACCCTCTTCAGAGCGACGTGGTACCCAGGAATATTTGTCCTGCTGCTTTGGGCTCGGCTATTTTCATCCGTCTGGTACTCATACTTGGGTGAACGCAAAAGAGGACGGGTGGCATAGCGTCTTCCCGCGCGGCGCACCTGTTCAGTGTCGTGTGAGCAATCTGTATGAGTTAACCCGGATAATTCACAAGGGCTGAAGCTGGGGCGGCGGGCGCAAGGATAAGCCGCTGAATTCGTGTATGATTCTGGTGCTGAAACAGTCTCGCCAGGGATCAACGGAGTTCACGCCCGCCATGGCCGAGAGTACCGGGGTTCTGCCCGGCTTGTCACCGGTTGCCGGCAAGCCGGTTCACGCCGCCTTCGATGGCGGCCGTCTCACCTCCGACGCCGGCGTCCTGCTGCTGGCCGAGATCGATCGGCGGCTCGGGATCTGCGAGCGTCTGGTGCGCTGCATTGAGGACCCGCGCGCTCCCGAGCGCGTCCAGCACACGCTGGCGGAGATGATCTGCTTCTGCGCCCTGCTGATCGCCGCCGGCTACCCGGATGCCAATGACTGCGACGCCCTGCGCAGCGATCCCGCCTTCAAGATGGCGGTGGGCCGACTTCCCGAGAGCGGAGGCGACCTTTGCTCGCAGCCGACCATCAGTCGCCTGGAGAACCCCAAAAACCGCAAGGAAAGAGCCCCGCCCATGGTCCGCTGGTCGATGCAGGAGATCCGTCGTGTCGCCGACCGCCTAACCCAGCGGGCAATCGAGCCAGCTACCGTCATCGCATGGTCGACCTGGAGACGATGTCATCAGGCTCTCGCTAACGAAACCCATAAGCGCAAGGCGCAACTGTAACGATAGGTGTAGAAAGTCGCCTCGCAGATCCTGTGTCGGCGGCACACGTCCACCGTCTTCTGCTCGGCCTCCTTTCCTGCAGGATGCCGATGATCTGCTCCTTGCTGAACCGGCTGCGTCTCATCAGTTCGTCTCCTCTCGGTGACGGACTCTACCCATTCCTGGAGGAACTTTCCGGTCTTAGGTCAGCTTGCCCCTGCCAACGTGCCGGTGGGGCTCGAACTCCTGATTTTTGAACCTCCGAGCTGCCTGCAATGGATCTGCGAAGCATCAAGAGCGTATTAAATGGAGATAAATTGGTATTGGGCATTTCTTTGATCGGATGCTTTTCTGATGTAAAAAATATCGGATCCGCCCGAAATTCATTGAGAACGTGCCGGCCACGAAATCATTTTACGAAATTGGAAACTTTAAAGATTGGACGGATCATGTGCTTTGTGATGAGCTCTAATGAAGACTTCTCATAATGAAGATTCATTGCTTCAATTGGTGGCGCATTCATCGATGGGCTCACCGTCATGTCCTACGGCATCAAGCTACGGGTATCAGGCCCAAGAGCCTGATCGCGCCCCGGGGCGTGGTGTCTGAGGGGGCTTGTGTGCTCATCGGCGGGTCGAGGCCGCCGGTCTACTCCGCTGCGATGGACAGCGGGTCAGTGGCGTCAGGGTGGCACAGCTCGGTCAGGCTTTCCATGGTCATGTAGCGCCGGCATACCGCCCACTCATCGTGTTGCTCCAAGAGCAAGGCGCCAACGAGGCGCACAACCGCGCCGTCCCCAGGGAAGATGCCGACGACGTTGGTGCGCCGCTTGATCTCACCGTTCAGGCGTTCCAGCGGATTGGTGGAGTGCAGCTTGGTGCGCAGGTCCTTCGGGTAGGCCATGTAGGCCAGCACGTCGAACTCCGCCTCGTCCATCAGCGCCGCCAGCTTGGAGAACCGCGGCCGCAGGCTGTCGGCCACGCGGCGCCACTGCTCGTGCGCCGCCTCGGCGGTCTCCTGGGCAAAGGCGGTGCGGATGGTGGCCGCGACCATCGTCTGGTGCGCCTTGCCGACGCAGGCCAGCAGATTCCGCATGCAATGAACGCGACAGCGTTGGAGTGTCGCGCCCAGCACCTTGGCGGCGGCGGCCTTCAGCCCGAGATGCGCGTCGGCGATCACCAGCTTCACCCCGCGCAGCCCCCGGCGGGTGAGCGAGCGCAGGAAGTCGCTCCAGAAGGTCTCGGCCTCCGACAGCCCGAGGCCGAGCCCCAGCACCTCGCGCCGGCCATCGGTGTTGACGCCGATGGCGAGTATCGCAGCCAGCGAGACGATGCGGCCGTCCTGGCGCACTTTCACGTAGGTCGCGTCCAGCCACACGAACGGCCAGTCGCCCTCCAGCGGGCGGTTCAGGAAGGCGTGGACCCGCTCGTCGATCTCCGCGCACAGGCGGCTGACCTGGCTCTTGGAGATCCCGGTCATGCCCATCGCCTTGACCAGCTCATCGACGTTGCGCGTTGAGATGCCCTGCACGTAGGCCTCCTGGATCACCGCGATTAGCGCCTTCTCCGCCGTGCGACGCGGCTCCAGGAAGGCCGGGAAGTAGGAGCCGCGCCGCAGCTTGGGGATGCGCAGGTCAATGGCCCCGGCGCGCGTCTCCCAGAGCCGCTCGCGGTAGCCGTTGCGCTTGTTTTGGCGCTCATCGCTGCGTTCGCCGTAGCCGGCGCCGCACAGACTCTCGACCTCCAGTTCCATCAAGCGCTGAGCGGCGAAGCCGACCATCTCGCGTAGGAAGTCGGCGTCCGCACTCTTCCCAATCAGCTCCTGAAGAGCGATCCTGTCCTCGGTCATCGTGTCACTCCGTCTCGGTTGATGGTCGTCAAGCAACCTCAACTTAGCCGAAGAGCACGGTGACCGCCCGCTCCCGAACGGCCGGCCCGCCTGCGCCAGCTATGGGGAGCGCTCCGGCGGGCCGGCCTCACGCCTCAGACACCACTCGGTGGGACACAGCCAAGAGCCTGTTTCACTCGTCCTGAAACCAAAGTTGAGCGAGTGTCGTATAGCGTGATCACGCCGTCCGCTGCGCGCGGTATTCTCGAGGCGATTCATTGGACGCCAGCGATCGTTTGGAGCATCGACCGCATCCACGTGCTGAATCCCATCCGCTTCCAATCGCTTCGCCGCAACGAGGTCGGTCACAAGGTTCCAGTCGCCACCGTCCGTCACGCGATGCGAAGCAAAGACATCACAGAGCTGCGGCAAATCATTGACCAGGGCCGGCAGCAACGTGCCGCCGTCATCCTCGTTGATGTCGATTACGTGATTGAGGCGCACGTCACCCTGACCAAAGAAGTCGGTGTCAACGACTCCGTCGGCACGCACCTCACGATGTTCACCCGCCGCGCGCGGCGTGGTCAGTGTTTCCACCAGCCCTGCCTCGGGACCCGCGAGTTTCCCGCCGATTTCGAGTTCTGGGACGGTCCAGTGCCCGTGCACGCTCTGCCGGACGAGCAGCGCAATTTGGACCTCGGTCCGATGCTGCAGGACATCGACCACAGCAACGGCCGCTCCTCGCTAATCTTCCATGCCGTCCTGCGTGATGGTGTTCTGACGGTGCCGCCGCGCTCGTCGCCGGAGGTTTGGGCATGACGATTTTGTCGGCGCTCAACACCCATTATGGACGCCTTGAGCGCTGCGGCGGCGTCGCCCCCTTTGGCTTTTCGACGGAGAGCATCGCCTTCGCCCTTGTGCTCTCTCCGGATGGAGGGCTGAACTCCTGCCGCGACCTGCGCGACCACACTGGACGCCAGCCGGTCGGCCGTGCAGTGACCGTGCCGCGATCGTCCAAACGCTCAGGCACGACGCCGCGGGCATTCTTCCTCTGGGACAACAGCAAGTTCGTGCTGGGGCTTGGGAACGGCCCGGCCCGGCCCGGGGTCACGATCTACGCCGCCCATGCCGCCGCTTTCCGCGAGACGCATGAACGGCTGCTGGACGATGCGGCCGATCCCGGTCTGCTGGCTGTGCTTCGCTTTATGCGCACCTGGGCACCGAGTCGGTTCGGAGAGTACCGGCTTGCGTCGGCTCTCCTGGACCGAAACCTCGTCTTTCAACTCGACGGAGACGTGGACGCTGACGGTCAAGCTCGGTTTGTGCACGATCGCCCAGCCGCGCGCGCCGTGTGGGAACGGCAGGTGTGCGAAAGTGGCCGGCCATCGGCGGTGTGTCTGGTCACCGGGCGCATCGCGCCGGTGGCACGCCTACACCCCCTGATCAAGGGCGTTGCGGGAGCACGGCTTTCCGGAGCCTCGCTGGTTTCGTTCAACCGCAACGCCTTTGCCTCGTATGGCAAGGAGCAGGGCGACAACGCCCCCGTTTCGGAGGCCGCCGCGTCGAGCTATGGCGCCGCTCTGAACGCACTGTTGGCGCGCAACAGCGGCACCAAGATGCGGTTCGGCGACACCACGACCGTGTTCTGGGCCGATGCTTCCGTGTGCGGCGAAACGTCTGCCCGCAAGGCCGAGGCGGTGGTTGCCTGTGCGCTGGGAGTCTCGCGAGCACCCGCGGCTTATGCTGCAGCGTTTGAGGGCGGGTGGGAAGGAGGGGACGGGTTTCCCGAAGGGATCCATATCCGCCGTGCGCTGGAGCGGATCGACGCTGACCTCGACCCCGGCACCCGGATCCACATTCTCGGCCTTTCACCGAATGGCCCCCGTCTGGCGGTGCGCCTGTGGCACGAGACAACGTTGGACGTTCTGCTCGCCCGCTTGGCGGAGCATTGGGAGGATCTGCGGATCGAGCCGCGCGCCTGGCATCGGCCTCCCTCGCCCTTGGCTCTGCTTCAACCCGTGGCCCGTCGGGGCGATCCCGAAACCGTTCCGCCGGTGCTGGGCGGTGAAATGATGCGCGCGATTCTCACCGGCGGCCGCTATCCGCGCATTCTGCTGACCGCGGTGCTTCAGCGCCTGCGGGCGGGTGAGCCGGTCACCGGTCCACGTGCCGCAATCATCCGAGCTGTTCTTCAGCGCGATGTCCGCCACTGCGGAGGCGGGAGGCAGGCTGCTCCCTCCTTCACCACAGGAATGGAGGTTCCCGTGAGCCTCGACCGCCAGGAAGCAGACCCCGCCTACCGGTTGGGGCGGCTGTTCGCCCTTCTGGACAATGTTCAACGCGCCGCGCTCGGGCGCGTGAACGCCAGCATCCGCGACCGCTATTTGGGAGCCGCCTCGGCAACGCCGGCCAGCATCTTCCCGCTGCTGCTGCGCAACACCTCCTACCATTTGGCGGTGCTGCGCCGAAAGAGTGGCACAGGTGGTCTGGCCATTTGGTTCGAACGCGAAATGAATGAGGTTATGGCCGGCTTGGACATGACCCTGCCGCGCCATCTGCACGCGGAAAGCCAGGGCCGTTTTCTCGTTGGCTACTACCATCAGCGCTGCGCGCGAAAGCCCACGCGTGATGCCGCTAAAGCGGACATCGCTGTACCCGATCTGCCCACCGACGAGGGGTAAAGTCATGTCTCCCATCACCAACCGCTACGAGTTTGTCCTTCTGTTCGATGTGACGAATGGCAACCCCAACGGCGATCCGGACGCTGGCAACCTGCCGCGTCAAGACCCGGAAACCAATCTAGGGCTCGTCACCGACGTCTGCCTCAAACGCAAAGTCCGTAACTATGTCAATCTTGTCCATGACGGCGATCCACGTTTTGGCATTTACGTGCAGGACGGTGCCATTCTCAACCAGAAGCATCGCACGGCTTACAAGGCGGTGCGTCCTGGCAACGACGCGGTGACGACGGCAGCCCGATTGTCGCCTAAGGACGACGACGAGGAAGCCGCGATCCGCCGTTTCATGTGCGACAACTTTTTCGATGTGCGGACGTTCGGCGCGGTGATGAGCACCGGTGTCAACTGCGGTCAGGTCCGTGGGCCGGTGCAGTTGTCCTTTGCCCAATCACTGGAACCGATCCTGCCTCTGGAGATCACGTTGACGCGCATGGCCGCCACGACGGAAAAGGAGGCGAAGGATCTTGCGGCGGTCGAAGACGCAGCGGTTGGAAATGATCGTCGTGAAAACCGGACCATGGGGCGGAAGTACATCGTTCCATACGCCTTGTACCGCGTCCATGGTTTCATTTCGGCCAAACTGGCTGAGCGAACCGCTCCGGGGAACAGGCCACGAAAAGCCGAAGGGAGTGGGTTTGACGACGATGATTTGGAGATGCTGTGGACGGCGCTCGAACACATGTTCGATCATGACCGCTCCGCCAACCGCGGCGAAATGGCCAGCCGTCGATTGATTTTGTTCCGCCACGACAGCGCACTTGGGAATGCGCCGGCCTCGACATTGTTCCGGCGCGTCACCGTTAAACGCCATTTCGAAGGGGCTTCCTATGACCTGACGAGCGCTGACTTGCACCGTCTGGCGCCAGCCCGTCGTTTCGAGGACTACGCGATCAGCGTGGATCATACGGCCCTGCCGACCGGAATTACGATCCTCGATAGGTTCTGATTGGGCTGTCCGGCGATGCAGAGTTGTCGCGGCGTGCAACTGCGCGAACCCGAAGCGCACACGCAAGGTGGATGGGTTCGTAGACAACAGGTATAAGCATTGTGTGCCAATGGATTTTCATTGTGGGTTGCGGGCATTTCCAAACTTGCCGTGCCGGTCGCAAACGGCTCGCGCAACTGATGGCTTATTGGCCTTATCCAGCAACCCCTTAACAGAAGACAGTTGCTCCTTACGCGGGAGCGTGGATCGAAATCGGCGCGAGCCCTGGTACAACGCCCATCAGATTTCGTTGCTCCTTACGCGGGAGCGTGGATCGAAACACCGGATGCAGCAGCATATGGCTGATGAACTTGTCGTCAGGGCTTCGCAGGAGCGTGGATCGAAACAGCTCTTCAAGTCGGTCAATCCAATCGCCGGCGCATTTCCGAAATAGAAAATGTTACTTTTGGTAAGTATTTGATCAAGAAATGAAGATGGGTTCCTGGGGGCGTCTGCAATTACATGGTAAGATATATGATCAGAAATAGCAAAAATAGGGTGTAGCGTCGCGTTGACCCATTCGTTTATCGGAGGGCATGCATGGCCGCCATTCCGCTCAAGTTCCAGCCTGGCGATACGCTTGCATTCCGTAACGCTACCGGCGGTACAGAGCTGTGGGGTATCGTTGGACGCAAGCGCGGGGGCTATTTGCTCAGACCTTTCAATGGGTCTGACCCGCGGACCTGGAGCGACGACGAGATTGATAACGCCTACGGGGCGCGTCGGCTCATCCATTTCCCATGCAACGTTCAAGGATTGCCGAAGAACATAGCAGATATTCTCGAGAAAACTTGGGACTATTGGCCGGAGGAGGTAAGGCGGCACGCAGAGCGGCGGACCGTCTATGTGGCCAAAGTCGACGCCCTTATCGACGCATATCCAGTTCGAATGGAAGCCTACGCCGCAGCTGCCGAGGCCGTTTACACCGCTCATTGTGAGGAGTGGAAGGCGGAAGATACTGAATTTGCGATTAGGCGGGCCGCCGAGGATGCGGTCCTACGACGCAGAAGAAAGCCACGACGTTCCGATGCTCAACCCGTCCGCACGCCGCCCTTGCAGAAGCCGAACCCCTACACCATCCGAGCGTGGTACGTCCTTTGGAGTCAATACGGGCGCGACATACGCCTTCTGATCCCGCATCGTCACCTGCGGGGAAACCGCCAAGCGCGGTATCCTCGTCGATGGGATGACGCGCTCGACACCTATAAAATTATGCGCGTTGCCATCGAAGACTATTATATGCGCATGCCGCGTAAGAGGAAAAATTTCGCTTACAGCAAATATGAGGAGATTTGTGCAGAAAAAAATGTTCCATGCGTGAGCTTTCGTTCTTTTCGTGTTTTTATCGATAGGAACTATACGGAGAGGGCGGAGTTTGAAAAGCGTTATGGTCGGCGGGCTGCCTACCTGAAGTACGGTATTTTCGAGCGCACAACGCCACCAGAGCGACCACTCGAAGAGGTCGAAGTTGACCATTGTTTGATCGATCTCATCGCCGTTCATCCGCTCACTGGGCGCCCTCTTGGGCGGCCATGGCTCACCATCATCCTTGATCGTGCGACACGCGTCATCCTTGGAGCACATTTGAGCTTTGAGGTGCCATCCTACGCGTCCCTCCAGCGTGCGTTGGCGCATGCCTTTTGGAAAAAAGATCTTACTGGAATCGAAGGCCTCGAACACGACTGGCCCTGTCATGGCATACCCGAGTGGGTCTTCTGCGACAACGGCAAGGAACTTCGGTCGAAAAGCCTGCGCTTGACGGAAGCCATGCTGAATTTTGCCGTCTTCAACTTGCCCAGGAAGACGCCTTGGCTGAAAGGAGCAATTGAGCGACTGTTTGGTAGCATCAGCGTTCAGGTGTTTAGCCATGAAGAAGGCACGATCCTCTCGCGGACGAAGGACTTTTATGATCCTGTTGCTCGTGCGCGGCTTACCCTAGCCGAAGTCAATCACAAAATACTAAAATGGATTGTGGATGAATACCACGAGGCAGTCCATCCCACCATCAAGTGCCGCCCTATAGAAAAGTGGCGGCAGCTTACGGAACTCTATCCGGTCCGTCCAATTCCCGACTTCGATCACATCATCCGCATGACCGGAGAAGTCATAGAAAAACCAATATCGAACGTTGGCGTCCATTACAAGGGCCTGCTCTACTCTGATCCGAAGGTGCTCGAGGAACTCAAGGCGCGTCGGGGAGGTCTCAAAAAAAAGTGGATCATCCGCGTTGATCCTTATGATTATGGAGAAATTTGGATCTTCGACGACGATGTCGGCCGGTGGTACGTGCTGCCCTGTACGGACCCTGCAATTTCGCGGAACGTTTCCAAGTACCAGCATAACGTCCATAAGCTGATTGCAAAACACAATCTCCCGCCGGGAACGCCGATCACCGTAAAGGATCTTGAAAACGCAAAGACCCTGGCACAGGAAACCGTGCGGACTCTTTTCGAAAATGGTACAGCAACGGCAACCGCGGCCAAGGCCGCCCGTTACGAGGCAAATGGTCAGCCATTCACCCCTCTGCTCAATGGGGCGATAACGGCAGACCCGCAACTGCCGCCGCCCCTGGACACTGAATCCTCTCAACCGTCGGCACCCGACCTGAAGGCAAAGGCCCTGGCCCACGCGGTGCCATCCGCGAGCGCCGCATCCACGCCGGCATCGTCTCCCCGAAGTCCGGCAAGGCAAAACTTCGACGACGAAATCGAAAGAATGGTGGAGCAATGGGCGAGCAAGATGAAGTGAGCGTGGGCGCCGGTGGTCAACCAGCCGGCGTCATGGCGAACTTGGCGGATCCCATCCTCAATTTCGAATCCCTGGTGGTGCCGCATCCCAATCATGTCCAAGCGAAAGCGGCCATTGGTCGACTTCACGCCCGTTACAAACCGCCGGGTGGCAAACGGCTCAAAGCCAGAGCTCTGCTTGTTATCGGAGCGACAGGGTCAGGCAAAACGACGGCTCTTGAGGATTATATGCGGGATTATCCCGATCTTACGCTCGAGAGTGTCTGCTCAGGAAATACCCCTGGAGCCATGGATGCTGCAAAGGTCAAGGCCTTGCGCGATGGCGATATTCGTCGGATCGTTTATGTAGAAGCGGCGAAGAAAACAACCCAGCGCGCACTCGTGGCTGCTCTTTTGGGTGCCTTTGGCTACAAGGCGCGTGAGCATTGGAATACCAGCGACATCATCGAGAAAATTGAATTCTACGCCGACGAAATGGGCACATCAATGATATTTATTGATGAAGGACACCACTTCGTTCATGAAAAGGACGACGACGCGACCGAGGACGTCTCTGAATTCATAAAATCGCTTCTCAATCGGACAAATAGGCAAATCGTCATCACTGGTCTACCGGAACTCCTAAAAATTACTCGCTATGGACAGCTTTGTCGGCGTTTGCAGCCTGCGATGGTGTTAAGGCCATACAACTGGACAACCAAGCAAGGGCGCATTGCGTTTTGCAGCATTCTGGGGACGGTCGAGAGAATGCTCGATTTGCCCGAACCATCCGGCTTAGCAGGGCACGACGTCGCTCGGCGATGGTACGTCGCCACCGGCGGGGAGATCGGCATCGTGTGGAAGTATGCGAGCGAAGCCCTTTCCCTGGCCAAAGAACACAACCTTCCATCGCTCAGCTTGGAATTGATGGCCGACGTCCATTCGAGTTGGAACCGGACCTACGATCAGGACGAGGTATTGGACTTCGATACCATTCTCGATGAGGCCGAAGAAGCGACAAAGGCCGCCGAGGCAACACGCGACAGCAATCCTTTCCTGTGCGACGAAGCCCGGTTGAAGGAACTATGGGCCGAGTCGCGGGTGGCCGCTGACCGCCTGTCGGGAGTGACAGTAATGAACTCCGGCAAAGGCGGCTCGCGCAAGACCAAACTCAAGGCGAAGGGGCGCCAGCCCTTTACCCCCTTTACCCGATCCTGACGCCGTTCTCCTCCACGCGTCCAAAAGCGGATGATTGGATGGTGTGAGCCTGCAGCTGGTCAAGCGCGTACACGATCTTTGGCGGCAAGCCGCTGACAGATACTGCGCCGCAAACCGGGGGGCCGTGTCGGAAGGGCTCGCGGGAGTTGACCTTCGATGGACAAACCGATCAGAGGCTTCAGCGCTCTAGGCAGGTTGGCGTTGAGAGTGAGGCCAGCACCCTTTGAGCCTGCGTACGGGCTCCTTGGACGCTTGGCGGTACGGCACGGCCACACATCGACCAGAGAGTTCATTTCTGAGATGGCAGTCGGAATCCCCAACCTCGTGCATGAGATCGAAAACGGACGCCGCTTGGTTGAACTCGCGCTTCTCAGTAGCGTCCCCGAAACCCGCATTCGCGCATCGACGCTGTGTGTGGACGAGAACGGCGCTATGTTCATCGGCGCCGAGTTGATCAGCGCAAGAGTTTTCAATCGCGTATCTTGCGGTGCTGGTCGGATCTGTCCCGACTGCCTGCGAGTCGATCTCGAGGATTGCGCCGGACCGATGGCGTGCCGGCCGCACCGGAGAACTTGGTGGGGCTTGGCGGCCGTAACATCCTGTCCGCTACACGGCCTGTTGCTGATTGATGCCTGTCCCGCGTGCGGCGTCCAGCTCGCGCGAGGACAGGCCTCTCCTCGGTTCTGCCGTTGTGGGTGTGACCTGGCCGACCAAGGATCGGTTTCCCTCGAGCCGTCGGACCTCGTCGCCGACCGGTACTTGGTCGGGCGTCTGGGCGGCGTCGAGCGGGTCGGGCATCCGCTGCTTGATCGCATGCCCTTTCAGACTGCGGCCCTAGCGATGCTGCGAATCGGGAGGGTTACGTTGGCGGGAGCGAGGGGGCTGTCGAAGAAAGAGGACAACGTCGAACCGGCAATGCAGGCACGAATGGCATCCCTCGGTTTCCGCATGAGCGAGTCCTCTCGGTGAGCATGCGTCCCGTTGTCGGTTTCGCTGAGATGCTCGGCTGAGGCAGCACAGATGAGCTTTGCGTTCATCAGAGAACGTGTTCGCTAGCAAGGTGCGGCGACTCCGAAGCCAGTGTGGGGCGAGGCAATGGGACATGCATCGGCGCCGGCCGCTTCGAGGCCTGCCACCGGTCGAGGAAGACGCCCAGGTGGGGGCGGGTTGCCCGCTGGTGGGCCAGGCACTCCACGAGGCTGTCGACGCTGGCGTTGTGCCCGGCCGGGTCGGTGCGCCCGGTGAGCAGCGCCCAGCGGACGTAAGCGGCGTACAGGGTCAGCACGTCCGACTCGCAGTAGGCCCGCACCTTCTCCAGCTCGCCGCGCGCCATCATGTCGGCCACCTCGCTGCCGTGCCCGCCGATTTTGCCCGGCAGGCCGATCAGGTCGGCGATGTCCTGCAGGCCGATGCGCGGTGAGGCGCCGTAGTCGGCGACCTGCTCCATGAGGTCGCAGTTGAAATCGGGCTGGTAGCGCTGGGTGTAGCCGTTCCATTTGTCGCCGGTTTGGAACCACGCCGGCACCGGCACGCCGTAGACCATGGCGCGCAGACGCAGCACCGGCAGATCGAAGCCGCGCCCGTTCCAGGTGACGACGCGCGGCAACGTCTTGGCAATATGCTTCCAGAAACCGCGGATCAGCCGCTCTTCGTCGTAGTCGAGGTCGCCGCCTTGACGAAGCTGATCGCCACGATCTGGCGGCAGTGCGGCGGCGGGAACTTCTCCGCCGGCCAGTCCGCCGGGAGGATCTGGCGGTCGGGCACATCGTCTCGATGTCGAGGCAGAGCAGCGTGTCGTGGTGCATGGAGGCTCCGGGGTGCGGCGGCGCCATGCTCCCCAATCATTCGAGGGAGCGCAACGGACGAATCGACGCTCAGTGAGAGCGTTTCGTGGCTGTTCCCTCCAAGCTCACACCTCCTGATCCGCGTCTGCAAAGCGCGAACAGTTTTATGGTTCCTAAAGCGCCCTGCGGTACAAGCTTATGGTTCCCGTAATGAGCTTTATGGTTCTCGATAATCCAAATTTCTCAATGATTTCAACGGTCCTCGTTTGAGGTTTATGGTTCCCTCCAGAGCCGCTACGACGGCGAACTGGAGTACCGGGAGTCGGCGGGGCGGGCGGTGCTGACGCTGAACGGCCTGCGCATGGCTTCGGCCTCCTGCTGGTGGGACCCGGCCTTCGCCCGTCCGGCGGCGGAGGGCGGCAAGCCCGGCGATTCCAGCGTCGTCGCCGCGGTGTTCGGCGGGGCGGACGGGCGCTTCTACCTGCACCGCGTGCTCTACCTGTCCGTGGACCCCGGCGATCCGGACACCGAGGCGGAGCAGCAGTGCCTCCAGGTCGCCCGCTTCCTGGAGCGGCATCACCTGCCGGCGGTGCATGTGGAGATCAACGGCATCGGGCGCTTCCTGCCCGGCCTGCTGCGCAAGGCGCTGCGCACGCAGAAGGTCGGCGCCGCCGTGGTCGAGGAGGCCAGCCGCCGCGCCAAGGCGCTGCGCATCCGCGAGGCGTTCGACGCGCTGCTGGCCGACCGCCGGCTGCTCGCCCACGCAACGGTGTGGGAGACGCCCTTCATCCGCGAGATGCGCGAATGGTCGCCGGACGGGCGCTACACGGGCCGCGACGACGGGCTGGACGCGGTGGCCGGCGCGCTGTCCTGCGAGCCGTTCCGCTTCGACCCCCAGCCGGCGCCGGGGCGAAATCCGGATTGGCGCGCCGCGGCCTCGCCGGTCCCGGTGAAGGAATGGGATGTGTGATCGCTGACCGCAAAGTCCCGTGTTCCGACGGGCCGCCTTCCCTGACCGGAGGCGGCCTTTTCTTTTGCCTTTTTCCTTGGAGAACGGAGATGCAGGAGTCCATCGACCTGTCCTGGTGGATCACGGCGGTCGAGCTGCCGGTCATGGGCGGGCTGTTCTGGCTGATCGCCCGGCTGCGCCGCGACGCCGAGTCCGCGCTGGAAACGGTGAGGGCGCGCGCCGAGACCGCCCAGGCGCAGGTCCGCGAGAGCCTGGCCGCCTACAAGCTGGAGGTCGCCAAGACCTACGTCTCGGTCGCGACGCTGAAGGATGTGGAGCGGCGGCTGACCGACCATCTGCTGCGCATCGAGACCAAGCTGGAAAACGGCTGCGCGCCGTTTGCCCCGCCCTACGGCGATGGGGGCCGCCGATGAGGGCGCGTGTCCTGAAGCCGGAGCCCGGATCGATGGCCGCGCCGCAGGGGCTGTCAGCCGATGCGCCCGGCCAAGCCGTCGACACGCTCGCCCGCACCCTGTGGGGGGAGGCGCGTGGTGAGTCCGTGCGGGCCATGGAGGCGGTGGCGGCGGTCGTGATGAACCGCGTCGGCCGGGCGCGCGACCAGGGAGGATGGTGGTGGGGGAATGACGTGGTCGCCGTCTGCCGGCTGCCGGGACAGTTTCCCTGCTGGGGCCCGGACGCGCCGGGACGGCTGGGGCTGCTGTCGGTGACCGCCGCGGACCCGGTCTTCGCCGCCGCCCAGCGGATCGCCCGCCGCGCGGTGGCCGGTCTGCTCGACGACCCGACGGGCGGGGCGACTCACCTGCACCGGGCGGGGGCGAACCCGCAATGGGCGCAAGGGCGCAGCGTCTGTGCCGAGATCGGCGGGTTCCAGGTCTTTAAAGACGCTGAAAGCCATGGCGGCCAGCACCGCCGCTCCCTGCTGGCTTCCGGCCCGCCCGACATTCGGGGCCGCGCCGCCGCCGCGGGAGGGGAGGGTGGGGAGGGCCGGGCGGGGGGCTTCCTTTATCATCGCCCCGTAGGAGTTCCACGGCCGCGTGGCCGAGACGACCCCGGCGGGGGGGCCCGCGGGCCGCATCTCGGGCCCGGGCGGTCG